>NZ_BSDR01000001.1:3222500-3550000 GCF_027925305.1 Desulforhabdus amnigena | reverse complement strand
TCTTTAACCCCCTCGCTCCCTTTCCCGAAGCGAAGGTGCCTTTCTACTGATTTCCTTGCCGCTTGTCAAGGATCTTTTTAATCTTTTTTTTTACTTTCCCTTCGCCCCGTTTTCTGTTGATCTCCCGAAGCGAAGGTGCCTTTCTACTGATTTCCTTGCTGCTTGTCAAGGATCTTTTTAATCTTTTTTTACTTCGCTTTCCTTTCGCCCCGTTCTCTGTCGATCTCCCGAAGCGAAGGTGCCTTTCTTACTCGTCAGGCACCCTTTTGTCAACTGATTTTTTATGTCAGGATGCAAAAATAAAACATCCAAAAGTCTTTTATACTCTTTTCACGCACCAGATCGCGCGATATTGCCCGGAATTGCCGGCACCTTTTGTCCGATGGTCATCCGTACCGACGTTATACATACATTCTGGCCCGACGCCTCTGCATCCATTCCTCAGCCTTCAACCACAATACGGTGAATTTTCTTCTTACCCGCCTTGAGGAAGATACCACCTTCTTTGACATGATCAGGCCCTATATGTTCATCAAACGCCCTGAGGCGTTCTTCGTTCACGTAGGCACCGCCTTGCTGAATGAGGCGGCGAGCGGCACTTTTAGATTCACACAAACCTATTTCCGCAAACAGTTCGAACGCTGGAACACCTTCCTTTACCCTACTCATAGGAACTACTGTGCAGGGAACCCCCTGCAACTCATCCCTGGCACGACGTGGTATGGAACTCGAGGGCAGTAGATCCTCCGGTAAATGCCGCCGACCAAAAACGCTGCTTGCCGCGTCGTAAGCTGCCAAGGCTTCTTTAGCACCATGAGTTTGACAGGTCACCTCGTACGCAAGTATTGTTTTGACGACGTTCAGTTCCTGCCCTTCCAACCCCTCAACTGCCTGGATTTCCTTCATTGGAAGAAAAGTATAGAGTTTCAAGAACCTGTCCACATCACGATCGTCAGTGTTCACCCAATACTGATAAAATTCAAAAGGATTTGTCTTCTTGGGACTCAGCCAGACCGCACCCGAAGCCGTTTTTCCCATTTTAGCCCCCGAAGCGGTAGTCAGAAGGGGAAATGTAATGGCAAAGGCATTCTTTCCTGACTTGCGCCGAATGAGTTCGATCCCCGCCACGATGTTGCCCCATTGGTCATTGCCCCCCATTTGAAGATTGCAGTCGTAGTGTTGTGAGAGATAATAGAAGTCATATGCCTGAAGCAGCATATAATTGAATTCAATGAAATTGAGGCCGGTTTCCAGACGCATCTTATAACTTTCAGCCGCCAGCATCCGGTTGACACTGAAATGCTTACCGATATCTCTCAAAAACTCTATATACCCAAGGTTCAGTAACCAGTCTGCGTTGTTGAGCATGACCGCCTTGTTTTCCCCAAAATCAAGGAAATGTGACAATTGCTGTTTCAGAGCGTCCACATTGGCTTGAATCTGCTCCACACTGAGGATTTGCCGCATTTCTGTTTTACCGCTGGGATCCCCCACCATTCCAGTGCCTCCTCCTACGAGGACAAGTGGACGGTGCCCTGCTCTTTGCATATGAGCTAAAGCCATGATGGGAACCATGCTCCCGATATGGAGACTGTCTGCAGTCGGATCAAAACCGATGTAGCAAGAGGCCGGTTTGGAGAGATATGCTCTTAACTCCTCCTCATCCGTTGCCTGAGCAACAAACCCTCGTTGTTTAAGGACATCGTAAACATTCTCGGTAATCGACACCCCATTCTCCTTCACAGAAAAAAATGAACACTCAGGAACTCGCCGAGCAGTAGGATTTACATTTTTTGTTAGAAAAATGCCCGGAAAAGAACAATAAAACTATTTTCTCATCATCCATACGCTATCGAGCATGATTTTTCATATATTGATTACTTAGCATATTCTACTGCGCGCGTCTCACGAATCACGGTGACCTTGATTTGTCCAGGATACGTCATCTCACTCTCAATTTTTTTTGCAATATCCTTACTCAGCAACACAACTTCGGCATCTCCCACAGACCCGCTCTCCACAATAATTCGCAATTCCCGACCGGCTTGTATCGCATAAGCTTTGCTGATTCCGGGGAAGGATGCTGCGATTTTCTCCAACCCTTCAAGACGCTTCACGTAGGTTTCCAAAAGTTCTTTTCGAGCCCCAGGCCGAGCGCCCGATAAAGCATCGGCAGCCTGCACAAGGATTGCCAGGATATCTTCTGCAGGGACATCTTCATGATGAGCGGCAATGGCATGGATGATTGCCTGGCTTTCTCCATATTTTCTCGCCAAATCCGCGCCGATGGTTGCGTGTGGGCCTTCTATTTCATGATCCGTGGCCTTCCCTATATCGTGCAACAATCCGGCCCGCTTCGCCTGCTTTTCGTTCAATCCCAGTTCCGAAGCCATCACTCCACATAGAAACGCCACTTCCCTGGAATGCTGCAACACATTCTGTGCGTAGCTCGTCCGATATTTCAATTTCCCAAGAAGCTTGATCAATTCGGGGTGAATTCCATGAACGCCTACATCAAAGGCTGCCTGCTCACCCGCTTCCCGGATGGTGGTCTCGATTTCTGCGTTTACTTTCTCTACAATCTCTTCAATGCGCGCAGGATGAATCCTTCCATCCGAAATGAGTCTCTCGAGAGATATTCTGGCAACTTCTCGACGAACAGGATTGAATCCGGACAAAATCACCGCCTCAGGAGTATCGTCAATGATTAAATCAACCCCCGTGGAAGCCTCGATCGCACGGATATTGCGCCCCTCTCTTCCTATGATTCTCCCCTTCATCTCTTCGTTCGGCAAGTTCACCACGGAAACGGTTTTTTCCGCGACATAGTCGCCTGCATAACGTTGTATGGCCAATGCGATAATATTCTTTCCTTTTCTATCTGCAATCTCACGGGCTTCCGTTTCGATTCTTTTGACCAGCAAGGCGGCATCATGTCTGGCTTCATTTTCCAGAGCCTTGATCAACATTTCTTTCGCTTCCTGCGTGGATATCCCGGAAAGCTCCTCGAGCTTCTTCCTCTGATTTTCGAGTAAGGACTGCAGCTCCTTTTCTTTCTCACCAATTTCTTTTTCCTGTTGGAGAATAAGCTTTTCCCTCTTCCCTATGGTCGCCTCTCGCTTATCCAGCGCTTCGGACTTCTTGTCCAAATTTTCTTCCTTTTGGAGGATTCTCTTTTCAAGAGCCTGAAATTCCTTTCTATTTTCTTTACTCTCCCGCTCGAATT
Source organism: Desulforhabdus amnigena (assembly GCF_027925305.1). Classification (NCBI taxonomy): domain Bacteria; kingdom Pseudomonadati; phylum Thermodesulfobacteriota; class Syntrophobacteria; order Syntrophobacterales; family Syntrophobacteraceae; genus Desulforhabdus; species Desulforhabdus amnigena. The sequence goes on along the minus strand of NZ_BSDR01000001.1, from coordinate 3,546,774 downwards.
CGGCTTTCATCTGAAACAAACTGTCTTTTGCCTGAAGGATGGCTTCCTTCTTTATTGTTTCAGCTTCTTTTCGAGCTTCATTGATGATATTTTTTGCCTGCTCTTGAAGACTTTCAGTCCGCTTCTCAAACCAATACTGGCGAAAAGCAACTCCTAACCCCGCCCCTCCCAACAAACCTAACAGGATCAGCACAAAACCCGACATAGACCCCATAACGAATCATTCCTTTCAAAGGACACAGAGAATTCCAATATTTTGATTTTTCAATCCATTTCCCTCTAACGACGTCCGTTCGACACAAAGGGGAAAAATGCACACATCTCTAAGCCCCAATTCAGATATATTGCTCATTATCAGAAATACGTGATTTGATAGAAACGGGCAACCGTTCAAGGACAAAGCTTACTAGGCGGGATTATTAGAATTAAACCGAATTCTGTTGCGGCAACTCTGAGAGGTTACAACACCCAGAGCAAAATAATTGCCTGAAGATACCGATATTCAAAAGAGAGCTAAACTAAACCCCCCGCATAGTGCCGTGTTGGTGGTCGGCCATGAACCGAAAAGTTAAGGTGGGTGCCCCATCACTCCTTTAGGCTTTCAGTACCCTGACATGCACACCGGAGCAAGAGGGGGCTCCCCTTTTGTTGCTGTTGGAACAGGAACGTTCCACCAATCACAAACACAGCAGGGGACTCTTTGTATTTTGCAATGGCCATTGCGGCCACAATTTTCTAGCGGCTTCCCTGTCCTGAGGCGCCACCTATATGAACTAAAGCCATTTCCACGCACAGTCGGCCTCGGGTTTCCGCCTCACTGTGACTATAGAAGACGCCTTTTCGAGGTGTTCCTCCAAATACAAAACTCGAAGTTTTCTATAAATCCGAATCTCTGCAAGGTGCCTTGTTCAGTTTCACTCTCAGACTGCGGTCAGAATCGTCTAACTCTCTCAAATGCGCTGGAACACAGGAACCATCGAAGCCATTTGAGCCTTTGCAAGCTTTCTTTGCGGCAAATAATCGCCCTCGTCAACTATCTAAGGCCTATGAAAGACAGGAATTCAGAAGGTTCAATACCTTGCAAACCACCCTCTTTCCTAGGTATATTCAATCGATTCAGCCTTTATATTTTATTATTATTTTATTCAAAAAAAGAAAAATAAGTCAAGCTGAATCTCCGCGGCTATCATCCTTGCTTCTTAGCCGTTCACCGCCATTGCATATCCACTGATTGCGTAGATATCGCGGAGTGGAAAAAAGCAGCCTTATCCTTAGCGTTCTTTGTGTCCTCTGCGGTAAACGCGCGCTGAACGATGATTATCCTGGTTCAATCCAATCCCGTGATTCCACCTTGCATGGGCACCTTTACATCAATAGAATCCCAATTTGCTTGCTTCCCCCCCCAGCAAAAAAAGCCCTTCCATCGGAAGGGCTTTCCAGTCGTGCTCAAGAAACTTACTGAGATCTATCCATCAAGCTTTTTCAGCAATGCGCAGCCGAGCCATAGCTCTTTGCAACGCAGCCTGCGCCACCGCAAACTCATAACGATCTTTAGCCTCCGCCAGCCGGCGCTCAGCGCGCTCCCTTGCAGCCTTCGCTCTGATGACATCTATTTCCCCGGCCTCTTCTGCGGCCGATGCCAGAATAGTGACGTGATCGGGCAGGACCTCTGCGTACCCGCCCATTATGGCTACATAGCGCGTTGTCGCCCCTATGCGGAACCTCAGTTCCCCAACCCTCAATTTACTCACAAACGGGATGTGGTTGGGCAACGCACCAAACTCACCCTCTTCCCCCGGAGCAACGACAATATCCACCGTTTCACTCAACACCGTTTTCTCGGGGGTCACAACCTCCAACAGAATCTTATCGGCCATACGCTCACCACTCTCTTTGCTTATGCAGACATTTGCTTGGCCTTCTCAACCGCTTCCTCAATGGATCCTACCATATAGAACGCCTGTTCGGGAATGTCGTCGTATTTTCCCTGGCAAATTTCACTAAAGCCTCTAATGGTATCCTCCATCTTTACATATTTCCCAGCCACGCCAGTGAACGTTTCCGCAACGTGGAACGGCTGCGAGAGGAATCTTTGAATTCTTCGGGCCCGAGCTACAGTCAGCTTGTCTTCATCAGAAAGCTCATCCATACCCAGGATGGCGATGATGTCCTGAAGGTCTTTGTACTTCTGAAGGATCTGCTGAACTTCGCGTGCGGTGCTGTAATGAGCCTCACCCAAGACATTAGGATCCAGAATGCGGGACGTCGAATCCAGTGGATCCACCGCAGGATAGATACCGAGCTCGGCAATCTGACGGGAGAGAACGACGGTACCATCCAGGTGAGCAAACGTCGTAGCGGGAGCAGGGTCGGTCAAGTCGTCAGCGGGCACGTATACGCATTGGACGGAAGTAATAGAACCCTTCGTCGTTGAAGTAATACGTTCCTGCAGTGCACCGAGGTCCGTACCCAATGTAGGCTGATAACCAACGGCAGAAGGCATACGACCCAGGAGGGCGGACACCTCGGCACCAGCCTGGGTGAACCGGAAGATATTGTCTACGAAGAGCAACACATCCTGCCCTTCCACATCACGGAAGTACTCCGCAACGGTCAAGGCGGACAGTGCAACCCTTGCACGAGCTCCAGGCGGCTCCGTCATCTGGCCATAAACAAGACCGGCACGGGGCAGAACGCCTGAATCCTTCATTTCATGATACAGGTCGTTTCCTTCACGCGTACGCTCGCCTACGCCGGCAAATACTGAAATACCACCGTGCTGCATGGCGATATTATGGATCATTTCCATCATAACAACGGTTTTGCCGACACCGGCACCGCCGAACATCCCCATTTTGCCGCCACGTGGAAAGGGAACGAGAAGATCGATGACCTTTACACCCGTTTCGAGTACCTTTACCGACGTATCCTGTTCGGTGAATAGAGGAGCGGGGCGGTGGACCGGCATGTATTTGTCCGTCTTAACAGGACCAAGACCATCAACGGTCCTGCCCACAACGTTGATAACACGCCCCAACACAGCCTCACCCACAGGCATCATGATGGGTTTGCCCGTATCCTTGACCGGCATTCCGCGGACAAGACCATCCGTCAAGTCCATTCCGATGGTGCGCACCACGTTGTCACCCAGGTGCTGAGCCACTTCGAGGACAAGATTGTCTTCCTCGGAACTGATTCCGGGGTTTGACACAAACAAGGCGTTCAGGAGTGGGGGAAGCTTGCCTTCTTCGAACTCAACGTCCACAACGTTTCCAATGACTTGCACGATTTTCCCCATATTCATGGGCTTATAACCTCCTTAAATCAAGGGAAGCAGCCAGCTTACCTTTTATTTCTTCAGGGCTTCGGCGCCGCCAACGATGTCCATGAGCTCCTTGGTGATACCAGCCTGTCTCGCCTTGTTGTATGTAAGCGTCAGGGTTCTTACCAGCTCTTTACAGTTACTGGTCGCATTTTCCATGGCTGCCATTCGAGCAGCATGCTCACCAACCGCAGTCTGATAAAAGTATTCGAGGAGTTCTATAAAAACGTAGTTTGGCAGCAAATCGTTCAACAGTGCATCATGGGAAGGTTCGAAGATGTATTCCACATTGCTTCCGCCTTCTCCCCCTTCGGTTTTTTCAGGAGCAATGGGCAGCATCCTGAAAACTGCAGGCGCCTGCCTCACTATACTGATGAAGTTGCTATAGATGACATAAACTTCATCGCAAACCCCACTCTCGAACTTTGCAATCAGTTCGCGACCGAGATCCACTGCGTCATCATAACTGGGCTTATTGAGAATCCCAGTCATCCGTTTGCTGATTTCGATATTTCGACGCCTGAAATAATCATAACCTTTTTTGCCAACTGCTGTGAGTGTGACGGTAATCCCCTCAGCCTTCTTGGCAGCGATGAACTTCTCGGCGGTCACAATGAGGTTGTTATTGAAACTGCCGCAAAGACCTCTATCAGGAGTCAAAAGGACGAGCTCAATATTCTTGACTTCCTCTCTTTGTTTCAGAAGCTCAAATGAACCGTCATCCTCAACGCCCACGGCCAAACGGGATATCACCTCATTGAACTTGGTTGCGTACGGATGGAATTTTTCCATGTTCTGCTGAGCCACACGCAGCTTGGCAGCAGCCACCATATTCATGGCCTTGGTGATCTGCGAGGTCTTCTTAACGGCGTCGATTTTTCTCTTGATGTCCCTTAGTGTTGCCATAGCACACTCTCTCTTTTCCTAACGTTTCAATTTGGACGCCAATTAGCCCTGAAAAACCTCGGCAAACTCCTCCAAAGCTTTTTTCATCTTCTGATCCAAGTCATCGCCGATAACTTGCTTTTCTTTGAGTTCGGTAAAGATCTCGGGATACTTCCTCTCTACGAAGGCAAGCATTTGGCCTTCGTATTCGCTGACTTTTTCCAAGGGCACCGCATCAAGGTACCCTCTTGTCCCCGCGTAAAGGGACATAACTTCCTTCTCGGCGGACATGGGCTGATACTGAGGTTGTTTCAACAATTCAACCAGGCGGCTGCCACGATTGAGTTGAGCCAGTGTTCCCTTATCCAGATCGCTACCGAACTTGGCAAAAGCTTCAAGTTCGCGGTACTGCGCAAGGTCGAGACGCAAACGACCCGCCACCTGCTTCATTGCCTTGGTCTGGGCTGCGCCGCCTACACGGGAAACCGAAAGGCCGACGTTGATCGCGGGCCGAACACCTGCAAAGAAAAGACTCGGCTCCAGATAAATCTGACCGTCGGTGATGGAAATAACGTTCGTGGGAATATATGCGGAAACGTCGCCCGCCTGCGTTTCGATGATAGGCAAAGCTGTCAGGGAGCCTCCACCCAACTCGGCGTTCATTTTGGAGGCACGCTCCAGCAGCCTCGAGTGGTTGTAGAAAATATCGCCTGGAAATGCTTCACGCGCAGGAGGACGGCGCAACAGGAGCGAAACCTGGCGATATGCCGTTGCCTGCTTTGAAAGATCATCATAGATGATCAAAGCATGTTTTCCGCGGTCACGATAATACTCGCCCATAGCACACCCTGCAAAGGGGGCCACGTACTGGAGGGGAGCAGGGTCACTGGCGCCTGCCACGACGACCGTTGTATAGTCCATCGCCCCGTGCTTCCGAAGGGTGTCCACGACCTGTGCCACAGTAGACTTCTTTTGCCCAATCGCAACATAGATGCAGTAAATACCGGAATCTTTCTGATTAATGATAGCATCCACCGCGATAGCTGTCTTGCCGATCTGACGGTCACCGATGATCAATTCACGCTGCCCGCGACCGACAGGGGTCATCGCATCAATGGCTTTGAGTCCCGTATACATGGGTTCATTTACGGATTGGCGTGCGATAACGCCCGGCGCGATCACTTCGATTCGGGAGAATTCTTTAGCTTCAATGGGGCCTTGCCCATCCAGAGGGTTACCCACGGAGTCCACAACACGCCCCAAGACCGCCTCACCGACCGGCACTTCGGCAATACGCCCCGTCCTCCGGACCTCAGCACCTTCCTTGATGTGGATGTCTTCGCCCATGATGGCAACACCCACATTGTCTTCTTCCAGGTTAAGTGCCAGACCGTAGATGATTCCCACATCGGTAGGGAACTCAAGCAACTCCATAGACATGCACTTTTCAACGCCATAGACACGAGCGATACCGTCACCGACGGAAAGCACACGCCCAGTTTCACTGAGCTCGACCTGTTTCTCGTAGTCCTTGATTTGATCTCGAATAATTTGGCTTATTTCTTCTGCTCTGATTTCCATTAACCTAACGCACCCCTCTTCAAAGTTTCTTTAAAGTTGAGCAACTGTCGCCTTACACTCCCATCCAAAACCAAATCGCCGATTTGAGCGACAACCCCCCCGATCAGGGTGGGGTCCAATTGAAACTCAACGACGATCTTTTTCCCTGTCATGTTTTCGAGCGTTTGAGCGATCTCCTGAATGACCGGTTCATCCAACTGTGTAGCCGCCTTGAGTTGGGCGCGTGCGACATTGTCATGATCGTCGATCAGCTTGTGGTAATAGTCAGCAATATCCCCTATGTGCTGCACACGCTTTTTTTCGATAAGAAGATTGATAAAGCTCTTCATTATGGGCGTCATTTCGGCCTTGTCAGCCACAGAATAAAACAACGCTTTTCTCGCCGCCTCCGGATACAGGGGGTTTTGAACGGCGTCCGCAAAATCTGGAAGCTCCCCGAGGAGTTGCACAAACCCGTCCAACTCCCGTCCGTACTGCCCAACCCAGCCTCCATCAAGGGCCAGGTTGAACAACGCTTTCGCGTAACGTTTGGCTATGACTAGATTTCTCACTTCGCCTCCACCGTAAGCCTTCCACAGGGGTTAAAGTTACTGCAACCAAAATCTGTTCTTTTGTTGCTTCAATTTCCATCACTTGCCATTTTTATCTTATGCTAGGCTCCAGACAGCAGTCCACGATCTTTATCGCCCGCACGCCCCAAAACGAGCCCCTAAACCTCAATAACTTTACCCTGCACGCGACTCGCATCCGTCACTTTCGTCACGAAGTCCTGGACCAGACGACCCTGATCCTCTGCCTGCATATTTTCACGCAGTATCTCTTCGGCGGCAGCCACAGACAGCTCGCTGATTTCTTCCTGCAGTTTCTCCTTGGCCGCTTTCACTTCCTGCTGAATAGCCACCTGGGCCTGCTGGCGAATGTAGTCCGCCTGCCGCTCGGCCGACTGGATGATTTTGAGCCTTTCAGCCTCACCTTCAGAAACAAGCTCCGCCACGATTTTCTGTGTTTCCCCTTCCAGGGCGGCCATCTTCTGCTGATATTCAGCGGCGGTCCGTTCCGCTTCCTGCTTCTTTTGCTCCAGCTCCGCAAGCATGGCCTGAATGTCCTGGCGCCTTGTGCTAAAGAAACTGCCGATTGGTTTTTTGAGAAGTTTGATCAGAATAGCAAGAAGAATAGCGAAATTCAAAAATCGGAGAGAAAAATCAAACCAATTCAGACCATGATCCCCACCGCCCCCTTCGGAAGCCAAAGCCACTCCACACCAAGCAACGAGCAGCCCAGCACCGAGGAGAACCGTCAAACACTTCTTCTTCATCTCGTCCCCCCTCAGATCCTTGCCCATCTAAAGACTCCTTCCCAAAATCTTCTGCGCCAACTCCACAGAAAAGGCCTTGACCTGACCGCTCAACTGATCGCGCGCCCCTCGAATCTCCTCTTGAATCTGGGCACGCATTTCCTGCAACTGCTTTCCTGCCTGTTCGACGGCCTTCTGAGTCAATTCCTTTTCCTGCTCGTACGCCGCAGCCTTCAATTCCTGAATTTTTTCACGACCCAACCTGCGGGCGTCCTGAATCTTTTGATTGAAGCTCTCAATGGAAGCCTTCACATCTGCATCCATGCGCTCAATCTCCGCCTGCCGCTCATCAACAAACTGCTTCCTTTGAGCGACAATGCGGCGAATGGGCCGATACAGAACGAGATTCATCAGGAAAAGCAGGACCAAGAAGTTACCCATCTGAATCAATAGCGTCACATTAATGTTGATCATCTCTCCCCTTCCCTTAACTTTAGTATTCTCAAGTTATTTCAAAAACCAACTTTTATGTGACCTGTCCCTCGACTCGAACGGTCCAGCACCCCTCCAGAAAATGGACAGTTCTCTGCCATGGCAACAGTATGGAAGCCCAATATATGTGAGCTGTTAGCATAAGTCGGAAAGGTTGGCAAGAGAAAAGTAATAAAAATCACAATCCCACAAAGATTGTGTGAAGCCGGTTTAGGGTGTTTCAGCCCGTATGAAAAGTATAGCGACGCATGCTCACATTCTCGATAAGACCGATGGCGAAACATAACGTTATGAGGGAGGAACCTCCGTAACTGACGAAGGGTAGAGTGATTCCCACTACCGGCAACAAACCGATCACCATTCCAATATTGATGAGAACCTGCCACAGAATGAGAGCCGTCATTCCCACTACCAGCAAGGCCCCATACCGGTCTTTTGACCTGCGGGCCACCCTCAGAGCGAGAACGACCATAAGTGAAAATAAAATCAACAGCAAGGCACAGCCAAGAAAGCCCCATTCTTCAGCCCAAACCGAAAACACAAAGTCCGTATGTTTTTCCGGAAGAAAGCGCAGCTTGTTTTGTGTACCGTTTAAAAAACCTTTGCCCCAAAGCTTGCCTGACCCAATGGCAATCTTTGACTGCCGGATATGATACCCAGCCCCCAGCGGATCCAGATCCGGACGAAGCAGAATCAGGATGCGCCTTTTCTGGTAAGGTTTCAACACATTCTCCCAGACCGGATACAAAAAGGGCAAAATCCCCAAAATCAATCCCACGATGTATCTCCACCGGATTCCCATAAACAAAATCAGAGTGCATGCGATGGCACTGACGGAAATGGCCGTGCCCAAATCCGGTTCAGCCAGAATGAGCAATACCGGTCCGGCGAGCATCAACACTGGAAGGAACAATTTGCGAAGACTTGGATAAGGCGAGATTTCGTGAGACGCAAAATAACTTGCCAACTGGATGACTATGGCCACTTTCATGAATTCCGACGGCTGAAATTGAAACCCTGCCAATTGGAGCCACCTTTTGGAACCATTGACCTCTCTACCCGCCACAAGCACTACCAGAAGGAGCAGGATAACAAAAAGATAAATCCAAAAACTTGCCACCCTGAGCTGTTGATAATCCAACAGAAGGGTACAGAACATCACACTGAAACCCACGGCGAGCCACAGGAGCTGTTTTATAAAAAGATTATTCGTCGGGTTGGCCTGGATCTGAGGGTAGAGCGCACTGTATACACTTAAAAGACCAATTGAAACAATGGCTAGGAGTACCCAGAGGAGGGACCAATCGAAGTTTTCAATCAAACGCCTATCCATCATCGCAAATCAGATCCTTGTTCAACAATCAAAAAGCAAAAACCTCACGGGAAGGCATCACTTTGGCTCTGCCGCCCCACCATTCAAATAGGCTGCGATCACTCTCTGCGCGAGAGGCGCAGCCGTCGAAGACCCATGCCCTCCATGTTCCACAAGAACTGCAACCGCTATCTTGGGATCTACAGATGGAGCATAGGCAACAAACCATGCATGATCTCTCTCGGTCAATTTAGCCATTTTTGCGGCCAGCTTGCGGTTGGCCCCTTCGGCAAGCTTCACGACCTGTGCGGTTCCCGTCTTCCCTGAAATAGGGATGGATCTGTCTTTGATCGCAGAATGAGCCGTCCCCCGTTCATCCTGCACCACTCCGCACAATCCTTTCTGCACGACCTGAAAGTAACGGGCATCCACAGGAATAGTACGCTTCAGCTTCCCCTTCATTTCGTCAATTTCATCGGAATTGCCGCCTTCGATACGCCGCACCACAAAGGGCTGCCACAACTTTCCCCCATTGCCAATGGCCGCGAACGCATTGGCCATCTGAAGAGGGGTCGCCGTATCGAAACCCTGTCCAATGGCGATAGAAAGTGTTTCTCCTTTTTGCCACGGCACATGAAAGACTTTCTTTTTCCAGGCTGCGGTGGGGATATTTCCGGGGTTTTCCCCCTTGAGTCCGATCCCCGTCCTTTCACCCAATCCGAAATAGTGCGCATACTGGGCAATTCTGTCTACCCCCAGACGCAATCCGGCCTGATAAAAGTAAACGTCACAGGACTGGATGAGCGCCCTCTCCACATCGACGCTCCCATGGCCGCGATCGCGCCAGCAACGGTATTTTCTGCCGGCAAAGTAAAGGAAGCCCGGGCAGCCGAAGTTGGTCTCGGGAGTTACCATCCCCTCCTTCAAGGCCGCAAGAGCCACAATCGCCTTGTACGTGGACCCGGGGGGATAGGCCGACCCAATGCAACGATTGAGCAGCGGATGATTGGGGTCTTTGCTCAACGCCTGCCATTGTTCCTTGTTCAGGCCGCGAATAAACTGTTCCTGATCGAACGTCGGCCTGCTCGCCATGGCAAGGACGGCCCCGTTGTTTGGATCGAGGGCAACGATACCCCCTACACTTCCTTCAAGGCAAGATTCCGCGACCTTTTGAACCTCGATATCAATAGTGAGCCACAGATTTCTTCCCGGAATGGGAAGGACTTCATCCAATACGCGCATCCTGCGACCGATGGCGTCCACTTCAACCTGACGCCCCCCCCGTTTTCCGTGAAGATACTTCTCAAAGGCGCTCTCCACCCCGAAACGCCCTATATCCTCCCCAGCAAAATACCCTTCATAGTCTTCCGACTTCAATTCCGCTTCCGTGATTTCACTCAGATACCCGATCAGATGAGCAGCCGTTCCATTCCAACGGTATTCCCTTTTGGGCTCCAGTTGTATCACCACCCCCGGCAAGCGCACCTTGTGAGCCTCAATCCGTGCAAGACAATCCCTGTCCAAATCGGCAACCAGCCGAATGGGCATGAATTTGGGGGTCGTCTTGTTGGCCTCTACAATACCGAAAAATTCCTCGGGCGGTTTATTACAAAGCTGAGCAAGCTCCCGAATCGTCTGATCCATATCCTGAACGTCTTCACGGATGAGCAGCAAATGGTAAGCAGGGCGATTTTCCACCAGAGGAATGCCGTTTCGATCAAAGATGATTCCCCGGGGGGCAGGAATATCTTCGAGCCGTATCCGGTTGTTTTCCGATTGATAACGATATTTGGATCCCTCAAGAATCTGCAAATGCCAGAGCCGCAGCAAATAGACCAGCAGGATCAACAACATCAACCCCGCCAGCAAGAAATACTGTTTTTGGAAAACGGTCGTTTCAGCGACTTCCCAATTCACCAGATGAAGAATTTCCGATTTCTTTTTTTTTGCATCCATATCTGATCAAACAGGGGCAGATGAAAGAATCTTACGACCCGGCACTGGCTCAACCGACCATATCGAAGCGTGAAAGGCCATCTTAATTATTTCCAATCTTTTCGACCACTCCAGATGGGATAGAGAATCAGGGGAGAACAAAGCATCATGATCAGGGAACGCACAGCAAGGCTCATCCACATGGACATCATGGATATGGAACCCGCGGGTTCAAACAGAAGATACAATCCCAAGGCCACAGACTGCCCCAACGCACACATCCCCACAAAAGACATTTGATAAAGGGGATTCTGGAATTCGAACTTTTCGAGACCGATGTTCACTAGGCAGATCGCCACCACATACGATCCCAGATGAAACCCCCAGAATTTTCCCGAAAGGACGTCCATGGCAAAACCCCAAACGCATCCCCAAAAGATGCTGGCAACAGGAGGCCATTCAATCGCCACTCCAAACATGAGCGGAAGGAAAAGATCTATTCTGAGAGCGGGATAGGGAAGGCGAGATACCCCCTGAACCTGCAGCAACAGGAGAAAAAATGTGTAGGCAGTCAGTTTGAGAAAATGAAAATTCTGCCAGTGCGTTGAAGTTCTTATATAGGTCAAATTCGCTTGCTCTTCGTTGAGTCAATTGTTGAGTCAATTAAAGGTATCAGTTACCTGTCATTTCTTCGGGCATGTTCATGTCCCGCTTGATGATCAGCAACTCTTCCAGCGCACTGAGACGAACCAGCGGCTTCACCTCGATCTTTTGAAAAAGATCCACGGGATCCTTAAATATGCCCTGCACAACCCCCAACCGGAGCCCCTTGGGAAAAATTCCATCCTTACCCGAAGTGATAATCAGATCCCCTACCTGGACATCCTGGTTGCCCCGCACATATTTCAGAACACACCCATTCGCATCCTTGCCGCTCAGCACCCCCCGGACACGATTTCTCTGAATGATGGCATCCACAGAACTTCCAGGATCCGTTATGAGCAAAACCCGCGCATATCGATCAGAAACATCCAGAATGCGGCCCACGACACCTTCATCATTCACTACGGCCATGTCCTGTGCGACGGAATTTTCAAATCCCTTATCCACCACCAACGTTTGAAACCAGCCCGTCAAATCATGCAACACAACTTGCGCCGCAATGGTTTCCGCATGGATAGTGCTTTTAAAATCCAGGAGCCGCCGAAGCCTCAAATTCTCAATATAAGCTTCCTGGTAGTCTGCAACCTTTTGTTCCAGAGCAACCACTCTCTCTTTCAACCATTCGTTTTCATGGTTGATCTGCCTCAGCCAGACATATTCCTTGATAATGTCCTCCACAAATCCGGTGGAGTTTCGAATGGTTTTGATGATGGGGCCCAATGATTCGACAACAACCCTCTGCAGAATGTCCATTCGCGCCGGAGGCCGGAAATTGAGTGAAAAAATATAGAGAAAGACACTCAAAAAAACAAGAATCAACAACACGCTGCGCAACCGGCGCCACCACTCGGTCATGACTTCCAAGCCTCGTTCAAGATCCGCACATTCTCAGGCAATTCGGCATTTGAGATCCGGCCCCAATGGCTTTCTTCAAGTGAGCACGTCTTTCAATATTTCGATCTCTTCCAGGGCCTTGCCCGAGCCCAAGACCACTGTCGAGAGGGGATCTTCCGTGATGGTTATGGGAAGGCCGGTCTCCAAACGCAACAACTTATCCAATCCCTTCAGCAGAGCGCCCCCCCCTGTCAGCACGATGCCGCGGTCGACTATATCACCCGCCAATTCGGGAGGCGTCTGTTCCAGGGCGATCTTGATGGTCTCGATAATGGAATCGATTTGTTCCTGGATGGATTCCCGCACCTCATCCGAGTTGATTTGAACGGTTTTGGGAATACCGCTGACCAGGTCACGCCCCTTGATATCCATCGTCTCCACCTGTTCCATGGGATAGGCATTTCCAATCGTCGTTTTGATCAACTCCGCCGTCCGTTCCCCAATAAGGAGATTGTATTTTCGCTTGATGTGCTGCAGTACGGCAAGATCCATTTTATCGCCGCCCACCCGGACCGAACGGCTGTACACAATCCCGGCAAGAGAAATGACGGCCACTTCGGTCGTTCCGCCGCCTATGTCCACCACCATATTGCAAACGGGTTCTGTAATGGGCAACCCCGCTCCAATAGCAGCAGCCATGGGTTCTTCTATCAGGTACACTTCTCTTGCCCCAGCCGATTCAGCCGACTCCCTGACGGCCCGCCTCTCCACTTGTGTCACTCCCGAAGGGATACAGACAATGATTCTCGGTCGAATGAGGCTGCGCCGATTGTGCACTTTTCGAATAAAGTATCTCAACATAGCTTCAGCCACTTCGAAATCGGCAATGACACCATCCTTCATGGGCCGGATGGCTACAATATTGCCCGGGGTTTTCCCCAACATCATTTTGGCGTCTTTGCCGACTGCTACGACGCGATTGGAACCCTGCTCATCTTTGCGGACGGCCACGACGGAAGGCTCGCAAAGCAAAATACCTTTGCCTCTCACGTAGACGAGCGTGTTGGCGGTTCCGAGGTCGATCGCCAGGTCATTGGAAAACCACCCCAGAATGCGGTTTAGGAACATCAATCCTTTCTCTCCTTTCAACGATGATTTCTAAAAAGGCTCAATTCATAGCACGGCCCCGCGTTATCTTCAACACATAAGAACGACACAAACACAAACTTCTTTTCCTTACCATCATTTAGCTATCTACATAATTTTAGAGTATTTTTTTACATACTTCCCTGCATTGCCCCATCTTTCGCTCACGGGATTCTCATGGAAAGATTGGGTCTCTATCGAAATCCCCATTTACCGCAGATACCGCAGAGCCACAGAGATCGCAGAGGGATTCCATAAGAATTCCAAAACATTTCCTGCCTCCTTTGTCTCTGTGGTGGATAACAGGATCTTAGAATTCGCCACCCCCTAATGAACGTAAGGAACGGCTCCGCCTGGAGTCCCAAAAGACATTCTCATCTCGGAGTTGCGTTGCAGGCTGGATTTTGCTGCTTGACAAAGTGAAAACCTTTCGATTAAGGATACACTTTTGCATTAACAGTACATTCTGTTTTTGACTTCGAGGCGCCCCTAAAGTATGAACCTTTTGCTTCATCAATGTGCATCGTGCATCCTCGAAAAGAAAACACTTCGATGCACCTTTGGGTATTTTGGGCATCTGAAAGAAGCAATGAGGCACCGAGACTACAGAGATAAAAAAGTTACCGGGAGAGGATTTATTTTACAGGTAGAATATTTCAAATCAACAACGAGGTGAAACAAAATGAGCAAAAGAACCTTTCAGCCAAGCAATCTCAAAAGGAAGAGAACCCACGGTTTTTTGGAGCGTATGTCCACCAAATCCGGACGGGCCGTATTGAAACGTAGACGAGCCAGAGGAAGAAAGCGTCTTACTGTTTAGTCGAGAGTCGATTGCCTCGACATGGCATGGCTAAGAGTGGCGAAGAGATGACCGGGATCAAGGGATTCGTTTGAAAGATTCATACCGCTTCCGTCCTCATGAAAAGCTTCGAACTTCCCAGGAGTACCTGGAAGTCAAGAGAGTCGGTAAACGGTCACGCACCACTCATTTCGGTGTGAATTTTCTAATAAACGGGCTGGATTACCACCGTTTGGGCCTCATCGTAACGAAGCGATTCTGGAACGCTGTTGAAAGGAACCGAATCAAGCGTCGTGTGCGGGAGTGGTTTCGCTTGCACAAACATCATATTCCCTTGCCGGGCCGGGATATCGTGATCATCGCCCGGCAGGGGGCTGAAAGGCTTTCGTCCACCGAAGTGGCGAGGGAACTCCTTCGCGTTTTTGTAAAACAGGATGGCCGGAGTTCATGATCCGATCGATATGTCTTGGTTTGATCCGTTTTTATCAACTTTTCATCTCTCCTCTGAAGGGCCCCAGTTGCCGGTTCACTCCCACATGTTCCCAATACGCTCATGAAGCCATTCAGGTCTATGGTCTCGCCAAAGGTCTTTGGCTGGGGCTGAAACGCCTGGCCAAATGTCATCCTTTCCATCCGGGAGGCTACGATCCCGTGATCCAAAACAGGGGAATTTCCATTCAGAGCAATAAAGAGAGCAGTCATGCCATCAAACGGACGGGCCGTACCACGTTTCTGGAACCCTAAGCCCGCTTGATCGTTATCATTCATACATTTATTTTCCGAACAGCACGGAGTATTCCTCAATGGAAAAAAGAGCGTTGGTTGCCCTGGTCTTATCTCTCGTGGTACTTCTTTTTTGGGAGTACTATTTCGGGCTTTATCGTACCCCTACTCCCCCGCCGGCTCAAGAGACACAACAGCAAGGGCCAACATCTGTTCCCCAGTCCTCTTTGCCCGAAACGGCCGCTTCGCCGGCGACAGAGCTTCCAGCCGCGGCCGGCACCTTGCCGCAGGAGCGACTGACCCAGCTGGGACAGCAATTTGAAAGCTGGACGGTCACCGACCAGCTGTACAAGATGCAGATTCTGGCTCCAGGAGGACGCATCGGTTCCTTCGAGTTGATGAACTTCCGCGAGAAGGTAGACCCCAATTCCCGCCCCATGGAACTGATCCCTTCTCAAAGCAGCGGCTACCTTCCGCTGGCCGTCGACCTTCTAAATCATCAGGAATGGCAGCTGTCTCAGCGCCCGTTTACCAGCCAGTCACCCAATAGAATCATCTTGTCGGCGGGAAAAGCACCCCAAGACATTTCTCTCTCCGCAGAAATCCCCAATCAGGTTCGGCTGATCAAAACCTTCACCTTCATGCCTGATTCATACGTCATGGACCTTGGCATTCAGCTGGAAAACCTTTCCGATTCCATGCTGACCGATCAAATGGGCATCAGTTTTTATGTTCAGCCCTATACCGATTTGAAGGAAGAGAGTTCTTACAATCTTTCCCAGCTTTCCATATTTCAAAAAGGGTCTCTCACGAATTACCCCCTGAAGGATCTTCTCAAAAAGGACATCATCCTGCGCCCCCCCATGGATTGGATCGGTTATGAAAACAATTATTTTCTTCAGGCCGTCATTCCCATGGAAGAAAGCGGTTTTCAGATCATCCCACGTGTTCTGAACGCCGATACGGGGCTCATGCAGGTGGTCTACCTGACGGACAATTTCCAGTTGAACCCCCATGAAAAAAAGAATTTCAAGCTCAGAATGTATATGGGGGCCAAGGAAATCAATCGACTGAACCAGGCAGGACACAACCTCTCCCATGCCGTCGACTACGGCTGGTTCACTTTTATCGCCAAACCGCTCCTCCATGTGCTCAACTGGCTTTTCAAATATACCCATAACTACGGTGTGGCGATCATTTTGCTTACCGTCATGATCAAAATCGTCTTCTGGCCTCTCACACAGAAGAGTTACCAGTCCATGCAGAAGATGAAAAAAGTACAGCCCAAGATCGCGCAAATCCGAGAGAAATATAAAGACGACAAAGAGAAGCTCAACCAGGAATTGATGGCGGTCTATCGCACTCACAAAGTCAATCCCATGGGGGGATGCCTTCCCATGATCCTGCAGATTCCAGTTTTCTTCGCCCTCTACCGAATGCTCTACGGCGCCGTTGAACTCAGACATGAACCCTTCATGTGGTGGATCAACGATTTGACCGCCCCGGACCGCCTCGACCTCGGATTCAAGATTCCTTATTTGAGCGGAGGCCCCGGCATTCCCGTTCTGACAATCCTTATGGGTATTTCCATGTTCATCCAGCAGAAGATGACACCATCCAGCGGAGATCCAAGACAAGAACAGATCATGTTGATCATGCCTGTGATGTTTACTGTTTTCTTTGTCAACTTTCCGTCAGGTCTTGTGTTATACTGGCTTGTAAACAATATCTTGTCCATCGTGCAGCAGTATATGATCAATCGTCAAAATGCATAACCACGACCTCCCCGCTACGATTACGCACAATTCGCCCGGTTCAGAGAATTAACGGAGGAGAGCATGTCAACTCTTGAAATTGAAGAAAAATCTGTCGAGGACGCCATCGCCGCGGCTTGCAAACAACTCCAACTGCCTCGAGAACAACTTGAAATAGAAATCATCTCCAAAGGCTCTTCAGGTATCTTTGGGATTGTCGGCGCGAAAAAAGCAAAGATCCGTGTAGTCCCGAAAGTTCTAACGGCAGAGGCGGCGGCAGAGAGGGCCAAGTCCGTCCTGAGCGAAATTCTGAAGCATGTGGATCTGCCCACCGTTGTCGAAGCTGAAAGCAAAGAGGACACTGTTTGCCTCAATATCATCAGCAACGGTTCGGGCTTACTCATTGGAAAGCGAGGCAAGACATTGAACGCTCTTCAGTACCTCGTTTCCAAGATTCTTCAAAAGGAACTGGCCGAAAATATTCCAGTCGTTGTGGATACTGAAAACTATCGATCCAAGCGCGAGGGCAGTCTCACCGAATTGGCTCAGCAGCTCAGCGACAAGGTAAAAAGGACCCATCGCCCCTTGACCACCGGTCCCATGAACTCCCAGGACCGCCGCATCATTCATCTGGCCTTGAAGGAAGACCAGGAGGTCCGCACCAAGAGCAAAGGGGAAGGCAATCTTCGGCGTGTTGTCATTTACCCCGTCAAGAGAGGCAAAAAACCCCAGAACAAAATCGCCATCACGGAACAAGAGGCCTGATCCGCCATTTTCCGGATGGATTCCACCTGCACGATGGACTTCAAGACTAACCAAGACACAATATGCGCCATCGCCACTCCCGTAGGAGAAGGCGGAATCGGAATCATCAGAATCAGTGGGCCGGAAGCTGTGGGGATTGCTCAACAGCTCTTCCGCCCCACCACCTCTACTCTCTCCCTGAAATCCCATCGCCTCTACCATGGCTGGATTCTCGATCCATCGACCCGTCAACGAGTCGACGAGGTACTTCTCAGCTACATGGCCGCCCCGCGAACCTATACCCGCGAAGATGTCGTCGAAATCAATTGCCACAGCGGTTATGCCGTACTGGAGCGTATCCTGGAGCTGGCGATCCGGGCCGGAGCGCGACTGGCTGAACCTGGAGAGTTCACACGGCGGGCTTTTCTGAGTGGCCGCATCGACCTTTCTCAAGCGGAAGCGATCATCGATGTCATCCATGCCCGTTCCGAAAAGAGCCTCGCCCTCGCCAGCCGACATCTGAGCGGCGACCTTCGCGATCGTATTCTTCAATGGAGGGAAGTCCTCCTTCAGTTCCAGGCCCTCACCGAAGCATCCATTGACTTTTCAGAAGACCTGGAGGATGCCTCTTCAGATTCCCATCTCGCTATTTCGATCCAGGACCTGGACAAGCAGGTCATCGCCCCTCTAAAGGAATTGCTCGACCATTTCGAACGCGGGCGAGTCCTGCGCGAGGGAATCACCCTCGTGCTCGTGGGAAAACCCAACGTGGGCAAGTCCTCTCTCTTGAACGCTCTTCTCGGAAAGGATCGCGCCATTGTGACCCCTGTACCCGGCACCACTCGAGACGTGATCGAAGAGACGTTCCTGCTTTCGGGCATTCTGGTTCGCATCCTGGACACAGCAGGAATTCGCCATTCTCCGGACGAGATCGAATCCATCGGCATCGAAAGGACCCTCCGCTCCGTGGAGGATGCAGACGTGGTTCTCTGGCTCATGGACCAAAGCCGGCCGTTGACGGAAGAAGATGACACCATTTATGCAAGTATATCCTCGAGCCGGCATATGCTTCTCCTGAACAAGCACGATCTGCCTCCCGCCTTTTCCATGGAAGAGGCAGTAGAAAAATACCCTTCCGCAGCAGGAGCCATGGAACTCTCCGCCCTGAATTCCTCGGATATCGAGAGGCTCCGGGAGCAGCTCTCTGAAAGTTTCCTGAAGCAGCCGCTGGAATCCTGCAATGCGACGCTCATATCCAATTTGCGTCAGAGGGATTGTCTGGAACGCGCCATGGATGCTCTTCTTCGAGGCAAGGAACTTCTTTTGGCAGGAGGCTATGGCGAACTGGTCACGGAAGAAATTCACCTTGCCCGTCAGCAACTGGAATCCGTGCTGGGTTGGAATGAAGACGAAGATTTACTGGACCGTATTTTCTCCCAATTCTGTATCGGCAAATGATTTTTGAATCCCCTTTCGGCGAACGAATGCCGCGGGATTTCATCATCAGGGCCACACGTGTTATTTCAGCAATTCTCATTTTGAAAAGTGAATACTCCCCATGCTCCCCAAGGGTGGATTTTTTAGGATAAAGTCCCCCTTTGATAGGGGTATTGAGGGGGGATGTTGAAAGCGACAGCATCATGAGACCATCCAAAATGAGAATTGCAAGGTTATTTCATCTCCATAGAATTGAACCCCCATGAATGAAGCAGAATTCCTGGAACAACTTCTGAAGCTCACCGAGGCAAACGACATTCCCTTTTCCGAGGAACAAGGGCGATTATGCTACGGTCACATCACCCTGATGCTCGACTGGAACCGCCGGACGAATCTTACTCGAATCACCGAATTCCCCGAAATCCTCATCAAGCACCTTTTGGACTCGCTCCTTCCAGCCAGGTGGCTTCCGCAGCAAGGATTGGCGCTGGACGTGGGAACCGGAGCCGGCTTTCCCGGCGTTCCCCTCAAAATTTTGCGTCCCCAACTGAAAATGGTGCTCCTCGAAGCAAATCACAAGAAAGTCTCTTTTCTCAAGGTGCTCCTGGCAAGACTTTCCCTGAAAAACAGCTGGGCGCTGCATGGCAGGTGGGAGGATTTCAGAGAAATCCACCATTCCCTGGCGCGCGAAAGGTACGATCTTATCACCATGCGGGCAGTGCGTCTTCAAGCAGAACACCTGACCCGTTTTGCGTCACGGGTACTGGCGCCGGGGGGAATTTTCGCCTGGTGGGCCGGCCCTGGAGAAAAACCTGACGTAGATTCTTTCCATTCCGTTCTCGAAGCCGGCATCGAATTCCAGGGAAGCTTCCCCTATTCTCTGCCGGACACATCCCGACCCCGCCAGTTGTTCGTATGGCAAAACCACAATTAGAGCATCGCGTATCACCACTCTTTTTCGATTTCCTCCCGGCGCCGCGCTTCGGAGGTCTGCCGCTCCAGTTCAGACAAATCGGCACTGATCTTTACCGGGTATGTTTCAACGGGATAAGTGCTGCGATAGATGTGGGGAAGCTTTTCCCATTCTCCGGCGAAACGCTCTCGAATCCTTTCCAGTGATTCGGGAGAACGCTGCAACTCTCCATCTTTTATGACCGTCTCCAGAAGGGGTTCCCCACCAGGAACAGCCTCCTCCAGCAGGCAGAGAAGGTCCTCTTTCATCTTTCCATCTTCGTCATAGAAACGATAAACCTGTTTTTTCCCCACCCAAGTTTTTTTCCCGCTGCTGAGCTTCAGGATGGGCCGGCCTTCGTACTCCACCAGCTTATAAGCGATATCGAAATAGGGAGCGTCCGAGGAAACTCCCATTCGAGTACCGACAGCAAAAAGGTCTATCTCCGCCCCTTCTTCCAAAAGTTTTTCCAGGCTGTATTCGTCCAGGCTTCCACTCACAATAATTTTCACATCGGGAAAACCACCATCCAGGAATATTTTCCTGACCTTGCGGCTCAGATCCACCAAATCCCCGCTGTCCAATCGCACCCCCACAAGCGGCTTGCCTTCCGCAGACATACGGCGGGCCACTTCAAGAGCTTTTTCCGCACCACGCAGGGTATCGTAGGTATCGATGAGAAGGACGGTATCGTCCGGATAGGTTCTGGCGAAGGCAAGAAAGGAATCCATTTCATTTTTGAAGCTGGTGACATACGAATGGGCCATGGTGCCAAAAACGGGAACTCCGTAAATCTTTCCAGCGAGCACATTGCTGCTTCCCACAAATCCGGCGAGGTAGCTGGCTCGAGCGGCCTTGAGCCCGGCATCGACTCCGTGAGTCCGCCGGAGGGAAAAATCCACGAGCGCCCTTCCGCGGGCCGCATGGACGCAACGGGCGGCTTTGCTCGCAAGCAGGGTTTCCAGTTGAATCACATTGATCACCAACGTTTCCAGAAGCTGTCCCTCAATGATGGGAGCCGTAACCTCAAGAATCGGTTCCTGTGTAAAAAATATCCGCCCCTCGGGGATGGCTCTCACCGTTCCCGTAAATCGAACCTTTTTCAGATAATCTGTGAAATCCCTGGAGAATTTTCCCGTAGAGGCAAGATAATCCACAGACGCTTCACTGAAGCGGAAGTCGCGGATCAATTCCAGGAGATGTTCCAGGCCGGCAGAGACAAAATAGGCCCGATGATGCGGATACGCGCGGATGAAGAGGCTGAATGTCGCTTCACCTGACATATTTTCTTTCAGGTAACTTTCAGCCATCGTGAATTCATAAAGATCAGTCACGAGCTCTGGTGCATATTGGTCCCATACGTTCATAGGTTGTGATCCTTTGTCTCAAGGTGTGCTTTTTTTTGGTGAAGAGCGACGATTACGCCGAACTTTTTACCAGCCTCGCACCATAAACACGTTGCATGCGCTTCAGAGCAAAGTCGTGGAACTCCTGATCAAAATCTGCGACGGCATCCACTGGAACCACGGCGGTATAATCTCTGTTCCGCAAATCCCCTACCGTATCCATGACGCAAATGGAAGTGACCACCCCCGTAACCCACACTTCTTCAGGATGCGCCTGCTTCAGTATTTCATCCAAATCATTTCCGTAGAAAGCGGTGAACCTCGTCTTGTCCACCACTTTTGCGCTCTTGGGGGGAAGCAATTCGGGGATGATTTCACCTCCCCAGGTTCCTCGAACGGCATGAGGAGCAAACAGCTCGAATTCCTTGTCATTTGGATCATGAGCATCCCTCAGGTAGACGATGAGTTGATTTTCGGCAGCAAAGGCATCCACCAGCGAGCGCACCACCGGAATGATGTTTCTGGCGGCATCTCCGCAATAGAGGACTCCTCGAGGATTCAAAAAATCATTAAGCATATCAATAACTAAGAGCGCCTTTTTCATTCCATTGACTCCTTTG
Source organism: Desulforhabdus amnigena (assembly GCF_027925305.1). Classification (NCBI taxonomy): domain Bacteria; kingdom Pseudomonadati; phylum Thermodesulfobacteriota; class Syntrophobacteria; order Syntrophobacterales; family Syntrophobacteraceae; genus Desulforhabdus; species Desulforhabdus amnigena. The sequence continues at coordinate 3,524,935 of NZ_BSDR01000001.1, read as the reverse complement.
GGGGCCGAATTCACGCATGCCCTTCCCCCTCTTTCCAACTGCAGCACCTTTACTCCTCGGAAGAATGATCATACCTCGGAATCCGATTTCTTCATTCTTCAGCCGGATTGCTGAGTCTACCCCAAAAAATGATTTTATTTACCTGCAGAAATGGGTATAATTTCAGGCTTTCAAGACCTAATATTTAAGATAAGTGCCGTTTGTACTCAAGCAAACAATTTTATCCAGATTCATAAGCAGATGGAATTAGAACGGATCACGGTTGTCACTCGGGACGAATATGCCGGGGCTCAGGACCCCATCGCCTTCGTCTGGCGCGGACAGCGATTTCAGATTGCACAGATCCTGGACAGATGGTACGAAGGCCGTCTGGATTCTACGCGCATGCCATTGCGGTACTTCAAGGTCAGGTGTGAAGAGGGAGACGTTTTCATTCTTCGATATCATGAACTTTTTCGAGCATGGGGAATTCTCATTCCTTCTCATCGGGGGAAAGACTGAGTTCCCTTTCGACATGTTCCACGTGGAACACATGCAGAACCCATCCAGTTTCCAATCGTGAGGAAGTTATGCCGAAAGTAATTGCCATAGCAAATCAAAAGGGCGGTGTAGGCAAAACCACCACAGCGGTCAATCTGGCTGCAAGCCTGGCCAAGGAAGGCGAGAAAGTCCTTCTCATCGACTGCGATCCCCAGGGAAATGCTTCCAGTGGACTCGGGATTCGTCTCCAACCCGACTCCCCTTCTTTCTACTCCTTTCTTCTCCATGACAATGCCCCTCCCCCCATACACAGGCCCCTGCTCCCTCACCTGGATCTGGCGGTACTGCCATCCAATTCCCAGCTGGCCGCTGCGGAATGGGAACTCTTCTCCATCCCGGAAGCGGAAACTCTTCTTCTCAGGAAAATCTCGTCCCTTTCAGATTCTTTCTCCTATATCCTTTTGGACTGCCCACCCTCATTGGGACTCCTCACCGTGAACGGACTCACCGCATGTCAGTCCGTTTTGATTCCCATGCAATGCGAATACTTTGCCATGGAAGGGCTCACCCTCCTGCTTGAAACCATTCGCAAGATTCGCCTCCGTTTCAATCCCCACCTATCCATCGAAGGCATCGTCCTCACCATGTTCGATCGCCGCAACAATCTCGCCCACCAGGTGGTCAATGAAATTCGAAAACACCTGCAGTTCAACATTTTCAAAACCTTCATTCCAAGAAACGTACGTCTGAGTGAATCTCCAAGCCATGGGCTTCCAGCCCTTCTCTACGAACCCACGTGTGCGGGGGCGAAGGCCTATCTCGCTCTGGCGGAAGAAATCCTCGCCCAGGGAGCGTCCAAATCATGATAGAAAAAAAACGAGGATTGGGCAGAGGACTCGACCAGCTCCTCACTTCCAGTGATTGGCTCAAACGTGACGATGTGCAGCTCTTCTACTGCCCTGTCGACCGGCTGATCCCAAACCCTTACCAGCCCCGTCAATTGGTGGACGACGAACAAATGGACGAACTCGTGCGTTCCATCCGTGAAAAAGGGGTTCTGCAACCCATTCTCGCCACGCGCACACAGGTCCCTGAAGAATACCAGATCCTGGCGGGGGAACGCCGTTGGAGGGCATCAAAGATCGCCGGCCTCACGGAGGTCCCCATTCTGGTGCGCGAAGCGAGTTCCACCGATGTCCTGGAGCTTGCTCTCATTGAAAATATTCAGCGTCAGGATCTCAATTGCATTGAAGAGGCCCTGGCCTATCAACGTCTTCAAGAAGAATTCCATCTCACACAGGAGGAGATTTCTCAGCGGGTGGGGAAAAATCGCTCCACCGTGGCGAATCTGCTTCGCCTCCTTCATCTCCCTCCAGACATCCAGGAAGATCTACTCAACCAGAGGCTCACCATGGGACACGCCCGGGCACTTCTCGCCGTGGCCGGTGCCGATGAACAGAGGAAATTGAGAGACCTGATTTTGGACCGCCATCTCTCCGTCCGGCAGACGGAAGCCCTTGTCGCCAAAAAGGATGCATCGTCCCCACAGGCCAAACCGGAACCCGATCCACGCTGGATATCATTGCAAGAGACTTTGCAATCTCATTTGGGTTCTCCCGTCGCTCTGCGCCGCCGGGGACAGCGGGGCACACTCACCATTTCTTTCGGTTCAGAAGACGAATTGACCAGGATACTCGACCGCATTGGTGTAAACCGCTCGTAGACGAAGGAGGATGCTCTTGATACGTATCGCAGTCATTGATGGCCAGGGAGGGGGAATCGGCACCACCGTCATCAAGAAAATTGTTGAAACCTATGGAGACCGGACGGAAGTCTGGGCCCTGGGGACCAATGCCATTGCCACGGCTCAGATGATGAAAGCCAGAGCCAACCGTGGAGCAACGGGTGAGAATGCCATTTGCCACTGTGTGCAGCAGGTGGATGTCATCATCGGCCCCATCTCGATTCTTCTCTCACACGCCATGATGGGGGAGGTCACACCCGCCATGGTCCAGTCCATCGGTTCCGCCAAGGCCACCAAACTTCTTCTTCCCGTAACCCAGGACCCCATCGTCATTGTGGGAACCGTTAGAGAACCCTTGCCCCACCTGGTTGAAAAACTGGTCTGCCAGCACCTTTCTGCCTATCTCACGGAAGGAACCCATTTGCCATGTCCCTAAAAACCCTTCCCAGGCACCCCCATCTCATTCTGGGGGGCACTCGAAGTGGCAAGAGCGCCTATGCAGAGCATTTAGTCTCCCAGTTTCCCCCTCCCTATGTTTATATCGCCACGGCACAGATTTTAGACGATGAAATGCTGGGCCGCGTTCACCGTCATCAGGAACGAAGAAAAAGTTCTTGGGAAACCCTGGAGAGTCCTTTCCAACTCCTTGAGACCCTTCGTTCCCTTCAGGGAGAATCGAAGGTGGTTTTGGTCGATTGCATCACCCTCTGGCTCACCAACCTGCTCCTCCACCCATCCCCTGCACCGTATGAAAAATCCATCCGGGAGCTTTGCCAATGGATTCCCAAGGCGGATTACCCCCTTTTCCTCGTTTCAAACGAAGTAGGGGGGGGAATTGTTCCGGAAAATCCTCTCGCAAGGCAATTCCGCGATTTAGCGGGCTACGCCAACCAGCAGATCGCCGCAACCTGCAGCGCTGTGACTTTGGTGGTGGCAGGACTGCCCCTGGCTCTCAAGTGAAAAGCGTATTCCCCTCTCCGAGGATCCACTCATGCATTCAGATACCAACGGAAAGACATCTCCATGCGAAATCATTTCCCCACGGCACTCTCTTTTCTGACGGTCTTCCGCCTACCACGTCCTACATCCGATATCGTTACAGCAGAAGACCTCGCCGCCACTTTTTCCTTCTTCCCCCTGGTGGGAATCGTCCTTGGCGGCACCATCCTCTCTGTCGCCTACCCTCTTGCGTCCTTTGCCCCACCCCTCCTTCTCGCCGTTTGGATCACCACCCTTCTGGCCGCGCTCACCCGGGCCCTTCACCTGGACGGCCTTGCCGACCTCGCCGACGGCATTGGCGGCGGATACACTAAAGAACGACGCCTGGAAATCATGAAGGACAGTCGCATAGGCGCTTTTGGAGCCATTGCTCTCATGCTGGCTCTGCTGTTTAAAGTGAGTGCCATTTGCTCTCTCGTTTCTCACAATGCCTGGTCTCCCATCCTTCTCATTCCGGCTCTGAGCAGAACAGCCATGGTGCTCACCGCATACAAAAGCCCCTCTGCAAGAAGCGGCGAAGGGCTGGGAAAGCTCTTTCTCCAACACATGAACAGCAAGCATCTATACACTGCATGCGGCATAGCACTGGCTCTTTCCATCCTGCTCAGCCCCAGATTTTTTCTCCTCTATGCAGCCCTCACGGTTTTGACCGTCCTGGCCATACGCCGATTTACGCTCAAAACCCTCGGCGGAGTTACGGGCGACGTTCTCGGAGCCACCAACGAACTTACCGAAATCCTGCTCTTTTCCGCAGCAGCATGCCTGGCCTCATAGCATCTCTTGAAAGGAAAACATTGAACATGTCATCCCCTGAACCGACTCACCTGCAAATTCTGAGGTTGCTCAAAGAAAAAGACGGCTACCTCTCTGGAACCCTTTTGGCCTCTCAATTGGGGCTCACGCGAACGGGCATATGGAAACAGATTCAAAACTTGAGATCCATCGGCTATGAGATCGAGAGTCACCCCAAGGAAGGTTATCGCCTTCTCGCCACGCCCGATCTTCTCATTCCGGAAGAAATCGTACCCCACCTCACCACCTCATGGCTTGGAAAGCCTTACTACTACTTCCCCCAAATCGGCTCCACCAACGATGAGGCGCTCCATCTGGCCGCGCAAGGAGCTCCTCACGGCACGGTAGCCGTGGCCGAAGAACAGACTCAGGGCCGAGGCCGCCTCAAACGCCCGTGGCTCTCTGCTCCACGCAGCGGAATCTATCTTTCCATCCTTCTGAGAACCCCCTTACCCGTGCGTGAGGCTTCCCAATCGAACTTGGTGGCCGCCCTCGCCCTCGTGAAGACTTTGCGAAAGGAATACGATATTCCGGCAGCCATCAAGTGGCCTAACGATGTTCTCATTCATGGTAAAAAAACGGCAGGGATACTGACTGAAATGCAGTCCGACCAGGACTACACCCGTTTTCTGGTGGTAGGGATTGGAATGAATGTGAACTACAAAAAAGAACAACTTGAAGCCTCCTTCCGGTATCCAGGAACATCCCTGGCCATTGAACGGGGACGCCCCATCAAACGGCAGGAACTGCTTCTCTCTTTTCTGCAAGCGTTTGAAACGGAACACGATCGTTTCGTGAAAAGAGGCTTTGAATCCTTGGTGCCCGCCCTGGAACAATACTCCGCCATTCTGGGGAAAGCGGTAAAAGTGCACACCGCCAGGGAAGAAATTTCGGGAAAGGTTTCAGGATTCAATTCCGATGGAGCGCTCAAGCTCCTCACAGATGCAGGAAAAGAAGAAGTGATTTGGGTGGGGGATGTGATGCAGGTGGAAGGAAACTACTGAATCAAAGAAAGGATTTTTGACAAAAGATTCGGGCCGGAAATCATTTTGTCACGAAGCCGCAGAAAAGAAATGACCCTATGGGAGAGGATTTCGGATAAGGGACCGGTCCAAAAGGGTTCATCGATCCCCTCTCCGGGACTTTTGAAAAAGTTTTTTCATCGAACTGGCCGCGGATGGTGAATTCGCGGAAGTCAAGCACCTCTGGCCCGCTCTCCGGCTTCTTGTTTTCTCTTGCATTCAATGCACAAAGTGGTCACCGGACGAGCCTCCAGGCGTTCCCTGCCAATCTCGTCGCCACAAGACTCACAAATGCCAAAGCTGCCGTCGTCAATACGCTGTAAGGCTTCACGAATCTTTAGAATCAACTTTCGCTCCCGGTCACGAATACGGAGCATAAAATTTCTGTCGGACTCAAGAGTGGCGCGATCCGTCGGATCTGGAAATGTTTCTTCCGCATCAGTCATCCCCGCAACGGTTCTTTCCGCTTCAGCATAGAGTTCATCCAGTCGTTTGATCAATACCTCTTTGAAGTACGCCTGTGTCTCCTTATCCATATACATTGCCCCCTGAATGGTTATTTATAAAACGTTTTTCGCTAACACACTCGAGGAAAAGAGTAAAGCAAAAATCGAGACTTACGACCTTTCATAAGTTCCGCTCTTTCCGCCGCTTTTGTATGTCAGCCGAACATTTTGAATTTCCATGCCACGATCGATGGCCTTGCACATGTCGTAGATCGTCAGCGCAGCATGGGTCACGGCGACCAGAGCTTCCATCTCAACCCCCGTCCGATCCCGTGTCTTGGCGCGTGCCTGAATCCGTATTTCATTGGCAACCCTGTCCGCGAAAAAATCGACGTCAATGCCTGTCAGTTGTAAAGGATGACAGAGAGGAATGAGCTCCCAAGTCCTTTTGGCAGCCATTATCCCGGCCAATCGCGCCGCCTCGAACACATTTCCTTTGGGGAGGCTGCCATCGAGAATGCGCCGTAAAGTTTCAGGAGATACCTTGACGGAACACTCTGCCCTGCCCTCTCGCCAGCTCTCCTCCTTCTCGCTCACATCCACCATCCGCAGTCGTCCCTGCGAATCGATATGCGTGAATTCCCCCTCACCGCCCGGCATATTTGTCTCCTTTGGATTTAACTCGACATTGTCAGGTTTCATACAACCACGGCGACACGGGGAACACAGAGATTTCATTTGAAGGTCTTTCTCCGTGCCCTCTGTATCTCCGTGGTTAATGTGACAATGTCGCATCAAGTATCTGACCAGAATTTATTCAATATTCTTGATAGTTGCAGGTTACGTCATTCTGGCATGCTTTTAGCCGGAATCCAGCCACACGGTACATTCCCTGGATACCGGCTTTCGCCGGTATGACGGTTTGAAAATGTTAAGAAATTTTCGTTCAGATACTTTAGATTCGCCATCCCGGCACGCACTCGTCTCATATTACGTAAATCACTACGATCAAGTCTCCTGCGGCTCTTCCAGGAATCTCCCTGTCTCCAACTCCACGGATTCGAATCCTTGTCCCTTCTTCACTTCCCGGGGGAATCCAAATGCGCAAAGAACACATCTCTTCCCGCTCTCCCGTTCCCTTGCATTCTTGACAGCTCGCTAGAGGAACTTTTCGCCCGTTTCCAAAGCATTCGTTGCAGAAAACAAGTCTCTGGAAGAATATTTCTTCAAACATGCCACATGCTGCAGCACTTTTAGAGATTTGAAGGTCAAATCGCAAGTCTTTTTCGCGGCATTCTTTCTTTTCACCCCATTCAATACCGAAAGCACCCTGAAAGACTTCCGTAAAAGAATCGCTTTTTCCCTCCCCCCTCTCCAGGGGCTGATGAGGAGCATTCCTCCTTGACTTGTTGTACCCGCGTAATTTATCGTACTGCTTACGCGTTGAAGGGTTTATGAGCACTTCGTAAGCATCGAGGGCTTTTCTGAAGTTTTGAGCCGCGTGAGATTCATGAGGATTTCGGTCCGGATGCCACCGCATGGCCAACATCCTGAAAGCCTTCTTGATCTCCTCCTCGCTTGCTCGATGGGATATGCCAAGTATTTTATAATAGCATTTCATAATCAATCTATCTGTCCGAGGACTCGCCCGGTGACTCGAAAAATATTAAAAACCCTATAAAAAAATACCATAAAAGATCACACTCAACATCTAACGCATCGAGAAAATGTCCTCGCGAAATTTCGAATCAATAAACATTATCATCTAACACAACAGGGTGATGTATTTTAAGGATGCTCAACCCATAAAACAAGATACAAACCCGCCGCAACAGCATTTCAGCGAAAGAGTTCATCTCAAAAATGATTTCAAAAACCTACACATGCAGCCTGTTAGGGATCGACGCCATCCTCGTGGAAGTGGAAGTGGATCTATCGCCCGGTCTGCCTGCCTTCGCCACTGTGGGCCTTCCAGATAACATTGTCCGGGAAAGCAAGGACAGGGTCAAAACCGCTCTTCAAAACAGCGGGTATCCTTTTCCCGCTGAGCGGATCACAGTAAATCTTGCCCCGGCACACCTGAAAAAGGAGGGAGCCGGTTTCGATCTGCCCATTGCAGCAGGGATACTGGCCGCCATGGGTATGATCAAACCGGGCAAATCCGAAGAAGTGATTCTGGTGGGAGAACTCTCTTTGGACGGACGCATCAAACCTGTCACAGGCAGTCTGCCCATGGCCATTCAGGCCCGCAACAGCGGATACCGTAAGATGCTCCTTCCCGCCAGCAATGCACCGGAAGCGTCTGTAACGGAAGAGCTCTCCATATATCCTGTAAACCACCTTTCGGAAGTCGTGAGCTTCCTGAACGGCCAGTCCGATCTCCAACCCCTTCGGCTGGCTCCCGGAGAAATCTGGAATTTTGAAATGCTCAACGAAATGGATTTTGAAGAGGTGAAAGGGCAGGAACATACCAAGCGGGGTTTGGAAGTCGCCGCTGCGGGGGGACACAATGTTCTCATGATCGGTCCGCCGGGAGCCGGAAAGACCATGCTTGCACAGCGCCTCCCGGGGATACTGCCTCTCTTGAGTTTCGAAGAGGCGCTTGAAACCTCAAAAATATTCAGCGTCGCCGGCCTGCTCCACAATCAACCCCTCATGGTGCAGCGTCCTTTTCGTTCACCCCATCACACCATATCCGATGCAGGCCTCATTGGGGGAGGGCACATTCCGCGTCCAGGGGAAGTGAGCCTGGCACACAACGGCGTCCTTTTTCTGGATGAATTTCCAGAATTTCGGCGCAACATTCTGGACCTCCTGCGCCAGCCCCTGGAAGACGGGCAGGTGACCATCGCACGGGCAGCCATGTCCCTGACTTATCCGGCACGGTTCATGCTCGTCGCCGCCATGAATCCCTGTCCCTGCGGCTACTCCGGCGATTCGAACCGCCCCTGCACCTGTTCTCCCAATCTCGTTCAGCGTTACAGGGGACGCATCTCCGGCCCCATCCTGGACCGCATCGACCTCCATATCGAAGTGCCCGCCGTGCGTTACAAGGACCTTCAATCCACCCAGCCGGTGGAAAACTCGGCCACCATTCGCGAACGGGTCATTCAAGCCAGAAAACTTCAACTGGATCGCTTCGCCAAAGAATCGATTTATTCCAATTCCCTCATGAAGCCCCGGCATATCAAAAAATACTGTCACCTGGACGGCGAAGGACAGAAGCTGCTGGAACATGCCATCGAACAACTGGGGCTCAGTGCACGCGCCTACCACCGCATACTCAAGGTAGCTCGAACCATAGCGGACCTGGCAGGGGAGGGAGCCATCGCCCCGCACCATCTCCTCGAAGCAGTGCAATACAGGTCCCTCGACCGCCGGCTGTTTTGAGTGTCAGGTGGGGTCACACCCACACTCTTGACAAACAGGAATGTCGAAGCAAAACAGGACAGAAAACAAAGGAGATTTTTATGACCACCACACGTATGGAGCTTGTGATCACTGCTGCTGGCGAAGGATATTCGCAGAGCGGCTGATTGCCGATGCTTTCGTAGCGAGAAGAGCACGTTTTCCATCCAGCCCGCAAGGACGGCAGGAGTGCATCCGCTTTCACCAGACAGCGGATTGCGTGTAGTCTTGCTTTTTTCCCTGATCCGCCCCTGCACTTTTCCTTTCTGCCTCCGCGGATGAGATGCGGTTGCTTCCAGATAGGGAAATGAGCTTTCGTTTTTCCGCTTCAGTCCGGTTCAGCCCGGTTCGAGGCATTCCTTTATCTGCTCCTTGATGCTTCGGCCTCCGCCGCCGAGTGGTGGGGCTTCTCTCCCGAAGCCCTCCACCAAGGCAGTACCCTCGCCGGTCCAGCAGACAATCCGCCCAAGAGCTCAATTTACATAAAGCCAGGCAGGCTCCCCCTCCCCCCGAGAAAAAGGGATAGCCCCCTCGCGGGCCACCGGTCGCCGACCCGTTGCGGTCGGAACCATGGTCCCGGAGCATCGATGCATGCTGCATCGCAGGCAATCCATGTCGCGAGGAAAAAGATCCCGACCCAAAGGGAATCATGGCTTTTGGGGAGTCCCAAGCGATGGAGGAATCGATTTGCATACGGAAGGAACAAAAAGCGATGGAGAGGAACAACATCACACTCGAAGATATGGGTTGGAATGAATTTTTCGCAAAGAACCTCGAAAAGTCAGCCAACAGGGCTCACAGACCTGTCAGGGTGACCGGAGTGAGGAGGAGCAGTTTTATCGTATTCGATGGCAATGACGAGTACCAGGTGACCGTCTCGGGACGTCTCCTTCATGACTCCAGCACTGGAGCCCTCTTTCCCGCCGCCGGGGACTGGGTGACCGTGAGGGAGAACGTCATAACCGGAGTGCTGCCACGCAGAAACGCCTTGTCGCGCGGCGCTTCGGGAAACCGGGGGAAGCTGGTGACCCTATCCGTGGAAGAGCAAGTGATCGCAGCCAATATAGATACCGTATTCATCGTAAGCGGGCTGGATCGGGACTACAATATCCGGCGTATCGAAAGATACCTGGCGCTTGTCTACAATAGCGGATGCTCGCCGGTTGTTCTTCTCAACAAGGCCGATCTCCACCCGGATGTGGAAAGGTTCCTAGGTTCTGTTGACATTTGGGTTCTAATTAACAGATGTCAACAGCACTACTACAAGATGAAACATGGTTGAAGATCCTCCAATTCCTTCGCTCCTGTGTGGATGTTTACGTAGGAGAAGAAGGTGATTGCCGTCTTTTCATTGAGGCACTCCTTTGGATTACACGAAGTGGTGCTCAGTGGAGACTGCTCCCGGAGAAATTCGGTAACTGGAACAGTGTCTATAAACGATTCGCCCGCTGGTGTAACAAGGGTATCTTCTCCAGAATGCACGAGCATTTCATAGATGATCCCGATATGGAGAACTTCATGTTTGACAGCACCATTGTTCGTGCCCATCCCTGTGCTGCCGGAGCCCTCAAAAGATCCGGTGGACAAGAGACACAGGCTCTCGGGCGCAGCCGAGGAGGTTTTTCCACCAAGATCCACGTAGCGGTAGATGGCTTGGGAAATCCCCTGAGGTTCATTCTCACTCCCGGTCAGAAGAGTGACATCGAACAGGGACCGGCTCTTATCGAGGGTTTCACCTTCGCTCATGCACTGGGAGACAAGGGCTATGATTCGGATGCCTTCGTCCAGGCGATCACCCAATCTGGAGCTACTGCTGTGATTCCACCCCGGTCCAATCGCAAAGAGCCCCGTGAATACGACCAATGCCGCTACCGCGAACGACATCTGATCGAGTGCTTTATGAGCAAGATCAAACATTTCAGACGCATCTTCTCCAGATTCGACAAGCTCGACAGAAGCTTCTTGGGCTTTCTTGGCTTTGTCGCAGCTCTCATCTGGTTGAGGTGAAATGTCAACAGAACCTAGAAGAAGTGGAATCGGCAGCCGTCGGCGTGCCCGTCCATCTCCTCTCAGCAAGAGATTCCGTCGGGCTCGAAGCCCTGGAAAGGTATCTGGCACCCGGAAAAACTGTCGCCCTGGTCGGATCTTCCGGTGTGGGAAAGTCCACGCTTGTAAACCGCATGACGGGAGAAGCCAGGCAGACCACGAAACAGGTGAGCGAAAGCCACGGTAAAGGAGTTCACACCACCACCTCCAGGGACCTCATCAGGCTTCCGGGAGGCGGAATGATCATAGACAACCCCGGCATTCGCGAAATCGCTTTTCCCAATGACGATGGTGGAATCGACGCGGTATTCCCGGAAATTGAAGCCTGGAGCCGGGAGTGTCGCTTTTCCGATTGCAGCCATCAGCACGAGCCGGGATGCATGGTGCAGGAAGCTATCCGCTCCGGAAAGCTCCCTTCCGACCGATTCGAAAGTTATCTCAAAATGAAGCGCGAGCTCCATTATCTCTCCCAGCGCGCGCAGAAGAGTGCTTCCAGGATGGAGAAGGAGAGGTGGAAGGAGATCTCCCTGAAGACAAGAAAGTATAAGAACGACAGGTGAAACCCTGTGCACCCCGGTTCCGACAATTTCCGGGAAACCTCCTAGCCAAACTTTACATGGACCATGCCCGGCCATATCCGGGCATGGTCGTGTTCCCTCCCGCTTCATTCCAGCCCCAGGTGGAGGATAATAGGCCTTATCACGATAAGGATCGAAAATATTGGAATTCCTTCTGGGAGCGGTTTTTAGTACCTATCCGGAAACCACCTGTGGACTTTGCGACACCCCCCTTGGCCCCCCCTCGAGGGGGGGGCAAGGGGGGTGTCCACTGCCGAGGTAGGTTTTCGGATAGGCTCTTATTCGCGATAGCCTCTAAGAAACTATCTCAAAACGGTCCGAATATTCTTGATCGTCATTCCGGTGAAAACCGGAATCCAAGCATTCCCGATAGAGCTGAACTCTGGCTTCCGCCAGGGTGACGGTATGAGCGAATTTTCAGATAATTTCTAAATGATTTCAGCACCAATCGAAATCGGCCCGATGCAATACCTTGACCCGCTGGAACAGGCCAATATCTCCATAGATGAGAGAACGTACTCTCCGTTCCCCAAAAGCCGGCCAACGCATCAATGGTCGCCCCCCTCTGGTCATAGGGTTCGCCTGTAATTAATATGTTAGTTGAACTGACATTACAGCATTTTTACAAAGCGAATGAATAAAGCGTTCGCCAAATGGTGATACTTCATGAAGGTCCTGAAGTTCACCATCTTACTGTAATGGTTTGGAAGAATTTTAAGTCTCATTTCGAATATGAGGAAATGAGGAAATGACTTATCAGAAGAACAATTCAGGAGTTCAATCATGTGGGAATATACGGATAAGGTGAAAGACCACTTTCTGCATCCTCGAAACGTGGGTGAAGTAGAGGATGCCGATGCGGTAGCGGAAGTCGGTTCCATAGCGTGCGGAGATGCGCTCAAACTGAGCTTCAAGCTGGATGAAAACAAAAGAATCAAGGAAGTCAAATTTAAAACCTTCGGGTGCGCCAGCGCCATCGCCACGTCTTCGGCTCTCACGGAGATGATCAAGGGTATGACCCTGGAGGAGGCCGAAAAGGTGACCAACCAGGATATTGCCAACTACCTGGGAGGCCTGCCTCAAGAAAAAATGCACTGTTCCGTGATGGGACGTGAAGCATTGGAAAAAGCCATCGCCATCTATAAGGGCACTGTTCCCAAGGAGACCGAAGGGAAGATCGTTTGTGAATGCTTTGGAGTGACAGATCTCGAGATTGAACGGGCCATAAGAGAAAACAACCTGGCTACGCTGGAAGATGTGACCAACTTCACCAAGGCGGGTGGAGGGTGCGGAAACTGCCATGGAGCCATTCAGGAGATCATCGACCGGGTCCGTGGAGAACTCTCCACGAAACCGCCCGAAAGACCCAAACTTTCCAATATTCAAAAGATCAAGAGGATCGAAGAAACCATTGAACGTGAGATCAGGCCCTCCCTGAAGCTCGATGGTGGGGATATCGAACTCATCGATGTGGTGGGAAACCGGGTCCTGGTGGCCACGAGGGGAGCATGCGCCTCCTGCCAGGCATCCAATCAGACGTTGAAACATTTCGTCGAAGCCAAGCTCAGGGAACTCGTCTGGCCTGAATTGGTCGTAGAGGAGGTGTCCCAGTGAAAACCATTTATCTGGACAACAATGCCACGACACAAGTTGCCCCCGAAGTTCTGGAAGCCATGCTGCCTTACTTCCACGATCTTTATGGAAATCCCTCCAGCATGCATAGTTTCGGCGGGCAGGTGGGGCGAAAGCTTCGTGAAGCGCGGGAACAGGTGGCTGCACTCATTGGCGCCGTTCCAGGTGAAATCATCTTCACCAGTTGCGGCACGGAAAGCGACAATGCGGCCATCCGTTCAGCGCTCATTTCCCAACCGGAAAAGCGCCATATCGTGACCAGCAGGGTGGAGCACCCGGCCATCAAAGCCCTCTGTGCTCATCTGACCGACCAGGGGTATCGCGTGACCGAGCTTCCCGTGGATGGGGAAGGGCGGATCGATATGGATCAGTACGAAAAAAGTCTCACACCGGATACCGCCATAGTGAGCCTCATGTGGGCAAACAATGAAACGGGAGTGATTTTTCCCATAGAAGCCGCCGCTCAAATGGCTCGCTCTCGCGGCATCCTTTTCCATACCGATGCAGTGCAGGCGGTAGGCAAGATCCCCATCGACATGAGCAAGAGCGCCGTGAACATGCTCTCCATTTCCGGACACAAGCTCCACGCGCCCAAGGGGATCGGTGTGCTTTATGTCCGCAAGGGGACAAAATTCTCTCCCTTCCTCATTGGAGGGCACCAGGAAAAAAACAGGCGGGGTGGCACGGAAAACACCCCGAGCATCATCGCGTTGGGCAAAGCCTGCGAACTTGCGGCTCAAAATATGGAATTGGAAAACACGAAAGTCAAAGCGCTTCGAGACAAGCTGGAAAACGAGCTTCTCGCCCGCATTCCCAACAGCCGCGTCAACGGTGATCGAGTCAATCGTCTCCCCAATACCACGAACATCAGTTTTGAATTTGTGGAAGGGGAGGGCATCCTGTTGATGCTGGATGAATTTTCCATCTGCGCTTCCTCCGGATCGGCATGCACATCGGGATCTCTGCAGCCTTCCCACGTGCTCCGCGCCATGGGGGTTCCTTTTACGATGGCTCACGGATCCATCCGGTTCAGTCTGAGCATCTACAATACGGAAGAAGAGATTGACTTCGTGATCGAAAAACTTCCATCCATCATTGAAACCCTGCGGGGCATGTCCCCTTACTGGAAGGTAGGAGACCGAATTTGCTCAACCTATTAATCCTGCAACGAAGGTTCGAGAATAACGTGGTTCCCTCCCGGTGGGCAGCGTTCCGTTTTTTGCTGACCCTACGACGGAAATCCTGCCGCAGGGTCACCTGGTCGGCACGCACAAGGGGAACACAACCGGGAAGGCATGAAGGGATGATATAGAAAATGGACGAAACATCCAGAAAAGACCGGTGCAAGGCGGAAATGGAAGCCGCTCGCAGTTTCAGGAAGGAAGTGCCCGAGATTGTCAATCAGCTGGTTGAGACGTGCAACCGAACCGATTGCTTCAATCATGTGGGGCCTGAACCCATCCCCTCGCGAGAAACGGTAATCGACATCATTCACCGAATGAACAGGATTCTCTATCCCGGGTACTTCCTTCGGACCAGAGTGGACGAATTCAACTTGAGCTACTATTTTGGCCAGGAAGCCACAACACTTTACGAACACCTCTCAGAACAGATCACTCATGCTCTCAGACACGATTGCATTCGACATAACCTGGCCTGTGTGCAGTGCGAGGAGAGAGGACAGCAGACAGCCATCACGTTCATGCGTGAACTTCCCCGGCTGCGGGCGATTCTCGCTACAGACGTGCGGGCCGCTTATGAAGGAGACCCGGCTGCGGGGAGCTACGATGAAATCATATTCAGCTATCCGGGATTGTTTGCCATAACCGTTTCACGCATCGCACACCAGCTTTGGGAAGCGGGGGTTCCTTTGATTCCACGCATCATGACCGAATATGCTCACAGCATCACGGGGATCGATATTCACCCGGGGGCACACATCGGAGAAAGTTTCTTCATCGACCACGGAACCGGAGTCGTCATTGGGGAAACAACGGTCATTGGAGATCGAGTGAGGCTTTACCAGGGAGTCACCCTCGGAGCCCTCTCGCTCCCGAAAAATGCCGGCGAACAGCTCCGGCACAAAAAGCGCCATCCCACCATTGAAGACGACGTGATCATCTACGCCGGCGCCACCATATTGGGTGGTGATACGGTCATCGGCGCCCGCTCGCACATCGGAGGAAACGTCTGGATCACGGAATCCGTTCCACCGGATACCAAGGTCTTCATGAAAAAACCCGAGCTGATCTACAAGGAGAAATCGGACTGAACCGCCCCAAAACCGTAACGGGACGCCACAGGCGGACGGCTTGTTGCAACATCCGCTTGGATCTTGAAAGGGCAAGGAAACCATGCACGATCTATTTTCAAACATCATCGAAACAATAGGCTCTACGCCTCTGGTCCGGTTGAACCGCATCACTGAAGGCCTTCCGGCTACGATACTCGCCAAGCTGGAATTCAAAAATCCTCTGGGCAGCGTGAAAGACCGCATCGGAGCATCCATGATCGAGGCGGCGGAAGCCCAAGGCTTCATTGAGGCGAAAACCCTGATCGTGGAACCTACCAGTGGGAATACGGGGATTGCCCTCGCTTTTGTCTGTGCGGCCAAAGGATATCCGCTCGTTCTGACCATGCCCGAAACCATGAGCGTGGAAAGACGCAAACTCCTCAAGCACTTGGGGGCGGAACTCATTCTCACACCCGGCCAGGAGGGCATGAAAGGGGCAATCAACAAAGCCAAAGAAATCCTGGCGCAAAATCCTCACGCATACATGCCCAATCAGTTCGCCAACCCGGCCAACCCGGAAATCCATCGCCGAACGACGGCTGAAGAAATCTGGAGGGACACTCATGGAAAGGTGGACTTCCTGGTAGCAGGGGTCGGAACGGGGGGAACGATCACAGGAGCGGGGGAGGTGCTGAAGAAACGCAATCCCTCTCTTAAGGTCATCGCGGTGGAACCCAGGGATTCACCGGTTCTCTCAGGCGGGCAGCCCGGCCCTCACAAGATACAGGGAATCGGAGCCGGATTCGTTCCCGAGGTCCTGAACGTCAGGATCATCGACGAAATCATCCAGGTAACGAACGATCAGGCATTTGAAACGGCAAGAGATCTCGCCAGGAGGGAAGGGATTTTGTGTGGCATTTCTTCCGGCGCCGCAACTTTTGCAGCCCTGGAAATAGCTCGCCGCCCGGAAAACAAGGGAAAGCGTATAGTGACCGTTCTGCCCAGCACGGGTGAGCGTTATCTGAGCACAGAGCTTTTTATCGATTGAGGGATACCTTAATATGCTCTGTGCCCTCCGTGTCTCCGTGGTGAATAGAGGGATATTGGAATCCTCCAACTCCCTCAGATCTTTTATATGAAAAAGGTTCATAGCTCATGGCTCATGATAACATCGCTTTTCAAGAGCGTTTTCCGCTTTCCCTATTGCCTTGCATCTCTTTGCCTTTTTTCATTTTTCGTTGTGACCGTTCCGGTCATGGGAGTTAATAGTCAGCAACCTTTCTTCCAAAGAGTCATGAGCCACCAACCCATCCGAATCTGAGCGATTCTCGAAAACAAAAGAAGCGGCATCCTCACATCATGGCATCAAAACTTATCAAAGGCCATAGGAGCGGTATATTCAACCTTTATAAAGGCACGGGCGGGAGGCTGGTTTTTCTGAAGGATTTTTGCCGAAATCTGATGATATCCTTCCTGGTCCGTTCTGAACTCAAAATAAAGGGGATTCTGTCCCGAAGCGTTACCGGTTTTTTTGATGGTTCCCGGCCAGCTTGCTCTTGTCGCCATTCTCATCGGGTTTTTCGATCAACAGTCCGACTTTTCGCTCTCCTTCCGTGTAGACCCAAACCTTGACATCGGAGTGGGCTTCAATCCAGATGGATCCACCTGTGGAATAATCACCGAAACGAATCTTTCCACTTTTTTCATGACTACCTCCTTCCAATTGGAAGTGCTGAAGCGTTGACCTTCATTGAGCAATTTATCCCAAATCGCCTTTCCTGGCAGATTTACAACTTTTCCTTGACTCAAAACTTTATAAATATTTATAATTATTTAGTTTATACTATGAGTTGCATAATTGAAATTGTCATTTCATTTTTCATTACATCGCGTTTCCCTTTGGGCAGGCAGCAACCTGGCAAAGAGAGCAGGCTTTTACGGGACACGCAGGGAAATTGCAGAAGATGGCAATCGGTTCCTATTCATATGAAGAGTTTTTGCGTCTGGTGGAATCTTTCCATGGATACATGGCGCCTGGAGTCGCGATGGGGGGCTTCATGGTGGATCTTGCCGGAAAACACATTCCGGAAGGCGTTCTTTTTGATGCCATATCCGAAACGCCCAAAGACATCCCCGACGCCATTCAACTCCTGACACCATGCACGATGGGAAATGGCCGGCTCAAAGTGATCAATCTCGGCCGTTATGCACTGAGCCTGTTCGATATGCACGAGGGCAACGGGATTCGCGTGTTTCTGGACCTGCAGAAGCTCCATGCCTGGCCGGAAATAAAGACCTGGCTGTTCCAACTCAAAGCGAAAATCGACCAGGACAAACTCCTGGAAGAGATCCAGCGGGCGGGACCAGACATTCTGGGAATACAGCCGATACAGGTATGTGCGGAACACATCGGAAAACCTGAAAGAAGGCGGATAGCTACCTGCATCCTGTGCGGAGAGGCCTATCCGGCACAGGACGGTGGAATCTGCCGTGGCTGTCAGGGGGAAGGTCCTTATTTGAACACGGGAGATCAGGAAAAATTGCATGCCGGCCCGCCAGGGCTGAAGGCCCTGGCCGTGGAGGACGCCATGGGAAAAGAGCTTCTCCATGACTTGACACAGATCATTCCAGGGAAAAGCAAGAAACCGGCTTTCCTACACGGCCAGCAAATCAACATTGGAGATCTTTGCCGGTTACAGCAGATGGGACGTCGGCATGTCTATGTACTGGACGACAACTTGCCCGAATCCGATTGGGTGCACGAAAACGATGCGGCGCTGGCTTTCGCAAGAGCCATGGCAGGGGAGGGCGTTTCCTTTTCCGGCCCTCCCCGGGAAGGCAAAGTGTCATTCACTGCCGCCCGTTCCGGTCTGTTCGTGGCCGAAACGGAACGCATGGAACGGTTCAACCTGCTTTCCGGCGTCATGTGCGCGAGTCTAAAGAGCTATACAATGGTGGACGAACAATGCACCCTGGCCGGAACCCGGGCCATCCCCCTTTTCCTTCCTCGCGGAGACTTCCACCGCGCCCTCTCTATTCTTCAGAAAGGGCCTCTGTTTCGGGTGCTTCCCATGCGAAAAGCCAGGGTGGGCGTTCTGGTGACCGGAAATGAAATCTTTGAAGGGTTGGTGGAGGATAAGTTCATCCCCATCATCATGTCCAAAGTGGAATCCTTTGGCTGCACGGTGGTTCGATCCCTGATTGTTCCGGACGCCTGTGACGACATAAGCCGCGGGATAGAAAGTCTCCTCCAGGCCGGTGCGGATCTCCTGGTGACCACTGCGGGACTCTCCGTCGACCCCGACGATGTCACCCGCCGAGGTCTTGCAGATGCTGGGGCTACCGACATGCTTTACGGGGCACCGATACTTCCGGGCGCCATGACCCTTCTGGCGCGCATAGGAAAGGCGCAGGTGATAGGAGTCCCCGCATGCGCTCTCTATTTCAAGACCACAAGTTTCGATCTCCTTTTGCCACGATTGCTGGCTGGAATCACCATCGAGCGCAGCGACCTGGCCAAGCTGGGACACGGCGGTCTTTGCATGGAATGCAAAACCTGCACCTACCCCAAGTGTCCCTTCGGGCGCTAGGGTATTGAAGTGCTTATGTAATTATGTATAGAACCGTCATGACCAAAGCGAAGGGACTACATTTTATACGGAGGAGATCCAGAAAAAACAGCATTCAAAAAAAATCAAATTCCTTTTCAGATGCCGAATGGACAGAGGCCTGACCCGGTATCCATGTGAAGGTTCTCTTTTGATGTCCTTCCATCAAGCGTCCAAATTCAAAGGGAAAAATGGACTCAGCCCAGTGCAAGACCCGAGGCAATCCACTAAAATTCCTTATCAACTATGATTTCAAGCGATTGACCTCATTACCACTTGCTTATCAGGGTCTTTCCTGTTAATTTTTCTTTTAAATACGATATCCCACAGGTGATGAGGTCCGCCGGACAACCGCCCCGGCCGTTTTTGGGGCTGATGACTTCTACTTCCAGACAGGAGGTAGAAGTTTTTTATTTTGGGGGTGATCATTCCTTTCAGATCAGGTGAAGTGTATTCGGATTTCTCTTCCCCCTACCCGAAAAGGAGATGGACTCATGAACGATTATGATCGTCTGAAGCAGAACCTGCTTACAGCTCTGGAAATCCTGAAACCGCTGGTCCATGAGGAGCACCGGCAAGCTCTCGCCGAGGTCGGTGCAAAACTGAAAGAGGAAGTCTTCAATCTGGTCATCCTGGGCCAGTTCAAGCGAGGCAAATCCACCTTCATCAACGCCCTCCTGGGAGAAGATCTGCTCCCGACAGCCATCGTGCCCCTGACTTCGGTCGTGACGATCATCCAATACGGGCCAGAGGTACAAGTGCGCGTTCGATTTTTAAACGGAAGTGAAGAGGAGATACCCCTCTCCAAACTTCCGGACTACATCACCGAGCGGGGAAATCCCAAAAACCGGAAAAACGTGCATGAGGTCACCATTTTTCACCCTTCGCCCTATCTCCAAGGCGGAGTGCGCATCATCGACACCCCCGGCGTCGGCTCCGTCTATCGCCACAACACTGATGTAGCCTATCGTTATCTTCCTTATGTTGATGCGGGGATTTTCATCATCTCCGTCGACCCGCCCCTTTCGGAAAGTGAACACCTGTTTCTCAAGGATATCCGGGATTATGTAGATAAGATCTTTTTCGTCGTGAACAAGATCGATCAGGTGTGCGACGAGGATCGTAAGGAATCCATGGAGTTCACTCGAGAGATCCTATGCATGGACCTGAACCGCAAGGACGTGACGCTGTATCCCCTTTCCGCACGATGTGCCCTCGAGGCCAAGACCGGCAGCGATGCAGCCAAACTCGAACAAAGTCTGCTCCCAGGCTTCGAAGAACAACTGCGATCTTTCCTGTTGCACGAGAAGGGTCTGGTTCTGCTGCAGTCGACCACGCAAAATCTCCTTCGGCTCGTATCCGGCGAAACTGTTGCTCTGCAGCTGGAGCAGGAGGCCGTCAAGCTCCCGGTTCAGGAGCTGACCGGCAAGATTGCACGCTTTGAAGAAGAAATACGGGGTATCACCAGGGACAAAGAGCACCATAGCTATCTGCTGCGCGGGCACATGGGAAAGATCACGACAATACTGGACGATGAAATCCGATCATTCAAACAAGCAAATCTTCCCATCCTTCATGAAGCTCTTGAGCAGGAATACGCCCGCAAACTGCAGCAAGGGGGACGCCTGCGCGAGGAACTGGAGCAGTTCGTCTTCGACAAAATTCGAGAGGCTTTCGAACCGTGGCGGCTTCACATCACGGAGTTGATCGCTTCCACTTTGGCTGATGCGCATCAGGATCTCGCTACCAGGACCAATGAGGTGATCGAGCGCATAATGGAACTCACGAGCAGCATTTTTCAATTGCCCCTCAAGCCCTTCACCGCAGTAGAACCCCTCAGCAGCAAGAGCCGTTTCTACTTTCTCCTGAAGGACGACCCTGTGGGGCTGGAACTCATCCAGCTCGCGGTCACGAGTTCTCTTCCCCAATTCATCGTCAAAAAAATGATCCTCAACAACATGAAGACGGCGATTACACAACTCGTCGATCGCCACTGCGGCCGCGTACGTTACGATCTCCTCCAGCGACTGCAAAAGACAGCCGCCGATTTCCAGAAAGCCCTCACCGAGCGCATCGATCAGACCCTGGACGGCATTCGTGGAGCACTCGCGAAGGCGCTCGCCATGAAGCAGCGGAGTGAATCCGATGTGCAGCAAAACCTCGGTGCACTGGACCTGAAACTGCAGTCCATTTCCGACATTCAGTCTCAACTTCTCCAATGGAGCCAGGATCTGTCTCTTTTGGATGCAGCAAGGTAGAAATGAAACAGGAACTCATCAAGATTCTTTTGATCATGCTTGGCGGCAGCCTCGGAGCCACTTGCCGTTATGGGACCTCTTTGCTCGCGGCACGGCTTTTCGGCACCCGGTTCGCCTGGGGCACGCTTATCGTGAACCTGGTCGGGTGCTTTCTCATCGGCTTTGCCTTCAGTCTGGCGGATCGGACTCGCTGGATGGGGACGCTCCCTCGCCTGTTTTTTGTGACGGGTTTTCTGGGAGCCCTCACCACTTTTTCAACCTTTGCCCTGGAGAGCACGAACTTCTTGCGCGCGGCATCTCACTGGTTGACATTGGCAAATTTTCTCGCCAACAATCTGGTGGGAATGGTCCTGGTTTTGCTGGGAATGTGGATTGGGCGCTTGATCTAAGAGGAACTACGACATGCTGGAATACAAGGCCATCGAAATTTTCACAAGTGAGGAAGTCCGCTGGCAGGGCAAACCGTTGAGCGAGGCTATCATTCAGTTCGTTTCGGGTTTGAAGATCGCGGCGCGCTGCATGGTGACCCGCGGAACGGACGGTTGCTACGAAAGTGGTGAAATCGCCACCAGGAAACTGGAGGTGCTCTCATACAATATGCCGGTTCGAATCCATGTCATCCTGCCCGCCGGCGAACTGGAGCGCGTCCTCCCGGATATCGATAAGATGGTCACGGATGGCATTGTGGTAGTGCACCACCTGGATGTGGTCAGTCACAAAATCCGCACTCGCCTCATTCCCCAACAGGTCAAGGTACGGGACGTGATGACGGCCAACCCCAGGACCGTCACGCCATCGACACCTTTGGATGAAGTGGTCCGGCTGCTACTCTCGTCCATCTTCACCGGGCTTCCGGTCGTGGACCAGGCCAACCGCCCTGTTGGGGTCATTTCGCAAGGGAATCTCATCTATCGTGCCGGTATGCCCTTGAGGCTCTGCTTGCTCGCAGAATCCGACCAGAACCGGCTGGAGGAGTTTCTCAGCTCCATCTCTTCCAAGACCGCCGCGGAAATCATGACCAGTCCCGCCGTATGCATCGAAGAAGACCGCCAACTGACGGAAGCCGTCAATCTGATGCTTCAAAAAGGGTTGAAACGCCTCCCTGTGGTTGATGCCGGCGGGAAATTGGTGGGGATACTCTCACGCATGGACCTTTTCCGGACCATCATGAAGGAATCGCCCGACTGGCAAACGTTCAGAAACCTGAACATCCAGATCGAAAATCTGCATTCCGTCTCCGACATCATGCGCAGAGACATTCATACGGTCACCCCCGACACGGCTATCGATGAGGTCATCCGGATCATCGATTCCAACGATATCCAGAGGGTGGCCGTAGTGGACGAGAAAGGACGCTACCTGGGCCTTATTTCCGACGAGGACCTGCTTATGGCATTCAGTGATCAGCGTGCGGGCCTGTGGGATTACGTCGTGAGCAAGATGTCTTTCACCGAGGCGGGTCGAAAGCACAAGGAGTTTCTGGACCACATGAGAGCCAAGACCGCCTCGGAGGTGATGAGCACCCGCCACATCACGGTTCGCGAGGATGCGCCCATTGAAGAAGCCATCCGTATTATGACTGAAAACAACCTCAAGCGTTTACCCGTGCTGGATTCTCAGGGTTTCTACAAAGGGATGGTAAGCCGTGAATCATTGCTGCGAACCGGCTTCACCCAGTGCAAGATTTGAAAGGGTCTTCCAAGTTCTTTCAGGAAGGCAGGAACCAACGATTCAAGAGTTTATACTGCAAACGGCTATAAATTGGACTTTCCGTCGTTTCGACCGAAGGGAGAAATCTTTAAGGTCCCTCACATTCGCTCGGGATGACAAAAGCCAAATTCAAACCGTTTGCAGTATACATACGTTCTCTTGATGGATTCGTAAAAAGTCGTTACCCCGTTGAAAACCGGGGACAATAGTTTTGTAAGCCACCCAAAACACTGAGTTCCGACTTCCACCGGAATGATGAAATAACGCCTTGCGGGACTTTCTACAAAACCATCATTCTTTGTATGCGAGATCATCCGCCATGGAATTTGAAGAGTTGGCTGGCACCCGCTTTTTGAGAAAAATCTCCAAATCCGGGTAGAAAACCTCGACGACCAGCATAGGGATTGGTTCAACCCTTGCGGATCAATCACCGCATCAACCGACGACCTCCCAGTTCGTCTCGAACGTGGTATCATGAAGAGTATAGACATATCCGAGCATTTTTCCCGCTCCCGGCAGAACACCTTCCTTGATCCTCCAGTAGGACAGATAAATCGCCGGCAGCATGCGAGGTTTTCCGGTCTCCGGATCATCCGAGGTGGGCTGCCACACTTCACGTTTCTCCATGACCCGCCAGAGAGTCCCGTATTTCTTACTTCGGACCGTCTGTCCTACCCTTGGCAATCGTTTCTGGGCTATCACATCCTCATGTGTTTCCATCATTGTACTTCCCCCTTTCACAACCCCTGAACAGGCAGGCAGAAGAACAAGAAAGGCCCTCCCTCGTCTTCGCCTGATCGGGCATCATCTCAATAAACCTCAACCGGGCGCCAGCACATTGAAAATAGATACTGCGCAGGGTTTGAACCGGGCTTTTGTCATCCCGAACGAATGTGAGAGACCTTAAGATTTTTCCCTTCGGTCGAAACGACGGAAAGCCCGGTTTATAGCCGTTTACAGTATAAGCTGTTCGAATTTTCCTGATCGTTGAGCAAACAAGCCGATCCTTGAGGATGCAAGGGAGAGCGAGTGGAAGGATGGAACAGAGCACAGGAGCACAGACGCTTTTGCGCGATGAGATCGGCAGAGCAGAAAATAAAAAACTTCTACTCCAAGGGTAGAAGTCATTAGCCCGAATGGCCGGGCAGTTCCGGCAGACTTCATTGCCTTATGGCTGAACATATGAGAGAAATTTCCTCCCGTTATCAAAATGTTTCATCGGGAAGGGTCGAAAAGTCAAGCTAAAATTGCTCAGTGCAATAAAGTGATGCCGGCGAGTCATCTTTTTCGCAAGATGTTCAGAACCAGATCGAGATGGGCTTCGATTTCAGCCCCCCTGGGGGCCCAGTACTCGGCAAAGCCGGGGACGGCGTCCCCGTACCCCTTTAGATGTTTGCTGTCGATTTCCGATAGCGTGGCCCATAAGCTCGAGCAATGGCTCCAGATGGACTGGGTGACACTCTCTACATGCTCTTGGAGACCGAAGGCGCTTTTGAGTTCACTGAGCAATTCCCGAATTTCAACCACTTGGGCAAGCAACGCCTCGCACTGGGAGCTGCTGAGGTCGTTGCTTTCGAAATAAAGAACCGAACGCCTCTGCCGTCCTTTTGCCCACTCTTCGAATTCGCAAACCACCCGATCCAGATGAGTGAGAGTCGTCCCTATGGTACGCTTGTACTTGGAGCTGAGCTCGAAGACGTGTTTTTTCTCCATATGCGATGTCTCCAAAGGGCGGGGTGAATTCAATTCGTCGATTTTTCCGAAGCGGGCTGGATGAAAGCACCTCCAAAGAGTTCAAAGACCGCCCACAAGCACTGTCCCCCCCCTCAACCGCCCAAAGGATTCCCGAACACCGCGCTCTTTCCCAGCTCATCTTCAATCTCGAGGAGGCGATTGTACTTGGCGATCCGTTCACTCCGGCAAACCGAGCCCGTCTTGAGCTGCCCGCCGCCCATGGCCACGGCAAAGTCGGCAATGAAGGGGTCTTCGGTCTCACCCGAACGGTGGGAGATCACAAAACCCCACCCGGCCTTGCGGCAGAGTTGGATCGCTTCGATGGTTTCCGTTACGGTACCGATCTGGTTGAGCTTGATGAGCACGGCATTGCTCGTCTTTTCCCGAATGCCGCGCTGGATGAACTGGGTATTGGTAACGAAGATGTCGTCTCCGACGATCTGGATTTTATCGCCCAAAATGGCGGTCTGTTCGCGGAAGCCTTCCCAGTCGTTTTCGGCCAGGCCATCCTCCAGGGAAAGAATGGGATATTTGTCCACCCAGGATTGGTAGAGCTCTGTCATCTGAGAACTGGTCTTCCTCCCCTGGCCGGATTTGCTCAAATGATAGTTTCCATCCTCGAAGAAGGAACTTGCCGCCGGATCGAGGGCTATGGCCAAGTCTTTACCTGGCAGATAACCTGCGGCTTCCATCGCCTCCAAGATGACTTCACAGGCCTCTTCGTTGCTCTTGAGATTGGGAGCGAAGCCGCCTTCGTCGCCGACGCTCGTGCCGTATCCTTTTTTCCCGAGGATGCTCTTCAGGGCGTGAAAAGTTTCGGCACAGTAGCGCAGGGCTTCAGCAAAAGTCGGGGCGCCGACGGGCATCACCATGAATTCCTGAAAATCGACACTGTTGTCCGCATGTTTGCCTCCATTGAGGATATTCATCATGGGCATGGGAAGACGAATCGCTCCAGGACCTCCCAGATACAGGTAAAGCGGAAGCCCCGATGAAACAGCCGCCGCCCGCGCCACAGCCATGGAAATTCCCAGGATGGCGTTGGCACCGAGTTTCGCCTTGTTGGGGGAGCCGTCCAGTTCGATCATCATGCGGTCGATTTCCGATTGACGCAGGGGGTCCATACCGAGAAGATGCGGAGCGATCACCTCGTTGACGTTTGATATGGCTTTCAACACTCCTTTCCCGCCGTACCTTTTCCGGTCCCCATCGCGCAACTCCACGGCTTCGTTTTCACCGGTAGAAGCCCCTGACGGGACGGAGGCCACGCCGACTACACCATTATCCAGGGTCACACGGACGCGGACCGTAGGATTGCCACGAGAATCCAGGATTTCCAATGCACGGATGGATACGATTTTGCGGTTCATGCGGCTTCCTCCTTCATTCATTTTGGACAGGATAGGAATTGAGTTATAAAAAAGCCCCTTCAAGTTCGTCCCGGCAGGAGCTTTTCCAATCGATCATTGTGCTCAGATGAATCTCCCACCCGGCGAGCTCGCCACAGTAGGGGTCATCAGCCTCATACGGCGGTTCGAGTGGACTCCATCACTCTCATCGAAAGCAATATGAGTCATAAATGCCACCTTTGACATCCAAATGCAAGAATGTTCCTGTTTGGGAGGTGACTTTCAAAAACGCTTCTCCTGAAAACAGGCAAGATCTTTTCTATCCGAAGAGCCGGTTTCGTGAGGCATGTACCGGAGGAAAGCCGTTGTGAATGGTATGCGACATTTTGCTGCGGGAATCCTGCGTTCCAATATTCCTTTTGACAGGTTCGCCGCATTTGCTATGTAGTGGTTCATGTGAATGTCGGTTCCACAGGACGATTGCATACATCCATGATGTTTGCTCCTCAATGACATAAAATCACATAAAGGAGGCATTTCATGGCAAAGATCAGCTTCGAATCATGGCGACAGACCGCGATTTTCCACAACCCCTTGAAAAACGGCCAGCTCGACACGCAGGAGATAGAGGTACGCATTGACCCCCTGACCGGCCATCAGAGCACTTTCAATCCGGCGCTGGAAGGGAAGATATCGATTCTTTTTCCCGATACGGACTATGCCTACCTGGAAGAGCGGGCGGAGGCGACTCAAGGGCAATGTTTCATGTGCGACGGCCGCTGGCGTACGGCAACTCCAACCTACAGCACCGATATCCTTCCCGGGGGCAGATTGCAACGAGGAGAAGCGGTCCTTTTCCCCAATCTCTTTCCACTGGCGGCATTCCATGCCGTCGTCATACTGGGTGATCGCCACTTTCGCCTGCCCAACGAAATTTCCGCGGATCTTCTCGAAGACGCTTTTGCCATCTCTGTAGAATACTTCAGAGAATGCCACCGCTATAACCCGTCGGTCCGCTATTTTACGATCAACGCCAATTTCCTTCTCCCTGCGGGTGCCAGCGTCATGCATCCCCACCTGCAGCTGCTCGGGTCACCCTTTCCGGGAACGCACCACCAACTGCTGCTGGAAAAAAGCCTTGCTTATTACGAGGCCAACGGCTCATGCTACTGGACGGATTTAGCGAAAGAGGAAATAGAGCGGGGAGAACGAATGATCACCCGGATGAGCGACAGTACATGGTTCACCGCCTATGCGCCCGTCGGCGCCAACGAAACCGATGCGGTCTGGACGGAGACCTCTCACTTTCTGGAATGGGGCACCGCGGAGATTCGGCAGATGGCGGAAGGGATAGCAGGGGTGCTGCGCGGCTATCACGACATGAAGTTTTCCACCTACAACTTCTCCTGTTTCAGCGGTCCCGTAGATCGTTCGTCTCCTGAATTCCGCTGCTTTTTGAGATTGGTGAACCGGCAAAACGCCATGCCGCACCACAGGACCGACGACTACTATTTCCAGAAACTCCTCAAAAACGAGATCATCATCCAACGTCCGGAAAAGCTTGCCACTTTTCTCCGTAGGTATTTCTGAGAAGGTATTTCTGACGAGCTGCGCCGAACATCCGTCCTCCCGGCACTACCCTCTTTTTCCCAGCCGGAGGTCAGGGCCGCTCGACACAAAAATTCGACAACACTTCCGGAGCGATGGAAATTTACCAGGCCTTCTCGGTCAGGCATCCAAGGCGCCTATCTACCCTCCATGGGCGTGGCGCCTTCGAAGGGCGGCATCTTTTGATATGAACTCGAAGGTTCTCCCGAGTCACATCGAATCTTTCATTGAAGTGCGAAAAAATTTTTCGCCGCACAAGACAGTCGATCTTGGAACTCAGAGCCAATCCGGTTGCAGTGGAAGGGGAGATTTCAGCACTGCCATCCCCTCGGCTCAAGGCAATATGCCTTCTCCTTATTCTCTTTTCGCATCGTCGATCCTCACTTCCAACACCGGCCCGCCGTAGGTCAGGGGCGTCCGAGCTGCTCGTCCAAGAATTCTTCAAGCAATTTCAGAAACACGTTTTATTGATTCTTTCGTGCTCTACCACATCTTTTCCTTTGCCCTCAAGCTTCACTGAGTTGAACAGAGTTCGTTGAAAAGGGGGTATACGATGTTTAAAAAAATACTCTATCCAACCAAATTTGAAGAATTCTCTTTGCCGATTCTCCAGAACATCACTTGCCTGAGGAGAGCCGGACTGGAGGAGGTCATTCTGTTGCACGTCATCGATCCGGGAAACCTTTATACCGAAGTGGACGGGGGCATTCCCATCGCCGTGGATACCATCCGGAAAGCCATCACGAGCAGCATTGACCTGATGCGGGAAGCCGCATCCAGGCGTCTCTCCGCTTATGCCGATTATCTTTGCTCCGAAGGGATCAAGGTGAAAACGGAGCTCGCCACAGGTCGCGTCGTTTCAGAGATCCTCAGGACTGCCACAGAGAATGATGTGTCGCTCATCGTGGCGGGACGACAGAAGAGGGATGTTCTAGGGGAGATCTTTGTCGGCTCGACGACCGACCGAGTGATCCGCAAAGCAAAGGCTCCGATTTTGGTCGCCAGATACCATACCCTGAGAATGGCGGGAGATGAGGTACAGGAGCGCTTCTGTACCGACATGTTCCGAAAGATTCTCTATACGACGGACTGGTCGCCCAATGCGGAGCGGGCAAAGATGTACCTTCCCATGCTCCGTGGCGCGGGAACTTCGGAATTGGTCGTTGTCCACGTCCTGGAGGAATTCGCTAATTTTGTCGATGTCCCCTATGAGATGAAAGTTGAGGCGTTGGCAGTGGCGACAAGAAATAGCCAGGACAATTTGGATCGCCTGACTCGAGAGCTCGAGGCCGAAGGCTTCAGAGTGAAAGCAAGCCTGCTTTGCGGAAAACCCTACCGGGAAATCATGCGTGTCGCCACGGAGGAAAACGTTTCCATGATCGTCATGGGTTCCTATGGGAAGAGCCTCATGCAAGGAATTCTCTGGGGAAACGTGTCTCAACGGGTTGTCGAATACAGTGAAAAACCGGTTCTGGTGGTGAAATGAAGATTTGAAGATTTTCTTGAAATATCTGAAGATAAAAATTTTAACCTGCTCGATCCACCCCGCTACGTTGCAAAAGGGAGGCTTTGCCCGGTCGCAAACGTGATCGACCAGGGCGGCAAATCGATTTTTTTGCGCAGTATAGGTTTGGCACAATTGATGATGCAATGCGATATGTTTGTGCCTGCGGAGTCTTTCTCCTCCAATGTCTGTGAAGGGCTTTTCACGCACTACAAACGGGAGGAAGATCCAGCCATGAAAAGCGGGAAACTTGATGAAGAACTCAGCAGAATGAGCGAGATCGTAGACAACTTAAGTAGTATAAAATGATATTTGTCGGCAGTGAAGAAACGGCAGGCCGCTGAGGTGAACCGGTTGAATGATCGGGGAGGAGATGTTCGTCTCCCTGTTGAAGCTTTCGGAACGGCGCATGCTGAATGGTCTCATCGAAACCCTTGCGCAATACGGACGCCCCGAGACCATTCCCTACTTCGAGCGTGCTCTTGAAGATGACTTCTACCGAGCTGCCGCGGAAAAGGCTTTTCAAAAGTTAGGCAAAGCCTCTTGCGACACGCTGGTGCTTTCTGCCGTGACTCTCCGACCGGGCCCCTTTGTGGAAAGCCCGTCCAGCTTGGAGCGGCGCCGCAGTGCGATAAGACTTTTGAACGGGATCGGAATAGCCCCTCAACATTGGCAGACCCTCCGGAGGCTGCTCGATGAGCCGGACGAAGAGCTCGTGGTGGGTGCTTCAAAACTGGGGATGAGCATTGCATCGAGAGAAGATCGGAGGGCTATCTCGCACAGGCTCATCGGACTCGTAGCTCTGGCGCCGTGGCACCTGCAGGAAGATATCGAGGATATACTGACTGCGTTGAAGGATGAATCGGCAGGAGAAATTGCCGGTGAAGTTGCACAACGAAACAAGCAGCCTGAAGACTTGCGCGCAAGGGATGAACGATTGCGAGCCCTGTTGAGAATACAGCGCCGGTTCGAAACAGCATGAAGTGATCAGGTCCCGCGGGCAAGACGGACCATCACGGCGCTCCAAGCTTCCGACCCGACAAACCATATCGTGGAGCCGATTGCCATTGTCACCGGGCCCTTCTACACTTCGGCATCCATCTCCCATGGAAAGCAGACCTTCTTCGCCCCGACACTGTGGATGAGGCCACGGAGATAGGCGTCTTCCTCATCCAGGTTCTGGATATCTCTGCGCAGAGCATCCCTCTTCAATGCATAATTTTGCATATCCTCGGATATCTGGGCGAAGAGGCGAGCGGCGTGCTCGAGCAGGAACCGGACTTTCTCTTTGGATGGGACAATGGAAATCAGCAGGCCCAGATGGTGCAGGCACACTCCCTGGGAGTTCATGTACGCCTTGTGCCCTTCCGGGGTTTGAATAAAGCCGGCAAAACTGTTCAGATAAATTTTCTCCGCGTCTTGGACCAGTCGGCACACTTCGCAGTCTTTCGCGCTTGGAATAAGCGTCAGGACGGATTCACCCGGATTCGAGTTTTCCGATAGCGCCAGGCGAGAAAGATCGGCCGACAACCTCTCCATAAGCCTCGGAAACCCCTGCGAAAGACCGTGAGGGGAGGACATCGCCTCCAGCTGCCACGTGTGGAGGGGACAAAACCCAAGCGAAGCTGCGTGTGCACGCTGCGCCTGTTCCTGAGTCGCCAGTTCGTATTGCCGACCGGCATAGAAACGGTAGGCGGCATCGATCATTCGGTTGCATACCGGGCAGCCCCGTGTGGCTAGGTCGGGTAACAAGTCCTTCTCTACTTCAGAACCGGTTGCCTTGTTGAGTGCCGCCCCGGACAATAATTCTTGCTCCGGAACCGAGGGGGGAGAGGGCTCGAATGCTGGAAAAATTGGCTCAGCAGAAGGCCCCCCTGAGAGGGAAGGTTCTCCTTCGAGCATTGCGGTTCGGATCCGACCGAGCTTCTTTTCGATGGCCTCAAGAGTATCGAGCTCACGAGAAAGCTCCTCCCTGTCAAGCTCCACGATCTGCCAGTGTCCATCGATGCTCTTTGTGACCCTTTTACCCTCGACGGCCTGCACAATACGCGATTCGATTTCACCGGCTCGTTTCTCGATCTCAAAGCCCAGACGGTTCAACGCATCATCGACTCCTTTCAGAAAAGCATCTTCAATGCGCTCGGCGTAAAATCCGATAAGGCCTTCGAGCTCCGCGACAAGACGGCCCCTGACTAGCGGTCTGACCACAAAGAGGGGCAGACAGGCCGCAAGTATGGGAAGTTTAGGGTTCCAATCGACATTCCCAAAGCTTGGGCGTTGCAGCACCCAATGGGTGGGAAGCTCAATACTCGTTTCGGAAGCAGCCTCCTCGCCGAGGCCACCGAGAACCTCCACTGCGGCAGCGGGAATCTCCTGCAGTTCCCGCTCAATCTTTACCCATTCCATTTGCAGTGCCTGCAGGAATGCGGGATCAAGGCTTTCGGCTTTCTCTTTCGTCCATTTCTCCAGATCCTGCTTGAAACGCGGCAGCATCTGTCGTGCAACGTCCTGAGCCGCAAGGATGGAAAGCTCCCAGTTGGACTGGGAGAGTGCTTCGTTGAGTTCTCCCAAAAGAACATCGGCTTCGTCAGCCCGAAACGCAGCAATTTCTGGAGAAATCTTCTCCCTTGCCCAAGGAAGGATGCGCTCCCGAACCTCCTGCTGGGATTTTGCGCGCGCTTTTCGCAGGACTTGGAACCGTTCCTTCAAGGCCGCCATCTTCTTCTGGACTTCTTCTCGAGAGGTTTCGCCGGCCAGTTTGAGCAGACTCAATTCGTGATGCGCCTCCGTTGCCACGCGAAGCACCTTGTCCAGCACGGAAACCAGGAGCCCATGGCTCTTCT
Organism: Desulforhabdus amnigena; assembly: GCF_027925305.1. Taxonomy (NCBI): domain Bacteria; kingdom Pseudomonadati; phylum Thermodesulfobacteriota; class Syntrophobacteria; order Syntrophobacterales; family Syntrophobacteraceae; genus Desulforhabdus; species Desulforhabdus amnigena. Next base: position 3,492,941 of record NZ_BSDR01000001.1, on the reverse strand, counting down.
CGCTAGACAGAAACTTGGCCAAAGCCTCCTGCAGGGCTTTCACGCCGCTCTTTTCGTATCCCTCTTCTTTCCCGGCAAGCTTCGATTCCAGGGCCATGGCTGAAGAAACAGGGAAAATTTGGACTTCTTCGGCTCCTGTTTGCCGCTCCAGCCTTTCCGAGATAAAGTTCAGAATTTCCAGGCGCTCCTTGCCGCCGGCAAGATCGATCTTGTTCACGACAAAGAAAACCTTGCGCACGTATTCTCGAATACTTTGAAGGAAATCGGTTTCCGCCCGTGTGAGAGGTGTATCCACGCTCGTCACGAAGATTACCGCATCGCTACGGGGCAGGAAGCCGTAGGTGGTGGCCGTATTGGCTTCAATGGCGGACCCAATGCCGGGAGTGTCGACAAATTCGAGGCCTCTTCGAAGAAACTGCACGGGCAATTCCAGAACGGCACGCTCCACTTTCTTCACGTTTCCCGGATTTCCCTTTTCCGTCACATATTCGACAAGACTTGAAATCGGCGCTTCTTCCGGGTACAAGGCCCCTTCCTTCAGAATCATGAGCCGCTCTCGGGGGCCGTACTTGAGAACCGTGATTGCAGAGGTGAGCGGCAGCACTCCCGTGGGCAGGAGGTCCCGCCCGATGATGGCATTCATAAGAGAGCTTTTGCCACGTTTGAACTGGCCCACGACCGCCAGTGTAAACCGGTCTTCCGCCAGTTTGACCATCAATTGCCGGCATTCTTCGGACTTCCGTTCTCCAACATGCTTTTTCAAGAAATCCGAAAGATTGCGTATTTCATAGGCGATGGACTGCTTAACTTGTAAGTATTGTTTGAATTTGGCAAAATCGGAATCCACATCCGCGAGAGCCATGTTATTTCACCTCACTTTTCAATGCCCCAAGACAATTGATCCACTTAAGCACCTGATCGGAAGTTATTTAACATGCCCGATCCTTATTGATTATGTCATTCCGGCATGCTTTTAGCCGGAATCCAGCCCCACGGCAAATTCTCTGGATACCGGCTTACGCCGGTATGACGGTATGAAAATGTCAAAAAATATGTGCTCAGGTGCTTAACTCGACGCTGTCAGATTTCATCTAACCACGGAGACACGGAGAACACAGAAATTTCATTGGGAAGGTCTTTCTCCGTGCCCTCCGTGTCTCCGTGGTTGATGTGACAATGTCGCATGAAGACTCATCATGAATATTCATGGCTTCCAATGGCGCTGTTGGCCTTTACACAACCATGAGACCGATCTCACAATCAGCCGGGCGGCTTGGGTGATACGTTCCCCCACAAATGATTTAACATACATTAAATTCTTAAAAAATATTTTTAGAATAAATTGTATCATATATTACATTTTATTTGACAAATCCTTTACACATTATGTAATATTTTATCAACAGTTTTAAAGCCTTGCCGCTCATATTGAAAAGGAGAATACTTGATGAAAAATGATTGCATGATCGCTGCAATACTGCTTTGCGGATTATTTTCAGCATCCTCTTCGGATTTCATTCTGCCATGAAAGGAAATAGAGCAAATGAATACGGTTCTTCTTTTGGGATTTGTGAGCCTTCTTACCGATGTCAGCAGCGAGATGGTCTATCCGCTCTTATCCCTTTACCTGATGACCTCTCTGGGCGCAACTCCAGCTATCGTAGGTGTCATTGAAGGCATTGCGGAAAGTCTTGCCAGCCTGCTCAAGACCTATTCGGGCTATATTTCCGACAGGATCCAGAGACGAAAGCCCCTGGCGATTGTAGGATATGGCTCGGCTGCCGTGGGCAAACTCTTTCTCTATCTCTCCACTTCGTGGGGATGGGTGCTTGCGGGCCGGGTCGTGGACCGATTCGGCAAAGGGGTGAGAACTGCCCCGCGGGATGCCCTCATTGCCGACGCATCTCAAGAGGGCCGACTGGGACACTCTTTCGGTTTGCATAGAGCACTGGATACCTTGGGGGCCGTTTTCGGCATCGCCATCGCCTACTATCTTTTCACAGCAACCAAGGGCCAATATACAAGGATTTTTCTCTTCTCCTTGCTTCCCGGCATCCTTGGGGTTCTTCTGCTCTTCTTCGTCAAGGAGAAAAAGCCCCGGAAGGCGGCAGCCAAAATACATCCGCTGGCAGGGTGGCGAAAACTCAACCCGCGCCTCAAGGCATTTTTTCTCGTAGCCTTCCTCTTCACCCTCGGCAACTCCTCCAACCAGTTCCTGCTCCTTCGGGCCAACAACCTCGGCTTCGATGCGGCTAACGTCATTCTAGCCTATCTGATATGCAATTTCGTTTACGCCGTGAGCGCCTATCCCGCCGGGCGGCTTTCGGACCATATCGGCAGGCGAACGCTCCTCGTTTTCGGGTATCTTTTCTACGGTCTTGTATACCTTGGCTTTGCCTTTGCCTCTCAAAGGCTTCACGTGTGGGTCCTGTTCGGTGTCTACGGACTTTACAGCGGACTGACGGAGGGAATTGAAAAAGCGCTGGTCGCAGAGCTCTGCCCCGGTGAGAGCCGGGCCACGATGCTGGGGGTTCATGCGACCCTGGTGGGGATCGGGTTGCTCCCTGCGTCCTTGATTGGCGGGTTCCTGTGGAGAATGATCGGCCCCGGGGCGCCTTTCTACTTCGGCGGCGTGGTAGGCATTTTGGCTGCCTTGGGCATGTTTTTCGTCGTCCCCAGGTTGAAGCCGGATGTATGTCCCGCCTAAGGTGTTTATTTTTAAAAATTATCTCAAAACGGTCCGAATACCCTTGATCGTCATTCCTGTGAAAACCGGAATCCAGACATTCCCGAGAGGGTTGGACTCTGGCCCGCCAGGGTGGCGGTGTGAGCGAATTTTGAGATAATTTCTTGGTCCTAGACAGGAAGAGGAGGAAATCAAATATGAACAGAGACGCGAGTCGCGAAAGAGGCAAAAACAGTGGGGCTGCCATGAAGTTTGTCATCCTGATGGGGGTGGTGAGCCTCTTTGCGGATATGACTCACGAGGGGGCGCGCAGTGTCACAGGGCCTTTTATGGCTCTTCTCGGAGCAACCGGCACGATCGTGGGGATCGTTGCCGGATTCGGGGAGCTGGCCGGCTACGTCCTTCGTCTTCCCGCTGGTTATATCAGCGACCGGACACGAGGGTATTGGACCATAACCATCCTTGGCTACGTCATCAACATGCTGGCGGTGCCTCTCCTGGCACTGGCGGGCCGCTGGGAGATTGCGGCACTGTTCATTGTTGCCGAACGAATCGGAAAGGGGATTCGAAACCCCGTGCGTGACGCCATGCTCTCCCACGCCACACAGGAAGTCGGGCGGGGCTGGGGCTTCGGATTGCACGAAGCCATGGATCAGATCGGCGCCATGATTGGTCCCTTGATCGTTGCGGCGGTGCTTTATTTCAAAGGGACCTACCAGACGGGATTCGCCATCCTCCTCATTCCCGCGATCCTGACCCTTGGGGTGCTTTTGACGGCGAGGGTCCTCTATCCCCAGCCACGAGATCTCGAGTCGACCGCTCCCGAATTCGAAACCAAGGGGCTTCCCCGACTCTATTGGTTCTATCTAGCGGCGATGGCGCTCAATGCAGCCGGGTATGCGGATTTTCCCTTGATTGCCTACCATTTTCAAAAGACGTCCACGGTTTCAGCAGACTGGGTCCCAGTCTTTTATGCTGTCGCCATGGGGGTGGACGCCGTTGCAGCGCTGATATTCGGCCGAATGTTCGATCGCAAGGGATTGTCCATTCTCATCATCTCCGTCCTGATCTCATCTTTTTTCGCTCCGCTCGTCTTTCTTGGAGGCTTTTCCGTGAGCCTGGCCGGCATGGTATTATGGGGTGTGGGCATGGGAGCGCAGGAATCCATCATGAGGGCGGCAATTGCAGGAATGGTTTCGATCGATAAGCGCGGAACCGCTTACGGTTTCTTCAACACCGGCTATGGCGTGTTCTGGTTTGTGGGGAGTGCCCTGATGGGCTTTTTCTACGATTTTTCGGTTCCGTCTCTCATCGCATTTTCGGTTCTGACCCAATTGGTCTCCGTGCCCCTTCTCTTCTTCATCAAGAGAAAGCAAAGAACCTTTTAAACGGTATGGTTTGGGAAAAACAGAATTCTGGTGTAAAGTTGCAAGAGGGCAGGAACCAAATGGTGAGTTTTCCGGTACTTTATAGAAGAGACTCGCTGAGGTCCGAAGCGGGGCCGTGGCAGATCGCCGCTGAAAATGGCTGAAATCATGGGGTACACCTGTCAATATTGAGATGGGAAGGTGTCTTCCTGCCATGGGATGAGATTCTTGACAAGGTTTTTGGAACGGTGATTCGAGCATGAAACCAAAATGGCTTTTTTTTTCCTACACTCTGCCAACCAGACCATCCAAGCCAAGAGTCCACGTCTGGCGCCAGCTCAGAAAGCTGGGAGCGGTCAATTGTCAGGCGTTTTGGGTTCTCCCATTTTCAAAAGAGAGGGTGGAGGAACTCAAGAAGCTCACCGTGGAAGTGGAGGGCTTCGGAGGGCAGGGGCTCCTCATTGATGGAAAAGTCCTCGAGGGAAAGCAGGAGGAGCAGATTTTGCGGTCCTTCGTGGATGCACGAAACGAAGAATATCTGGAGCTGATTGACAAGTGTGAGGATTATTTCAAAGAAATAGAGCATGAAACAGAGCGGAAGAATTTCATCTTTGCGGAGGTGGAGGAGAACGAGGAGGAGCTGACAAAACTGCAGCAATGGTTCAAGAAGATCGAAAAAAGAGACCTCATGGGAGCACCTCTGCGCAAGACAGCCATTGAAAAACTCAAGGCCTGCGAAAAAGTCTATGAAGAATTCGCCGGCACGGTTTACGAACATCAAAAACGCCGGTAGGCACTCAAGGACCTGTAGGTCTCTTTACCGCTACCCCAGAGCACATCAAGATGAAAATATTAAGAAATTATCTCAAAATTCGCTCACACCGTCACCCTGGCGGAAGCCAGGGGCCAGCCCTCTCGGAAATGGATGAAACAGATCAGGCACGGTTTATGGGACGAAAACCGTATTCGCCTCGTAAGGGGCAACTCAATAATACTCATGAATCCTTCTTCATTTCCTGCGCCCGGGGGATCAAAAGCACCGGGCAGGGCGCCAGCCTTGCGATGTTGTAAGCCACACTTCCGAGGAAGATTTCCGAAACCAGCCCCTTGCCCTGAGCGCCCATGAGGACAAGGGAAAAATTTCCCTCCCTCAAGGCTTCCAGAATCCTCGAAATGGGATGGCCCTTGGTAAAATGGCTGTTGACTCGTGGAACCCCGGCTTTCCTGAACCGTTCCTCTTCAATCTTCAAGCGACTTCGGGGAGGCCCCTCATCGGGCCTCAGGACCGCAGTGGGATGCGATTCGACCATCTCCAGGGTGTGCAGCACAGTAACTTCTGAAAGTCCTTTGGAAACCAGGGATTCCAGAACCTTGGCAGCCTCGTCGGCTATTTCGGAAAAATCTGTGGGGAAGAGCACGTGGCGCAAAAGCTCCGTGGTCCGCAACTGACAGATGGCGCCGAGCGCCTCTTCTCTGAGTCGTTTAACGTTGATGAGCAGGATGGGAAATCTTGCATGGTGCAAAAGGGCGTTGGAAACCGAACCGAGGATGGCCTCCCGCCAGGGAGATTTACCGTGGGAACCCATCACGATGAGGGAGGCGGAGTGACGCTGGGTCACTTCATTTAATGACAGGGCAGGGAGCCCAGCCGGCGTTTCCACGGCCACTCGAAATCCTTGGGATTCGAGGCGGTTCTTTTGTGCTTCGAGTCTTGCCTGACCTTCTGGAGACAAAAAGGTTTCCATGTCGTGCACGTCAAGTCCCTTTGCCCCCAGCACATGGGTGAGGATAATCTCTTTGCAGCCCAAAACTTTGAACTCTTCTGCACAGGCAACTATATCGTCCCAATCGGACGAGAGATCCGTGGACAGAACGATCTTCTCAAACATGGCAGTCTCTCCTGATGGTTTAGTCTACTTGAAACAGGCACATCAACTCCTTCATTTTATCCTTGAAATCAAGATTTTTTGAAATCCTCTTTCCTTGCTCTCCACTTACTCTCTGAGGTGTCGCATACGTTCTCGATGCAACCGACGATATCAATACATTGAAAATTATGGGATTTTCATGGAAAAGCAACTCTAAATTCAATAGAGTTGCTTTTGACAAGTAAGCGAAAAAATTAAAAAAGGAATCAGTACATAAAAGAATACCCCATTATCATTTCATTGTCCATCCAACGAGAAATTGAAAAACACCGCCCGAATGTTGCGTCTGGAATCGACAAATCCATGGACAGAGTTGAATTTCTGATGCTTCACTCTTCATGTTTCATCAATTGAATTGCATTTTCCGGAATGTTCACCGTCAGGGCCTGTCCGGGTTCCGGGGGGCTCTGCCTCAAAGACGGATGAGCCGTTTCGATACACAGAACCTTCTCCTTCCTCCCATCCACCTGCAGCATGACACGAACGAGAGGAGACAGAGCGGTGGACTGACGGATGATGCCCGTCACCGAGTTTCCATTCAGCCAGGGGCATTCGTGTCCAGTGGGGTGGATACTCAACTCACCGGGCGGAACGTGCCACCAAACTCTTTTCCCCTTCTCGAGATCCTCCCTCAGGGCGACAGCCAATAATGTTCCATCCCAGTCGATAATGGTTTTCCGGGCCTGCAGACGGTGCTCGATCACTTTGCCCCCGAGAAGGTTTCTCGCCCCCAGCAAAGCCGCAACCGTGATGCTCTCAGGCTTGGTGAAAACCTGCCGGGGCGGGCCATTCTGCAGGGTCTTCCCGTGATGCAGCACGACGACCTTATCCGCGAGCAGTAAGGCCTCTTCAAAGTCATGGGTGACGATAAGGATAGGGACTTCCAGAGAACGCCGCAATTCCAGCAGTTCCTCGTAAAGCTGGTTTCGAACCACTTTGTCCACAGCCGAAAAGGGTTCATCGAGCAGGAGCACTTTGGGGTCACGGGCCAGAGCTCTGGCAATGGCCACGCGCTGTTTCTGGCCTCCAGAGAGCTGCCAGGGCTTTCGATCCCCCAATCCCTCGAGGTGGAGGCTGGAGAGAAGGTCTGCGACCTTGTTTCGCTGCAAAGCGGTGGGAAGATGCCGCAAAGACATCATGATATTTTGCCCTACGCTCATATGAGGAAAAAGAGCATAATTCTGAAAGACCATTCCCACATGACGCCGGTGCGTGGGGAGATGGAATTTTGATGCCGTATCAAGCCATATCTCATCCTTGCACCGGATGAAGCCGTCCCGGGGCTTCCAGAGGCCGGCGATGGAGCGCAGGACGGTTGTCTTTCCGCTGCCAGACGGCCCAACCAGGGCTAGAATCTCGCCGGCATTGCAGGATATTTCCGCTTCCAATGGAATCGGGTTTCTGTCGAAAAGTCTCGCCGTGAGCACGGATGTATCAATCATACCTGCGTCCTACGCGGTTCGATACGGCAAAGATGACCGCAAGCATCAAGAGCGACAGGCCGAGCAACACTCCCGACATGATTCCTGCTGCATGGTCATCGAATGCCTGAACCTTGTCATAGATGGATATAGCTATGGTCTTCGTTTCTCCAGGGATATTGCCCCCGACCATAAGAACGACCCCGAACTCTCCCAGGGTATGGGCGAAAATGAGCACCAAGGCAGTCACGATTCCGGGCCAAGCCAAGGGAATGTCAATCTTCCACAACGTCTGCCAGGAAGACAGGCCGGAGCAGGCGGCGGCTTCCCGAACTTCGGGAGGAATAGACGCAAATGCCCGCTGCATGGGTTGTACGGCAAACGGAATATTGGCCACCATGGAGGCAACCAACAACCCATGGAAGTTAAAGACCAGGGTATGCCCAAACAGGCTTTCGTAGGCACGCCCGAACGAAGACCCTCCCCCGAAGGCGCTCAGCAGGTAGAAGCCAAGCACTGTCGGCGGCAGGACCAGGGGGAGAGCCAGCGCAGCCTCAATGAGAGGCTTTATCAGGAAATGACGCCAGGCCAGCAATCGCCCCAGTACGATGCCGATCGGGAGAAGCGCCAGAACCGAAAGAACACCCAGTCTCAGAGATAGCGAAAGCGCAGGCCAATCCATGGAGGCACCTCCTATTCTCCAGGAAGGACAAAACCGTATCGAATGAAAATCTGGCGTGCCGGCGGTGTTTGTACGAATTCGTAGAAGCGTTTGGCTGTTTCGCCGGCTCCTTTGAGCAGAGCCATGCGCTGCCTCAGGGGCTCGTGCCAATCCTCCGGAATCAAGGAAAAGATGCCGAGCTTAGAGACCTCGGGAGCAAGGGCGAAGGAGTAGGCAATAATACCGCCCTGTGTCGACCCGTTGGCAGCAAATTGCGTCGCCTGGATAATGTTATCACCGAAGATGAGCCTGTCATGGACTTTGTCCCAAAGGCCTGCTTTGATGAGGACCTCGCGAGCACACCTGCCGTAAGGTGCGTGTTCCGGATTGGCGATGGCCAGCTTCTTCAACCTGCCGTCATTGATGGCCGCCCTGAGATCATTCAATTCAGCATCCGGCCGCAGCGGCGATCCGTGGGGAGCAAACAGCACGATACGTCCAATGGCATAGAGTACCCCTTCGTCCATGGCCAGACCGTCTTTGGCAAGCTGCAGGACGTACTCCTCATCGGCGGAAAGGAAAAGCTGAAAGGGGGCTCCCTGGACGATCTGTCGGAAGGCATTGCCAGAGGATCCGAAAGACAGTTTGACCTCTTTGCCGGTCTCTTTCTTAAAAAGTACGGAGACTTCTTCCAATGCAAACTTGAGATCGGCAGCGGCGGCAATAACAGGCGGCTCTTCGGCATGGGACGTCCCGGTAAACAAAAGTAAAACAACTGCAGTTGCTGCTGCAAACAGGAATCTTGCTCTCAGCATCACATCCTCCATCAATTGAGTTGTCGAATGCTTTGACAATAGAGCAAGATATGGACCGTTGCGATTATCCATATATTGTCAGTAACTTGGCAACTCAACTCCAATCAAAGTCAACAAAATTGTAAATAATGGGACCACAGCCTCCACAAAAAAGTCGATTTGCCGATAGGGTTAGCCCTTGTGAGGTCTACATGTCAAGAAAGAAAACTTTTGACAATGGCAGTTATGTCGAATGGGTTGATAGAGAGACTTTAAAATACACAAGTGGAGATTTTTCCGTACTTGTATGGGTAGATTTTGAACCAGGTCTTTTCTCAGGTGGAAGAATTATAAAAGGCTTCACCCATTAAAAATTGGGATGCTAAACCTGTAGAAAGGGAGAATTTTCAAATATTTTGGGGTTTCAAAAAAGAGTTAAAAATCCATCGGGAATCAAGCTGGTTGCGAGCATAACCATATTTATATCTCGATGCTCAGTCCAACTGGCGGCTTCTCTGTTAGCGGGTTCAAGCCAAAATTTTTCAATGATGTCAATAAGCTTTAGGTATTCCCTCATGCCTGCAATCTGTGTGAGCAGCAGCCGCTTCTTATCCAAAATGTCTTGATTCGCTTCGATCAGCCCTTGAAGCCTTTCCAAGGCATGCAATCCGATGGACAGCCCCAGCTCGCGAAACGCGAGGCGATAGTCGGCGGGTCCACGCAAGGAATTCGTTCTTGCGTAGGTATCCAACCCTACCCTGGACGCATCCAGCAAACTCTTTAAAAGATCTCTCTCTCCAAAAGTGCCGGCTGACATCATCTGCGCCACCCTATAAGCATCGGATAAAAGGCCGCCAATACCAAGGGCATCATCCGTGGTCCAGTCTTTTCCTTTGCAGATACGGGCCATGTCGGCAATCTCCCCGGCCAATTCCAGGGCGCCTTTCGAAGACTGACGTGAGCTCGCCTGAACTTCACTGTATGTGATGAATCCATCAAGGGGATCGTGATGTCCCATGGAAGGGACAAGAGGAGAGGAGAGATCTATCCTCATCTTCCAGTACATCCTCTTCTGACCTCCGGGGAAGGGAACATAAGTGAACCTGGCATGGGCCGTGCGTGCAAGTTCGATCGCCCACCCGCTGTAGGTTGAGTCTCCGGTGACTGCGCTTACGCGGGCGAGCGCATGCATCCATTTGGTGAGGTAATGGTAGTACTGCCCGTCACGGTCCCATTCCAAACGATCATCGAAACGATCACCAGGTCCACGTTCGTTCAATTTCTTACCGATTCTGAGGCCGCCCTTTGTCGGATGAGCTTTACCCTCAAGCTCATCAAGGCCACTGATCCAGCCGGACCTTGGATCATCCTTTCTGTGGCGGCCGAGAATATTGTGAACCTGATTTACCAGTTCGACCGCCAGATTCCGGTATTTTTCGGTACCCGTCCGGCGATACAGCTCCAGAAAATTGCACACGGCAAATGCATCAGTCCACAAGTAGCGCCGTGGATCATCCCTGGCTGGTGAAAGCCCGGTCAAACCGGCAAATTCGAGCATGATTTCTTCAGCGATTGAAAGTTTGGGATCTTTTTTCATGCATTCTCCAAGGAAGTTTTCCTTTCAAGCCCTGTTCTCTTCGATAGATTTCAAAATTCAAGGGCTGACCCCCTATTTATCAGGGTTTTCTGCAGACCAGCTGAGCTACGGCGCGTGGGGGATCTTTCAATACTCCTTCAAAATCATGCAGGATTTCCCAATCCCCGAAGAAGCTTCTCAGTTCGCCCCGTTCCAGCAAGTGTTCGAGCCGCCGGGGGCGGCCGAATTGCCGCTGGTCCAGGGTGAAGGTCTCATAGAGGAGGATCCCGGAGCTTCTGAGCGACTTCCGGATACAGGGTATGAGGGGTCTGTGGAGGTAGCGAAAGACGAGGATCGCGCCATAGTGGTTTTCCGGGAGCGGATTGACCTCGGGCTGCTCCAGATCCACCTGCCACGTGCGGATGACCGCCCCCTGCTCCTTCGCCCACACCCCGGCTCGATGCAGTGCCTGTTGAGACAGGTCGCAACAGGTGACGTCCAGCCCCCGGAGGGCCAGATAGATGCCGTTTTGTCCCTCACCTGAAGCCAGATCCAGCACCGGCCCAGGCAAAACGTCGGGGCGGAAGAGAGGAGTAAATGCCACCAGCAGTTCTGCCGGCGAGGGAATGTCATGGTTTTGATCCCCACCTTCATCCATGGGTCAGTCTCTACTCATTAGGGGTCAGCTCTTGATATTTGACAGGGTGGTACGGCACCAGCATCTAAAATGTCCACTGGATCGTCAACCCGTACCGGCCTACTACTGAGACAGGCTCTTCGCCAAAATCAATGCAAAATGCAGGATTTCTACATCTTATGACCATGGTTGTCCTGGTCCGATCCCACCCGCACACCGTGCAGTCTCGACCGCAACTCCTCTACACATGATTTCTCAATTTGAGTTCCAGCGGATGGGGGTGCAGGTAATACTGCCCCTTCAGATAGGGCTCATCGTACTTGCGCACATAGTGGTTGATGAGCGTAACGGGCACAATGAGAGGCACCAGTCCCTGCCTGTATTGAGCCAGGATTTCCAGCAGTTCCTCCTTCTCATCCCTGGAGAGCTGCTTTTTGAAGTACCCCATCATGTGCTGCAAGACATTGGTGTTCTTGGCAACGCTGGCCTTCAGACGAAGGCCTTCCAGCAAGAGGGACTGGTACTGCCGGTAGAGCTCTTCGAGAGGAATGCTTTTGGCTCCCGCGACCAGCTTTCCCATCTGACGGTAGTGGGCGGGGCTGTGAGCGAGCATCAGCAGCTTGTGGCGTGTATGGTATTCCACCAGGCGACCGATGCTCTCCTCCCGGCTCAGAAGTTCACGCCAGCGCTTCATGGCAAAAATACGTTCGATAAAATTTTCCCGAAGCACGGGATCATGAAGCCGTCCCTCGTCTTCCACTGGAAGGAGCGGAAAATGTTCCATGAATACTCGCGCAAACAGGCCGACCCCTTTGTGAGAGGGCATTCCGCTTTCGTTATAAACCTTGACCCGCTCCATTCCACTGCTGGGCGATTTGCTTTTGAAAATAAAACCGCACAAACCTTCGGATTCCAGTTCCTTGACCCGCCTTCGGGCCCACTGGAGCATTCTGTCGGTATGATCCACATGGGTGCGCTGTGTCAGGAGGCGGGGAGCATCCACATCCCCCACTAGACGCATCGCCTCCCGGGGAATCCCTAAACCACACTCCACCTCAGGACATACGGGAACGTACTCCACATACTTTCCGAGAGTATCCCTGAGGAACCGGTCCAGTTTGTGACCACCGTCATAGCGCACTTCATTTCCAAGCAAACAGGAGCTGATTCCCAACCTGATAGGAGATTCCATAATCGTTGGTTCCTTCTCTGATCGGTCGAATGACTAATCTTTCCCTACGAGGGAAGGGTACCGGCCTGCCAGAAGCCCCTCCCCGCCCTTCGCCCTGCGGGACATGGGGAGGAAAAGAATCGTTACTCACACCGGGCGCACGGATTTTGTCTGGAAGCTCTTGCAGTCCATCTTTGAAGGGGATGTGTATTTGCTCTTCCTCCATCCCCCCCCTCAAAGGGGGGATTTGAACCTTCAATTGAGCAATTTTAGGCTTAACCTGACGTCAATCCCTTCGAGGGGGAATCGAACCGTTCAAGGCAGTGAAAACTTTTTTTCACCGGAATGACGATCAAGGATATTCGGACCGTTTTGAGACAGTTTCTTAGTTGTCCACCAGGCAGAGGATTGCTCCCTTTATATTCTGAAGGATTTTGTTGGCATGACTTCCCATGAGAAAGGGTTTTCTTTCTCTGAGGCTCTTTTTGCCCATCAATACCATCTGAAATTCGTGTTCGTCTATTTCGTTGAGAAGATCCCGTGCAACGCCCTGCTTGGTGGGAAGGATGAAAGTTTCGATGTTGCTCTCGGAAACGCCTTTGCTCACGAGCTTATTCCGGGCTTGAGCCATCAACCCATCCACACGCTCCTTCCATTCTCTACGCCATTTTTCAATGCGGGACTCCCGGTCTTTCTGTTCGGCAGATCCCAGAATATGACCGTCATCCCAAAAAGTAGGCGGAACGGGGGGCATCAAGTGAACGAAAGTGAACTTCAGGTTCGGATTCGAAGCGACAAATTCCGATGTGTAACGAGTCAATTCGTCGGCATCGGAAGCCCCTTCCATGGCAATCATGACTTTTCTCGATGCATGAACAGGAGTATCCACCACCCATACGGTACGGTGCTGAGCATACTGAGCCACCTTGCCGGAAACACTGCCTATGAGCAGAGTTTCCAACTGGCTTCTTCCACGCCGCCCGACCGCAATCGTTTCGATATTCGCTTCGTTCGCTTCGGCAAGAATATCCCCCGCTGGGTCTGTGCTGTTGATTTTCAGTTTGGTCTCAACTCTTTCTTTGGGAAACCCGGTGGCAAAGAGATGGCGTTTCGCTTCATCCAGAACGGCATTCCCGACTTTTTCCTGGGTGGCATAGGGAAGCTTGCAGGATTCATCCACATCTGTGCAGACCTCTCCCGGAGAGAGCCCCGCCAGCTGTTGTACACAATGGAAAAGAATCAAGCGGACATCCGACTGATCCTTCACGAGGTCTCCCACGATGGACAACGCCTTGAATCCCTTTTCCGAACCATCCACTGCGAAAAGAATCTTTTTCTCCATGGCTCTCCTCCCTCAATGAGTGATGACCGGTTTGGTTTAAAGACTATGCTTCAAAAAGATCCTTCCGATATTTATTCATTTTACTGTATTAATATACTACTTTTTTTCTCTTTTGGTCCATTCAAGAACCGTCTTTAACAGACCGAAGGTTCACTTATATCCTTATTGCCTCCACAAACACTATCTTCGGAAACACCCTTTGAAATCAGAAAGCTCCTATCGATTTCTTCAAGGCTGTGCACCAGCTTGCATGGAGGCAGACTCTTGATGAAAATGCGGCCGTAATTTTTCGTGAGCAGGCGAACATCAAAAATGGCAATGATACCCCGGTCGCAGGAAGAACGGATCAGGCGCCCCACGCCCTGCTTCAACTGGATGACGGCCCTGGGGACCTGATAGTGGAAGAACGAACTCTTTCCCATGCTGGAAAGGTGTTCCATGCGAGCGGCGATGAGGGGATCATCGGGCACTTCGAAGGGAAGTTTGTCAATGAGCAGGCAGCTCAAAGCTTCGCCCGGAACATCGATTCCCTGCCAGAAGGAACTGGTGGCGAAAAGAATGGAATGGATCTTTTCCTTGAATTCAGCCAGCAGGATTCTTTTGGGCTTCTGGCCCTGTACCAAGAGAGGATAGGGAAGGCGACCCTTCAAAAACTGGTAGGTTTCCCTCATATTGCGATAGCTGGTAAAGAGGAAAAGTGCTCTGCCCTCTGTCTTGGTGAGAATTTTCAGAGCTTCTTCGGCAAGATCTGCGCAAAATCCCGGTTCGTAGGGAGCGGGGAAGAGGGAAGGAATATAAAGGATCGCCTGTTTTTCATAAGCAAAAGGGGAGGGCAGAAGGAGTTCTCGCGTTTCCGGGGGCATTCCAAGAGAGTTTTTGATGAAATCGAAAGAACCCGCGATGGAAAGGGTGGCGGAAGTCAACACCACGGAAGACTTGCGGGAAAGGAGTCGTTCCCGAAAGACCGAAGCCACATCGATAGGGGTTCCGTAGATGAAAACCGCCTTGGGCGTCAGTTCATACCAGTAAACCAGCGAGGGATCACTCTGCTCCAGGATTCCCCGAACCTCCAGCGCCATTTCATGAGTTCTCTTGAAAAAGGGTTCCAGGCTATCGGGACTTTCTCCGGCCGGCGTCAGCAAGGCGTTCAACTGTTCCAGTGCATGCAGGAGTTCCCGGCAGGTGGAGACGAAGCTTTTGCCCACAGTCTGGAGATCCAGGAGGAAACGCCCCTGAGCTCCGGGAGAAGGAGAAAGATGCTGATAGAGAAGGCGGCCGAGGATATCCAGTTGCTGGACGATCCGATTCATTTCCTGGAACTTTTCAATCTTTTTGACATCCTTCCTTGTCTCTTTCAGCAGGCCGTGGACCAGATCGTTGATCTTCAGATTGCTGAATTGAAGGCCGAAATAAAGACCGATGGTATCTTCCAGCTGATGGGCTTCATCAAAGATCACGGCATCATAATCGGGAAGGACTTCGCCCGGTCCCTTTCCGCGCAATGCCAGGTCCGCAAAAAAGAGATGATGGTTGACCACCAGCAGATGAGCCCTTGAGGCTTCCAGGCGCAGGCGCGTGATAAAACAGCGGGAATAATCCTCGCATTGCTGCCCCAGACAATCCTCACTTCCGGAACTCACTTCATTCCAGGTCTGAAAAGAATCGGGAAGCCAGTCTATCTCCGCCCGGTCCCCGCTCTGAGTCCTCACGGCCCAGTTTTGAAACCGTTTGAAGAGCCTGGCTTCTTCCTTGCTCCACAAAGTGGGTTGGTAGGAAAAGTCCCTGAAGCGACGGCGGCAAAGATAGTTTCTGCGCCCCTTGAGACACACCGCATGAAGATTTGGAGAGAGCAATCTCTTGAGGAAAGGGATATCGTGGTCGAGGATCTGGTCCTGGAGTGTTTTAGTGCCTGTGGAAACGACCACCTTTTTTCCACTCAAAATGGCGGGAATGAGATAGGCCCAGGTTTTCCCCGTCCCTGTCCCCGCTTCCACCAGCAGAGGCACTTCGCTGCCGAGACATTCAAAAACCCCCTGGGCCATCTCCAGTTGGGAGGCACGAAAATCGAAAGATTTTACTTTTTGAGCCAAAAGCCCCTGAGGGCCGAAGTAGCGCTGCATGTATCGGGTCCCAATGAGTGGTTTTCAGCGGTCGACCGTATAGAAACCGGTCCGAAAGCCCATCGGCCAACCGCTGAGTTCTTGCCTCAAAACAGATCGGATTTGAAAAAAGATTCCGCCGGCGAGGAAGAAACCGTGGCAGAAGCAGTATCAGAAGAAGCAGGAGAAGAATTTCCGGATTTTTGTGAAGGAGCTGAATAGCGCTGCGATCTGACGGGCACCTCCCCCACAAATGCGGCAGAGACCGCCGAAGGATCATTGGATCGAGCAAGAGCCCCCGTATGACCGTTGATTTTCGCAAAAACAACGCCGGAAGGAATGGGGAAACTTTCCACAGGCTTTTCTTTCAGCCATTCTTTCATGAAAGAAACCCAGATGGGGCAAGCGGCCCGACCTCCCGTTTCTCCCTTCCCCAGAGAAACATTGTGATCGTCGTAGCCCACCCACACACCCGCCAAAACATCCGGAGTATAACCGATAAACCAGGCATCTCTCATTTCATTGGTGGTTCCCGTTTTTCCCGCTGCGGGCCGGTCCAGCTCTTTGGCCTTTTTCGCCGTACCTTCCTGCACGACACCCGCCAGCAGGTCGGTCATAACATAAGCCGTTTCAGGCGAAATCACATCTTCGGGTGCGACCCGGTGCTCCTCCAGAATATTGCCGTCCCGATCCTCTATCTTTTCGATCATATAGGGATCAACCCGTTTTCCCTGGTTGGCGAAAGGAGTATACGCCGTGAGCAGCTCCCAGAGAGACACGCCAGACGCCCCGAGAGCGAGGGCCAGGGTGGGCGTGAGGGGGGAGGTAATTCCCAAGTTTCTGGCATATTGAATCGCATAGTCCACTCCAATGGCATTCAGGAGCTTGACGGTCACAACATTGCGAGAATGGATCAGTGCTTTCCGCAACAGGATGGGTCCCCAGAACTGATGGTCGTAGTTGGCGGGTTTCCAAAGCCCCCTGAGGCTGTGATCGTTCAGGACGATGGGTGAATCGATCAGGATGGATGCCTCCGTGTAGCCCTTATCGAGAGCGGCGGAATAGATGATGGGCTTAAAGGCCGAACCAGGCTGTCGAATAGCCTGTGTTGCGCGATTGAACTGGCTCTGAGCGAAATTTCTTCCACCGACAAGGCAAAGGACTCTTCCCGTTTGAGGAACCATAGCCATGAAAGCGCCCTCCATTCCAGGATCCTGCTCCAGGACGGTCGTCCAGGTCTTGTCACTTTGAAGATTTTCCAGACGAACTCGAACCAAATCACCCACCCGGAACATCTTACTCGCCCGTTTGTCTGAAATCTTTGCCCATTGCCACCCCGAAGAGGGTAAAATCCCCTGTGCATCCCCTATCTGCAACCTGCAGGATCTGCTTTGAGGATCATAATCCATCACCAGAGCAGCCACGATTTTTTCGGGCTGCAGTTCTCCATTGGTGCTGTTGAGCACTCTCAGAGCACTCGGCCAATCTTCCCTCGGTACATTGAGGTTTATCCCCCGGTAACGACTGTGGCGCTTGTCCAGCTGGCGCAATCCCTGGTCCAGGGCCTTTTCGGCCATTTCCTGAGCTCTCAGATCCAGAGTGGTATAGATCTTCAGGCCTTCTTTATAGAGTCCGTCCCGGCCGTATTTGGCCTCCACCTGCCGCCGCACCTCTTCCGTGAAGTGATTGAACTCTTTGAGCCTCCAGCGCTTCGGCCTGGCCAGGTTCAAGGGTTCCACAAAGGCTTTATCCCTTTCTTCCTGAGTAATGAATCCCACTTCGACCATACGATCCAGCACATACCTCTGGCGATCCTTGGCGGAAGCATAGTTCTGATGCGGAGAAAACCGGGTGGGAGCTTTGGGCAGCCCTGCAAGGAGAGAAGCTTCGGCAAGATCGAGATCTTCGACATGCTTGTCAAAATAAGTTTGTGCCGCAGCTTCCACGCCATAGGCCCCCGAACCAAAATAAATCTGGTTGAGATAGAGATAGAGAATTTCGTCTTTGCTCAGCGTGTGATCGATACGGTAGGCAAGGAGGGCTTCTTTGAGTTTACGGATAACCGTGCGTTCCGGCGTAAGAAGGAGAGATTTCACTACTTGCTGCGTGATGGTGCTTCCTCCCTGAACAATTTCCCCCGCCTGAAGATTTTTCATAAAGGCCCGAAAAATGCCGGGAAGATCGACCCCTCCGTGTTCATAGAACCGGCTGTCTTCGGCCGCAAGAAAGGCTTTTATCAAATAGGGCGGTACCCGATCCAGAGGAACCAGAAACCTGCGTTCCGTATAAAATTCCCCAATGAGAGAACCATCGGAAGCATAGACACTCGAAACCAGAGACGGATGATAGTTCTTGAGAGCGCGAGCACTGGGCAGAGACCGATCCAGCTGAATATAAAAGGCGAAAGCCGCAATACCCGCTATGGCGACGACACAAGCGATGAACCCCAAAAAAGTGAACAACAGCCAGCGAAGAAGGCTCATTTCCTGCCTCCGCCTGAAAAAACCTAAGTGTTTCATCTATATCACCTCATAAGCAAGAGAAATTTAAAATTTTTTATTTTGAGGCAAAATCAGAAAAATTCCAACCTTTTTAACATAATCACAATGCCAAGGAAAGAAACTCCAAGAAATACCATCGAAAGGCAGGCTTGAATGTTCGATGTGGGGATTTTAGCTTAAGCACTGAAGCAATAGCAACGAATCTTTGACATTCCGCCTCATTGATGTAACGGCGGTCGATCCTGCATTACGTCGTGAAAGGAGGAAACCAGGACCATGAAAGCACTCTGTTTCCACGAACACGGGGGGCCTGAAGTCATACGGTACTGCGATGTTCCGGATCTTCAACCGGCACCGGGTGAGGTTCTCATCCAGGTCAAAGCCTGCGCCCTCAATCATTTGGACATTTGGGTACGGCGGGGCTGGCCGGGACTTAAGTTGCCGATGCCCCACTGGGGCGGCTCGGATGTTGCCGGTATTGTGGCGGGACTGGGGCCGGGAGTCACCGGTTGGAGCCTGGGAAGCCGTGTGGTGGTGGATCCGGGTTCAAACTCCGTAGAGGATGAATTCACCCGGCGCGGAGAACATAGCCTGAGTCCCGGTTACCACATTCTTGGCGAACAGGTACGCGGAGGGTTGGCGGAATATGTGGTCGTCCCGGCGGAGAGTCTCATGGCCATGCCGCAGGATATGGATTTTCCGTCAGCAGCGGCCCCTCTCCTGGTTACCCTCACAGCCTGGCGCATGCTCATCCACCGAGCCAAACTGCGTGTTGGAGAATCGGTTCTGGTAGTGGGGGCCGGAGGCGGAGTGAACAGCATGGCCATCCAAATTGCAAAGCTTGCAGGGGCAACCGTTTACGTGGTGGCAGGCAATGAAGAAAAGGCAGCCGGCGCACGGGAGCTGGGAGCCGATATCGTTCTGGATCGTTCCAAATGCGACTGGGAAAGGGAAGTGTTAAAGCTCACGGACAAACGCGGCGTGGATGTCGTAGTGGACAACGTGGGAGCCGCCACCATCCACAAGAGCATGAGAGCGGTGGCGCGTGGAGGCCGCATCGTCATAGTGGGAAACACGAGCGGCCCTCAGGCCGAAATCGATATCCGCTTCATCTTCAGCAAGCAGATCAGTCTCATAGGAAGCACAATGGGCACACATCAGGACTTCAGAGAAGTGACCTCTCTCCTCTGGGCGGGAAAACTGAAACCTGTCATCCATCGGATCATGCCCCTCAAAGAAGGGCGCCGGGCTTTCGAAATCATGGAAAAGGGCGACCAGTTTGGAAAGATCGTCCTCGAACCGTAGATAGAAATATTTGTAAATGAGACTTGACAGCCATCCCCCCTTGTAGTAGAGGAATACTCGATATAATTGCATAGTGATCAGGTGCTGCAAAGCTTAAAAGGGAATCCCGTGACAATCGGGAGCGGTCCCGCCGCTGTGATCGGGGACGAAAGCCGCCTTTAAAGCCACTGTCACATTCGGGATGTGATGGGAAGGTGCGGTGAGTAGAGAGATCCGAGAGCCAGAAGACCAGCCTGACCACTTGAGGACTCGGTACGGTAGAATACTGAAGGACCTCGAATACGGAGTGCAGACCTCATCGGCTTTACAGGCCGGGAATTCTACTCTACGAAAGCGATGCCTTTCATATGCAAAATGTCTGCAATGCCCGTATAGTCTTCCCTAAGGATCAAGTTTAAACAGGGTGCAATCCTTAGAGCTTCGGCTCTAAGGATTTTTTTTTGCTTCAGCACCAGCCCTACCTCAACACACACTAACCTCTTACCCCCTGGAAGCACTCGTGCTTCCAGGGACTCTTCAACGTTCATGGAGGTCCAGGATGAAAAAAGGCTTCATTCTTTACGTGACGGAAGGGAAAAACGCATTGCAGGATACAATGGACTTGGACGAGACGCGGAACCGGTTGGGAGCGGACCGGGTGTGTCTTGCAACCTCCGAATCGGATATCGCCTACGGTTGGTGGAAGATGATGACTCAGGGAGTTCACACGGTCTTTTGTGTCAGGGCTGCATACAGCGAAGCCCAGGACGCCTTCGAAATCCAGGGAACCCCTTTGAGACTCTGCGGATAGAAAAAGGGGACCCTCCGGTCCCCTCACTTGGCTACGTTACTGCCTCAACATCCAGTTGTGGATGGCAGCATGCAATGCCTCTGCAGCCAGATAAGCGCAGTGGGTCTCTTCTTCGGTCAGTCCCTTGAGCACCATGAGGATTGTATCTCCCTCTATCGCCGCAGCATCGTCTATGTTTTTTCCTCTTGCCAGTTCCGCCGCCACGGAACCACACGCCAGGCTGGAAGCACACCCGTCAGAGAAAAAGCTTATTTCCTCGATACGTTCTCCTTCAATGCGCAGATATATTTCCATGGTTTCACCACAGTGACCCGTGATGATACCCGACGAAGTCGGATTTTCCATTCTTCCCATGAGAGTGGGTTCCCGATTCAGATCGAAAAGCTTTTCTCCGTAAACCTCTTCTTTCTCAGCCTCCGCATATTCCCGAACAGTGCCCATAAGAATGTCAGAAGATTCTTGCATGACTGGATACCCCATTCTTTCTTTTTTCCCATACGTTTGAAATTTATGTACCATACATCATACTCATCACCCAAAGGAGATACCCAAAAAACTCGATCTGCTCAACCCCCAATATTGAACTCAAGACAACCGCTTCATCACTTCCCTGAAAATAATCAGTTTTTGTATATCCTGTGTTCCTTCCCCCAGAGAAGCCGCCCAGGCATCCATGGGAAACTTGTGGATGGGGTGCTCGAAAATCACGGAGGCGGCTCCAAACAGGTCGGCCGCCCACATTCCCACCTCGCGGGCAATCTCTACCGTAAGATACTTGGCCATGGACGAATCCAACCGAAAGTCTCCGCCGCGGTCTTTATTCCAGCACGTTTTCCACAGCACGAGCCTCGCCGCTTCGATCCTGCTGTAGAAATCGGCAATTTCAAAAGATTTCGCCTGGTAATCAGCTATCTTTCTCCCAAAGACTTCCCGCTTCCGGGCATGATCCACACCCAGTTCAAAGGCTCCCACCGCAGTTCCCAGAGCGAGCGCACTGATGGTCACCCGGCTGTTGGTGAAAATCTCCAAAACCTGCTGCAACCCGCGTCCATGCTCCCCCAGGAGATTCTCATCGGGGACAAAAACGTCTTTGAACTGAAGTCGGGTAAGATCTGAAGGGATCCAAACCTGCTTGTTGAGCTTTTTTCTGCTGATTCCCTTCGACGACAGGTCCACCAGAAACATGGACATGCGCCGGCTTCTCTCCGCCCGAGGGCCGGTAACAGCTGTGATGATGGCAATATCACTGATATTGCCGTTAGTAACATAGCCTTTCGTCCCGTTGAGCACCCATCCGCCGTCCACCTTTTCGGCATTGAGGGAGATGTTTGCCACGTCACTTCCAGCTGTGGGTTCCGTATTTCCAAGGCATATGAGCGTATTCCCGAGGATGGCGGATTCCAGATGAGCTTTTTTCTGCGCCTCGGAACCAAACAGGGTCAACCCTTTGGTTCCAAGAGAAATCTGCACCAATACGGCGACCGCCACTCCCGGGGAAATCCTGGCCAGCTCCTCCATGAGCACCGATTGTTTGAGGACGGGTTGCTCCACGGGACCCTCCTTCCCCTGGTCAAACGCGAGCCACCCCTCTTTCCCCAGTTCCTGGAAAAAGCTCCGCGGCACCATCCTTTCCCGATACCATCCGGCAACATGGGGCGCCAGACGCTCCCTGAGAAAATCCTCAAAACGTTTTCGCTCTTCCATTATTTCAGCAGGAAGCAGAAAATCCATGGATTCTCCTCCTTTCAGATGTTCAACCGCATTTCTTCATGAACATCGTTTGATTTCCGATTTCATCTATCGAAAGAATAAAATCAAAGATAACCATGAAAAAAGGAAGTGGAAAAATCAAAAACGAGAGAGGTGCATCACCCAAAACTCATTTCATCCAGAGGAGGCTCAAGGCTGGGAAAAAGGTAATGATTCCAAGGGTGATCAGGAGAATGGCCAGGAAAGACAAAGATGCCCGGTACAGATGCACGATGGACTTTTCGAAGCGAAGGCTTGCGATAAAAAGGTTCATTCCGATGGGAGGCGTGGAATAGCCGATCTGCAGGTTGGTCAGAAAAATGATCCCCAGATGAATCAGATTGACCTCGTAGCTCATGGCAAGGGGAACGATAAGGGGAACCACGATGACCAGGGCGGAGAAAACATCCAGCACGCACCCCACGAGAAGCAAAAAGAAATTCAAGATCAGGAGAAAGAGATACTTGTTGCTCACATAGGTTTGCATCAATTCGAGAATTTTGTTGGGCACCTGCTGGTCGATGAGAAATGCGTTGAAGGCGAGGGAGGCCCCAAGAATGATGATGATTCCCCCCACCATCATGGAGGTTTTCAGTATGATGGAAGGAATGTCTCGCAGTTTCACTTCCCGGTGGATGACCATTTCCACCAGGAGCACATAGAAGACCGTAACGGCGGCAGCCTCGCTCAGTACGAGAAAACCGCCGAAAATTCCTCCCAGGACCACCAGAGGCAAAAGGATTTCCCAAATGGCTTCCCGGCCCGCCGCCGCCAGTTCGGAAAAGTTGAACCGGGAATGCATCCCTGTGCAACCGCAGCGGACCGCTGAATACATGCTGTAAAGGGAGAGCAGGATCAGCATGAGGAATCCCGGCGCAACGCCTGCCAGAAAAAGGTCTGAAATCTTGGTGTCCGAAACCACCCCGTAAATGATGAGGGGGAGGCTCGGCGGGAACAGGAGTCCCAGGCTTCCCGATGTCGTGAGGAGGCCCAGGGAGAAATTTTCTTCATAGCCATCCTCGATAAGGGCCGGATAGAGGAGTCCGCCCAGAGCCACGATGGTCACTCCGGAAGCCCCGGTGAGGGCGGTGAAAAAGGCGCAGGAAAGCAGGGAAACAACGGCCAGACCACCGGGAGTCCGCCCCAGAATGGCTGAAGAAAACCGGACAAGCCTCTTGCTGGCTCCGCTTTCGGCAAGGACATAGCCGGCGAAAGCGAACAGGAGCAGGGCGATGAGCATGGGATTGGCCGCCAGCCGGTACATTTCAATGATGACAACGGAGAGATCTACATCCAGAAAATAAAAACAGAGCAAGGCCGCCGCAGAAATGACGATGAAGAGCGGCATTCCGGAGATGGCCAGCAAGCTCAAAATCAGGCTCAGGAACATTTTCATGTTTCGCTACCGTTTGGACCCTGCTTCAGACTGATGATGAACCGGTATGCACACCGGAGGGACATGACGGCGAAGCTGAAAGGAAAGATGGTTTCGAGCCACCAGTAGGGGACGGCAGCAAACGCAAAATCCCCCATCGCCTTCTCGTTGACAAGAAAGGTCCAGGATGCGTAGAAAAGCAGGCTTCCCACAAGACAGGAGAACAGATCGCTTGCGAGCGTAACGACAAAATTGCCTTTGGGATTGAGCAGGCGGGGAAGAAAATCGATGCGAATATGCTTGTTCTCTGCCGTGGCCCGCGCGGTTCCAAGCAGGCTTACCCAGAGCACGATATGCCTGAGCAGCGTATCCCCCCAGACAATCCCCGTGGAAAAGAAATTCCGGAGAATGATCTGAAAGAGAGAAAAACCGGTGAGAAAAAGGACCAGCGCCACCAGAATCCACTTTTCGACCACTCCATAACACCGGGTCACAACCACAATGCTGTTGAGTATGGAGGAAGCCATTAGTTTCTAGGGATGCTCGGCCCTGTATTCGGCAAGGGCGCTTTTGACCCTTGCGACCGCATCAGGCGGCAGAAACTTTGGATCGAGACTGGCCATGGCTTTGTCACGCAGATCGATAAACCCTTTTACCTGGGCCGCATTGGGAGTCACCTTCTGAACGCCTCGCTTGAGGATGACCTGGATGGCCTCATCATTATCCTGGCGGGTCTTCTCATTGAGCCGCTTCAAATGTTTTGCACATACTTCCCGCATCGTCTGGCGGAGAGGCTCGGGGATCTTCGCCATCACTTTCTTATCGATGAGGAGGGCTCCACCAATATAGGAAAGAGGAAGATCCGTGAAGTACTTGATCTGGGTATTCCACTGAGTCACCAGCGCATAATAAGGCGAATTATAGACCACATCCAGGAGGTGCGTCTGTAGAGCGACCAGCACGTCCGGGATGCCTATGGCCACCGTCGAAACATCGGCTCTGTCGATCAACGCCTGGGACATGGGCATATTCGCCTTGGCCCAGACCTTCTTGCCTTTCAAATCCTCCAGGCCGGCAATGGGGGAAGTGGACATGAAATAGAGAAAACCCAGTTCAGGCCAGCCCAGGATTTCATAGCCGCATTGCAGGAAGTTCTTCCTGAAATCCGGTTCCATTTTTCCCATAACGTAATCGACTTCCCCATAATTGTGGAAGAGGAAAGGGACCTGCATCGCACGCAGAGTCGGATCCATGTCGGTAAGAGCCGTGGCCGTAAAGACTGCGGCATGGACAAGTCCAACGCGCAGCTTCCTCAACACATCCTCCTCGTCGCCGAGGACAAACCCCGAAAACATCTTGAAACCGACCTTGCCTCCCGTTTTCTGAAGCAATTCGTCGTTCATTTCCTTGAAAATTTGCATGAGCGAACTGTTGTCGGGAGCCAGTGTGGCGAGCTTGATTTCGAACTCCGGCGTTCCTGCTCCCAAGGCATGGTGGGGCGTCATGAGACAATAGGCGAAGCAAAAACATATCCCCCAAAACACGTATTTCGCGATGGGAGATCTCGATTCGGACAGAAACGATTCACGGTTGTTCTTCAAAATATTCCTCCGTCCTGGCCAGAAGCTTCTCGGCTTTTTCCTGGGCCATCACATTGCTCAACGTCAGGTTCGGTATTTCACCGGGGGAAGCAGCCAATACTTCCTTCAAAGTGTTCACGAAAAGATCACGGTCTCTGGCTCCCAGCGCATAGTACTGCGCATAGAGAACCTTTGCCATCAAAGTCTTGTCGCTTCCCAACGCAAAGGCTTTCTGAAAATGTTCTTTGGCCTCAGGAAGATTCCCCCCAAGAGCGGCGGGTTTTGCAGCCAGATAAATTCCCATCAAAAGGTGAGGCCCTCCGTGGTAGTAAGATTCATCCAGTTCCAGAAGGCGTTTCATGACAGCTTCCAGCGCCGGGAGATCCGCCATGGCTTCAACACTGCTGATATTCATACCGATCCATCCAGCCCAGGCATTGGCCGTCCAAAAGAGTTCGGGGACATCCCTCTTATCGTACTTTTGCAGGAACCGATCGAATTCCTGAATATTGCCCGAGGCCGCCCCGGCAAAATCCCCGCGATGGGAAAGGGCTCGAAATCCATAATGCTTTGCTTTGTCGTAGAGCGCTTCCGCTTCTTTTTTTTCCTCATCTGTCAGAAACGAGCCAGCGTAGGTAGCATACCCCTGACAGCCTGCGGTGAGAAGGTCTTTGTTCTTCGGGTAGGCTTCGATGAGACCATCCATGAGCATGAGATAGGCCGGCGTTCCCTGCTTGACAATGGTCGGGCTGGATTGTTTGGAAGCCGCCCTGGCGACATCCTCAACAGTGAGAGCGACGGCAGCCACCCTGGTCTGTTTCATGGGAATACATCCGGTTGAAGCCAAGAGCACGATTCCCACACCAACCACAACACGATTCTTCGCTGAAGCAAATATCCGCGGCATTGGATTTCAATTCCTTGCAGAAGGGGGAGGTTGCAATCAATCTTTTCATCGGACGTCTTCAATGCAAATGCAATTTTACTACTTATTTGCTGAAATAAGGTTTGTCAAGAATCACAAGGGCCAACACGGCAATTCCTCCTCTTCAAGGCAAATGCCCGGGGAAGGACCGTTTTATGTTCTTTCCGCTTCGGTTCCCATTGCAAAAGGACTCCCCATGTTCTTATAAGTAAAGTGTTGGGAAGAAGGTAACCGTTCGCAGCAGAAGCCACAAAAAATATAGACGCAAAAGACCAAACCGTTCATCTCACAAACCAGGAGCCAGGATATGAAGAAAAGAGAGAGTCACCCTCACTCCATGCACAAAGCCACCAAAGCGATTCACATGGGAATTCTGGAGGATTCAATATACGGGGAGGTTTCCGTTCCCATTTTTCAGAGCTCCACCTTCGCTTTTCCCAGTGCGGAAGAAGGCGCGGCGCGCTTTGCGGGAGAGCAACCGGGATATATTTACACCCGGTTGAAAAACCCCACGGTTCACGCTCTGGAGGAGAACGTGGCATCCCTTGAAAATGGCTTTGGGGGAATGGCCACGGCCACGGGAATGGCCGCCATCAGCACCGTATTCATGGCCCTTCTCGACCGGAACACCCATGTGCTCTCAACGGACTCGGTCTACGGCGCGACACGCGTCCTGTTGGAATCGGAAATGCCCCGGTTCGGAGTGAAATCCACCTTTGTAGATACTTCCGACCCCGAAAAGATCAAAAAGGCCCTGCAGCCTGAGACCCGCATGGTTTACGTAGAAACCCCCACCAATCCCACCATGATCCTCACAGACCTGGGAGCTGCGGCAAAGATCGCTCACGATCACGGGGCCCTTCTCGTGGTGGACAACACTTTTGCAAGCCCCTACCTGCAGCGCCCCCTGGAATATGGCGCGGATATTGTTGTTCACAGCCTTACGAAATTCATCAACGGCCACAGCGACGTGGTCGGAGGAATGATCATTACGAAAAAGGATGATACCTTCAAGAAAATCCGGAGAGTACTCAATCTTTTCGGAGGTACCATGGACCCTCATCAGGCATGGCTCATACTGAGAGGCGTCCGCACCCTGCCGCTTCGGGTGGAAAGGGCCCAGCAAAACGCCATGCAGATTGCCCAGTTTCTCAGCCGCCACCCCAAGGTGGCCTGGGTGAGGTACCCGGGCCTTCCCAACCATCCCCAACACCCCCTGGCAAAAAAACAGATGGACGGATTCGGTTCCATGATCTGCTTCGGCGTCAAAAACGGACTTCAGGGCGGAGTGACCCTCATGAACAACGTTCGGCTCATCACGCTCGCCGTCTCCCTGGGAGGAGTGGAATCCCTCATCGAGCATCCCGCATCCATGACGCACACATCCATTCCCCGCGAGGAACGAGAGGAGGCCGGAATATTGGATGAACTGGTCAGGCTCTCCGTAGGCTGCGAAGATTTCGAAGACCTCAGGGAAGACCTGGAGCAGGCCCTGGATAAAATTCCATAAAAAATAAAAGAAAGCCTCTCCATCTAACATTGTCGTATTCACCAAGGAGACACGGAGGGCGCAGAGAAAGACCTTATAAATGACTCCGTATCTCCATGGTTCAGATGAAACCTGGTTCTGCGAAAATCTGCGTAATCTGCGGATGAAAAAGTTTTACTGCCCCTTTTCAGTAGTCGATGCCCGGCTGCGGTTCTATGTCTTTGCGGTACGCATGCTTGATCTCCTTTACTTCACTGACGGTATCCGCCAGATCAATGATTTCGGGATGGGCGTCCCGGCCGGTCAGAATGAGGTGCATGAGATGCGGCTTGCCGCGAATCAGTTCCAGAACCTGTTCCAGGTCCACCAGTTTCAGTTGCAGGGCATTGTTGATTTCATCCAGAACCACCAGATCGTACTTTCCCGATTCGATTTTTTCCTTGGCCATCTTTATCGCCCTCTGAGCCGCTTCACGGTGTACGGGATGGGAATAGGGATTCCCTTGAATGCCGCAAAAACCCATCCCTGAGGGGATCAATTCCACATCGCAATCCAGCTTGCGGATTCCATCCCATTCCCCCGTATAAATATCGCCCTTCATGAACTGAATGATGGAAACCTTCATGCCGTGTCCACAGGCACGCAGCACCATGCCCAGAGCGGAAGAACTCTTTCCCTTGCCGTATCCCGTCAACACCACAGTCAACCCGACTCTCTTTTCGGGTTTCATATAAGTGATTTTCAGCTCCGGGTGTAAACGTTCCAATTTTTTGATATCCATTGCTCTATTTCCTCCCCTGGCTCTCTCAAAGGCGAAGGCGGTGTTCTTCGACTGGAAACCCAAGTTTAAGCTAATCATGCACGGCCCCTCCCACATCCTTATGCTCATTTCAATCACTGCATTTTGATAGCCGGGAGTGCGATTTGGAGGTGCGATTCCAACGTTACAAAATTGTTTGGGCCAGGATAGATGGTTCCTCCAGAA
The DNA here is from genome assembly GCF_027925305.1 of Desulforhabdus amnigena. Lineage (NCBI taxonomy): Bacteria > Pseudomonadati > Thermodesulfobacteriota > Syntrophobacteria > Syntrophobacterales > Syntrophobacteraceae > Desulforhabdus > Desulforhabdus amnigena. The sequence goes on along the minus strand of NZ_BSDR01000001.1, from coordinate 3,464,560 downwards.
ATACGGAATGCTACATTTATGTTGCACAACAGGTTTGAACAATTTTCAAACCAATAGAAATTAATTTATAATAACGAAATGTTGAATATCATGGCATGCAAAATGATATTCTTCCGGGCAAGTCAAATCTGTCGGAACGGATCAAGATCAGGTGCTTAAGACATCCTGAACACTTTGGGAAACACGGGCCATGCAAGATACAGAAAAAACCAGGGAAGAGCTTTTGGAAGAAATCGCCGACCTGCGCCGTAAATGCGCATTGCTGCAAGAGTGCGCGGCGGAAGGGAAACGGGCGAAGGACGCATTGCAGGATCAACTGCATTTCCTGCAGACACTGATCGATACCATCCCGAACCCCATCTTTTATAAGGACACCCGGGGATTCTACCTCGGCTGCAACAAGGCCTTCGAGGAGCGTCTCGGGATGACGCGGGAAGAAATTGTCGGTAAATCCGCAAATGACCTGTTCCCGGAAGACCTGGCCGCCAGATATGACGAAATGGATGTGGCTCTTTTGCGCCGGCCGGGCATACAGATCTATGAAAGCAGCATCGTTTATCCCAATGGCGTCAAGCACGATATCATACTCAACAAGGGGACGTTCACCAATGCAGAGGGGGATCTCTCGGGGCTTGTAGGCGTTACCGTGGACATCACCGAGCGAAAAAAAGCCGAAGAGGCACTTCAAAGAGCCCACGATGAACTGGAAATGCGGGTGGCGCGAAGAACGGAGGAACTTGCAAAGGCCAACGAGGAGCTCAAAACCGAGATCAGGGAACGTAAAAAGGCCGAGGAAGCCCTGCAGAAGAGTGCGGAAAAGCTAAAATTCTTCGCCTATTCCGTCGCTCACGACCTCAAGAGCCCAACCATCGGCATCTATGGCCTCACCAACCTTCTCCACAAGAAATACGGGGACCTTCTCGATGAAAAGGGGAAACATCTCTGCGAACAAATTCTGAAAGCTTCAGAACTCGTCGTGGCCCTTGTTGAAAAAATCAACATCTATGCCGCGGCCAAAGAGACCCTCTTGAATATCGAGGCAGTCAGCACCAAGGAGATCTTCCAAATGCTGAAGGATGAATTTTCCGCGCAGTTGAGCCTCCGTTGCATCGAATGGGCTGAACCCGAACAACTGCCCGAAATCAAGGCCGACCGGCTTTCCATATTCAGAGTCTTTAGAAATTTTGTAGACAATGCATTGAAGTATGGAGGAGAGGGTCTCACCCGCATCGAGATCGCTTATGAAGAAACTGGAGAGCATCACATTTTTTCCGTGAGCGACGATGGAGTGGGGGTCAAAACCGAAGATTCCGAGTCGATCTTTGAGCTCTTTCAGCGCAACGATACGTCAAGAGGGACTCCGGGAACGGGGCTCGGGCTGGCAATCGTCAAGGAAATCGCGGAACGCCACCAGGGAAGGGTGTGGGTGGAACCGAGGAAGGGCAGGGGGAGCACTTTTTACATTTCCATTTCCAAACTCCTGTGAAATCCTGCAACTCTTTAAGAGGGCGGACTCTCACGGCAAAGACGGCTACTTTCGCTTCTAATAAAAGAGATCCAACCCGCTGAGGCCGTAGAGCCTTCGAATCTGGTAAGCAAGAGAATCCGGCAGATAGCGCCCCCACAGCTTGAAGGGAATCCGGTCGATGTCCACCCTGGGGCTGAAGCCCACCGCAAAGAGGTATTCCAGCAGGAACTCCACATTCATGGATATATTCCCCTTATAGAGCCAGTTTTCCCTCTGAGCCATCATCCTTTTTTCGTGAATGCAGTTTCCCAGTTCCGATTCCACCATATCGGGATAAGTGGAGAGAATGACTTCGATGCATACAGTGGGGTCCCCCCCCTGGAGGAAGGAAGGAAATTCCTTCTTCAACCGATCCTCGGGAATCCCCCTGTTCCGGTATTTTTCCCAGCCCCTCGATTCCTCGTACCTTCTGCACACCCGGTCCACATCCCAAAGTACATCGAGGAGCAGGTTGGTGGCCTGGTAGCGCCCGTGAAACGTTTCTTTTTCGATGATCCTCACTTTTGGATTTACGGCCAGGGCCGATTCCAGGCGAGACAATTTCTCCTGCGTCGCGATGATCTTCATGCCGCCCACATCGTTCAACGTGATGGAATCCCTGTCAAACCGGATGAGACCTTCACTGAAGGCCCGCGCGATGTCTGCTTCGGCATCCATGAATTCCCGCCTCATGACCTCCTGAGGGCTCACAAGGTGCTCAAGAGGTATCCCCGCCTCCCTGGCTCGATTTTGAGCCATCTCCTGCGCCCGGTTCTGCACCAGCCGAAAGATCCAGTTAGCGATCTTGCGATTGGCCTTTTCAGCAATTCTGCGTGGCCGCTTGATTCGGTAAAGCCCCAGGAGCCGCTCCTTTTCATCGAGGCACATGACCCCATTGATGGGAGTTTCCCTGTAATAATAATCGGGATTTTTCCTGTAGAGGCGAATCAATTCCTCGGCTCTCGGCGTCATTTCGACGTTTCCGGCACAAATGGCATCCCGCAGTTCCCCCTTGAGGTTGATGCGTTTTTTGTGAAACGGCTTGTCATGAACGGCTGCGAGAGCGGAGACCGCCAGAGTGTCCAGCGTTTCGCCCAAAATAAAACCGTCGCAAATGAGAATTTCCGTGAGGCGCAGAGCATCCCGCTTTTCGGGCCGCCCGCAGAACCAGCGTTCGGCAATCTGAAACAAGTCTTCGCGATGCGCAAAAGAGGTGAGATACACTTTCCCTGTTCACCTTCCCTTGGAATTGTTCTTTTTGCAGAGGGTTTGACAGGCGACTTCAAAGGTTCATATGCCGATGAAAATTATCGATCAACAGTCAAGTACTTACGATCTATTAAAAAACTTTATAAGATTCAAGACAACAGCGCAAGAGTCACCTTTCCCTGTTCTTCGCGGTTTGTCAACATTGACTGCAAAGGAGGTATAACAGCTTGAATTTTGAGGCATTGCCAAATTTCTATCGCTGCCTTGGCGCCAGGATATCTGCGGGACTGATGACCCCCTTCCCGCCCCTGTTCAAAACATGCGTGTAAATCATGGTGGTGCTGACGTCTTTGTGCCCCAGGAGTTCCTGAACAGTGCGGATGTCATAGCCTGCTTCAAGAAGATGCGTGGCAAAGCTGTGCCTTAGGGTGTGACAGCTTCCCTGTTTGTGTATCCCCGCAGCTTGGATGGCTTTTTTGACCGCCCTTTGGAGCAATTTCTCGTCCAGGTGGTGCCTTCTGATTTTACCGCTCCGCGGATCCAACGACCTGCTCCCGGCTGGAAACACATACTGCCAGCCCCACTCTTTCCCCGCGCCGGGATATTTTCTCTCCAGTGCATAAGGGAGATACACCTCTCCGAATCCATCTATTAGATCGCTTTCGTGAATAAGTCGGACTCTGTCGAGATGCCGCTGCAGCTCGGTCCTTATGCTGTTTGGGAGCATGGTGATTCTGTCCTTCTGACCCTTTCCCTCACGAACAGCGATTTGGCCGTATTCGAAGTCAATATCCTTGACGCGGAGTCGCACGCATTCCATGAGTCGCAATCCTGCTCCGTAAAGAATATTGCCCATGAGCCAATGGATACCATCAAGTCGGGCAAGCAGAGCAGTGACTTCGGTTTTTGTAAAGACGACAGGAATTCTCTCCGGTCTCTTGGCCCGCTGGACGTTTTCCAGCCATGGAAGCTCAATGCCGAGCACTTCTTTATAAAGGAACAGGATTGCACTGAGCGCCTGGTTTTGTGTGCTGGCAGAAACATTCTTCTCAACAGCCAGGTGCGTGAGAAACTCCTCCACCTCCCTCGCCCCCATTTCACGGGGGTGTCTTTTCTTATGGAAAAGAATGTAACGTTTATTCCAATTCACATAGGCCTTTTCAGTGCGGATGCTGTAATTCTTGAGCCGGATTTTATTGCGCAATCGGTCAAGAAGCTTTGGTTCCTTTGGCTTTTCGTTCATATCGTTTGGCTCTTGCGTTCTGGTTGTTGCCTGGCAAACCGCGGTGGTGCAACATAGCCCTTGAGGCTCCGAATGATGCCGTGAGAAATAATCGGCTGATCACGGAAAATACTTGACCGGCAAACGAATCATGAATAATCTACACAAAATAAAACGCGTCGGTTGATTTACCCTCTGAATATCTTGAAATATTAAGAAGAAACGAACACATAATGCCATCGCTTCAAGAAAGGTATTCGATACAATCCGAGTCTGTTGCATGTCCTGGAAACCCGTGTCAGGGTGAACTATTGACCTTCATGTTGATCAGCCAAAGTAATTGATCTCAAATCACTTGTGTGTCAGCAATTCCCGGGGATAGTTTAATATACTGATTTGCTTATGAAAATAAGCAAAGCCTTTCGTAAACTTTGTGTAAGTAAATACAAGAAACTCAACCGGTTAAGCTTTTTTCCTCCGGGAATTGCTGCTTGTGTGTCTAATCCGTTTTTCGGAGGAAAAAATAAAAAGGTGTATAATCCGGAATCGGCTTTAGGATTCATTGTAATTTCGACCTGTTAAAAATTCAGTGCCCGGATTAGACACCTGATTTGGTGTATTTGTCGGAATTTTTTGATTCAATATTTGGTGTCTAATTCATGTTATGCCCCCAAATCACAATCCAAAGGAGAAATGAAGTTATGGAAGCTTCAACAACAATCAAACAAATGTTGGCAGGAAACAGAATCTTTGTGCCGGCTTACCAACGTGCCTACTCTTGGGATACAGAATTTGAAAGTAGCAAAGCGCCAAAACAAGTAAACACCTTTTTATCTGACTTGGAGGACTACAACCGAAGCTCAACAAAATCTAAATTCTATTTCGGACATTTCCTTTTTGAAGAAAAATCGGAAAATGAGTTTGGAGTAATTGACGGCCAGCAACGTCTTACAACAATATCAATTTTTTTATCGGCTCTTTTTCTCCGTCTGAAAGCTATTCGCCCATTGTCAGAAGACGAAGATGAATCTTTTGAGGATTTAATAAAAAGAAAATCAACTTATCGTTTTGCGACTGTTGGTTACGACAACCAGCTTTTCAAAGATTATGTGATTGACCAAATCAAGAAAGATAAAAATGGGCTTGAAACGGAATCAGCTAAACGAATAGTAGATGCATTTGATTTCTTTTCTCAAAAGCTTGCAGATAAAGACGAGGTATATCTATTAAAAATGCTTGAAACTGTTCAAGGTTCATCTTGCACAACACATCCAGTAACAGATGAATCAGAAGCTATTCAGATGTTTATTTTTCAAAACAATAGGGGCAAAAAGCCTTCAAACTTGGAGATAATCAAAGCACAATTTATGTTCATTGTTCATCTTTACGGAGGGGATGAAAAGGAATCTTTAATCGAAGAAATCAAGTCAAGGTTTGAGAAAATTTATAAATCAATTTCGTCTATTGAATACAATATTGATGAGGATGACGTTTTGGTTTACACATTGAGAGTGCATTTCAACTCTCTTTGGGAATCAAACGCAATTGAGAAAATAAATAAACTGCTTTCAGGGGAAAATTCGATTTCATTTATCAAGTTATTTACCCAATCTCTTGCCGTTAGCTTTGAGCATTTAACGACATTCTTCGGTAAAGATGAGAAAGAAAACCTTGAAATTCATTCGTTAATTTCGCTTGGTGGGATTGCTATTGCCATCCCATTCATTATTAAGGCCTACAAATTCGGACTTCAACAAAGACAATTATCCCAGCTTTGTTCAAGCCTTGAATCATTGGTAATCAGACACAGACTAATAGGAACAAGAGCCGATATAACTTCCAGACTTAATGATGTTTATCAAAAATTCAAAGAGGACAATTCCGATATCAGGCCAATAATTGACAAAATTGAATGGATGAAAAATGTGGGTTCTGACTCTTGGTGGTGGGCATATTGGAACAATCAGGCATTGGAAAGAGCCTTACAAGGCGGAATTAACCACTCGATTGCTAAATTCTTGCTTTGGAAATACGAGACTCATCTTGAATCACAAGGAAAAAGTGGTTACTCAATAACCAGATTTGATAAAATAATCAATCCAGAGTTGGAGCATATTGCACCCGAGACAGAGAACCCGGAAACTGGTTATGACACCTATGACGAAGAGTTTGTAAATCAATACATCAACTGTCTTGGAAACTATTTGCTGATTTCTAAGTCTCATAATTGCTCAGTTGGCAACAAGCCATTTGCAGACAAACGAGCAAGTTACAAACATTCAGAACAGCAAAGAGAGGTTCAAGAAATGACCAAGGACAACTTGAATTGGACAAGAAGTCTCATTCAAGAACGAAAAGAGAAAATCATTAAAGTGCTCATGGATAAATGCTAAATGGCATAACAAGGCGCTGCACTGGACGGGGATTCCGCTGCGCTCCATCCCCGCCAGTGAGCTTTGCGTTCGCGCCGCCTCCGGCGGCGCGAATGGGGAGTTGCGCGACTCTCACGATGGTTCTCGCCGCCTGCGGCGTCTCGAACCAACGTTCGAGCGGAAACCGCCTTCGGCGGCTCCGCCCCCCTTGGCACTCGGGCCTGCAATAAATTGCAGCCCTCGTGGCCAAGGGGTTCCGCTCAACTCCCCATTAGGGCTCCAGATCCTGCCGATCCAGTGGCATATCAAGAAAGAGATTATCAAGAACCATGAAGCTACCAAGGAATCGGGAAGCTATCGTTCCAGAGAGGAAGATCACTGAGTATCTTCTCTCCGAGAGCCATCCAGTGGGTAAGGCCAAAGCCAGGTACTTCAGAGCGTTGGGTTATAGCGAGAGAAATGCCTCACAACTGAAGGAAGACCTTACAGCGATAGCTGTCACCTACGAAGTCACTGAAATGATCGACACTCCTTTTGGAAGGAAGTATGTTGTAGATGGAGCGTTGGCTACACCAGGCGGAATCAAAGCACGAGTGCGTACAGTGTGGATAGTGGAAGCAGGAGAAGATATTTCCCGCTTCGTCACGGCATACCCGAGAGAGGAAGAGAATAGAGGAGTAGAAAGTGATTAGAGAGTTAGATACTGTGGTACTCACCCGGGATCTCCCCGAGTATGGACTGAGCCGTGGGGATATTGGTGTTGTAGTACACTGCTACAAGGGTAGTGTAGCCTTCGAGGTTGAATTTGTCACCGGTAAAGGCGAGACAGTGGCAGTTGCTACACTGGACTCAAAAGACGTTCGGCCAATGCATTCCAATGAGATCCTTCATGCTCGAGAGATCAGAGCTGCGTAGAATCAGTTCTGGGAATGCCCCGTAGTCTTTTTAGCTTTAGATTTCCTTGGCTTATCATGGGGTCGCCCTGCCCTAACGGCGTTATGGTGCGACACGATGTCGCATAGTTGAGTGTACTCAGGTAGTTACCTGGAGTACCCGGCATGTTCCTGCCGGACCCTACGCAGGCGTGCTACCGTCGCGCTGATGACGGGGTGCGAAGCCCTGCGGACAATGTACCGAATCGGGCTCAAATGGTGACAGGCGAGCCCCTCCGGGAATCCTCCCCGGTTAAGGGCTAGGGTCGGGTGATATGGTGAAAGTAATTGAATACTCTCAAGCGTCGTCAACGAGCTACGGACCTACGAGGATTAACAAGAAGTGGTACCAGGTCTAAGGCCGCTTCCCAGAGTTTGCGGCAAGAGGTCAGGATGCAGGTCTCCTAACTGCCTGCACGGAACCGTTGGACCTCCGGCGTAGAGGGCACACCTAAGTCATCCATAGGATCAACTGTGAGGAACGTGGTAACCCCGTCCTTCGCCTGGAGCAAGTCCAGGCAAGCAAACCGCAAGGCATGCCGATGGAGAGGCGGGAGGAAGAGGTTGGAAGAAGCGAAGGCTTTCGGGAAAGCCGAAAGATAGGGCATGAAACATGGCTCAACGCCAAAACCGGCAGGCTTCAGCCCCGGTGAACGAGCGTGCAGACGTCCAACTGGTGTCTCTTTGCGAGAGAACAGGTAGAACCTTTGAAGATGAGAAAGCAAATGACGGCTCAAAAGGCTGGTGCACTCAAAGATGACGCCGACAAGTGGAGCTCCATTGACTGGAAGGAAGCCCGGCGGGAAGTCGGAAGGTTGCAGGTTCGTATCGCAAAGGCTGTGAAGGAAAACAGATGGAATAAGGCTTGATCACTACAATATCTGTTAACCCATTCGTTCAACGCCAAGCTACTGGCTGTAAAACGAGTGACCTCCAACAAGGGGAACAAGACCCCCGGTGTTGACGGCGTCCTGTGGCAAGGCGCTCGAACCAAATGGCGGGCTGTTTGCAGCCTGCGCAGACGTGCCTATCATCCTCAGCCCTTGAGGAGGATTTATATCGAAAAGAAGAACGGAAAACTCCGGCCCCTATCGATTCCCACCATGTATGACAGGGCGCAACAAGCACTTCATAAGCTGGGCCTGGCGCCCGTAGCCGAAACGACAGCCGACAAGAACTCCTACGGCTTTCGGGAAGGCAGATCGTGTGCCGATGCCGTAGCCTGTGCCTTTAATGCGCTCTCGAAGCCTAATTCGGCTCCATGGGTGCTCGAAGGAGACATCCGTGGCTGCTTCGACAACATCTCTTTTGAATGGATGTTGAAGAACATCCCCATGGACAAAGCCGTTCTTTATAAGTGGTTAAGGGCGGGATACGTGGAAAACGGCATACACTATCCCACACGCAAGGGAGTTCCCCAAGGTGGGATCATTTCTCCCACCATCTCGAATATGGTGCTTGACGGATTGAGGAAGCCGTCCGCTGTGCAGTCCCCCGCAGGTGCCGTACCAACTTTGACCGCTACGCGGATGATTTTTCATCATCACAGGAAAATCCAAAAGCATCCTGGAAGATGCCATCCAGCCGGTGGTTAAAGGCTTCCTTGCCGAGTGTGGCCTCGAGCTCTCACCAGAGAAGACCGTGATCACGCACATAAAAGACGGATTTACGTTCCTCGGGCAAACCTTTCGAAAGCATGGCCGGGTGCTGCACATCACGCCATCCACTGAGGGAGTTCACGCCCTCATGCATAAGGTGGGAACAATGATCCGTGAACACGTCGGCGCGCCGATGCCGGCCTTGATCAAGAAGCTCAATACAACGCTTCGGGGTTGGGCCAACTACCACCGCCACGTGGTGGCGTCGGAAGCCTTCAGTCGTATCGACACGTATGTTCATGAACAACTCTGGCGCATGGTACGCCGACGGCATTCAGGGAAGTCCGCGCAATGGCTGATCAAGCAATACTGGTCGGCCGCCGAAAAGAATGTATTCGCCGTTCTGGCCAAGACCGCAAAGAAACTCTACCGGGTCATGCGAGTGAGCGCTATGGGTATTCGGAGATCTATGAAGATCAAAGCGGATGCTAATCCTTATCTTCCCGAGTACGCTGCCTACTTCTGGCGTCGACGGAACAAGAAGGATAGCAAGCTGCTGCCGGCCATGTCAGCCCGGGAATTGCGGGCGATGGCTTCGGCTTAGGAGGTAACATAGCCGGGCCGCCCCACAAGGGCTGCCTTTTGAGATGCTTGAGCCGTATGACGGGAAACTGTCACGTACGGTTCCAAGGGGGGAAAGGGGCCGAGAGGCCCCTAACCTACCCGATCGTACCGAAACCAGGCAAGCGGGGGACAGTGATCTGTAAGGCATGGCGCCCCTTTCGGATGACACGCGTGGACCTTGTGATTAAGTGGGTTTCAAACAAGCGTAGAAGGAGTAATAGATGGCGACTGATGAACCCGAAGCTGCTGAGCTGCGGAAGTCGAGGATAGAGATGCCTACAATTGAAAAGCTCCTCAATTTCATACAAGACCGCGATGCCCGGTTGGGACTTGTCCTGTCTGTCTTTCTTCTTTTTCTGCTAATCTTTGTCTGGTTTAGCAACGCCTATGGCGGTCTTTCTGAGGGGGCCATCTCTGGTTTAATCCGCGCCTTCGGCGTGTTTCTGCTCCTAGCTACCAGCTTTGTCATTTTCTTTAAGGTAATCGATGGCAGTATCCTACCGCAGATCATCGTATGGTATTTCACCTCCCTTTTGCTGCTCACCGTTTCGGCCTTCTGGGTTCAGGCAGTTCTTCGTACACCCACACCATTTCTGATCGAAGCTCGATGCTTCGTCGATCCCTGGTCGCAGGGCTGCCCCCTAGGAATACCCATGGCGCAGAAAGTCGAGGTGGTGCCTCTCCCGACCGGACCACCGCAAGATTTGACGCGGCCGGACCCACGCAACAGAGTGTATGTTCAATTCGCTGGAGCATTGTCGCGACCGGACGTCACAACTGTTTCAAAGAAGTTGAAAGATAATGGCTGGAATGTTCAGGGCGCAGAGCAAGGTGGCGAGCGCACCGCCCAAGCTGTCGGTATCGATCAGGTACGCTATTTTCATAAAGAAGATGAAGCTCTCGCCAAGCGCTTAGCAAGAGAGTACAACGAACTCGCTAAATGGAAAGGATTCGATCAGCTAGCAGTCGCATTCGTAGCTGGACACGAATCCAGAGTTCCAGTGGGTCATCTTGAAGTCTGGACCAGCGTTGACTGAAGCCGTCGCTTGACTGCTTTTGGCTGAAAGTGGACGTCTTAGGAGCACGCGGGTTCCGCCTAACCATTGTTCAAGAAGCCCGGACTGGCATGGATTCTGGTATAGGGTATTGGTTCGATTTGCAGGAGAGTCGATTGACTGGAAGCAATGAAAGGTTCACGGTTTCCAGCCAATTTGGGGGAAGATAAGCAAGCAGATTGCCGTGATTGTGGTCAAGCCAGACTCATTCAGCGCATCAGAGAGCCTTCACGATAGGGATTTATTTGAGTAATCTTCATTGATTGGGCGTACCTCAAGTGTGTCGCTTCAAGGATCTGTTTGAAGCGAAGATTCAAAGATCATGTAGATGTCTTGTGATGCGGCGACTGGAGCCTATCCAGGCTTGATCACAGGGTAGTGTAAGATCTTTTGTGTAAATTCTTTTGGGTGACAAAAAAGGCGCTTTTCCTTTAAATGGGGGTCGACCAAAACCTTCCAAACAAAAAGAAGAAGCGCCAAATGAAGATCGAGCTCAATGTATCCGAGGTAATTTCTATTTTCAAAGAGATTCAGCAAAGCCCGGAAAAGATTTTCGAGATGATCCGGCTGGATGTTCGGGAGGCGGTCGGACGCTATCTGAGCGAGATGATGACGACCGAACTCACTCATTTTTTTGGAAGAGACCCTTACGAGAGAAAAAGCGACGCAGACAACTACCGGAATGGCTCTTATGACCGCAGATACACTCTAAAAAGCATCGGCGAAGTTTCGGTGAAAGTCCCACGAGACAGAAACGGTGAGTTCCAGACCCAGGTGCTTCCCCGAAGCAAGCAGTATGAGACCGAGATCGGGCGGGATCTTTGTTTGACGTTCCTTGGAGGAGTGAGCACACGAACGCTCTCTATTATGAGCCAGAGGCTCATTGGCCGAAAGATCTCCCACACCGAGATCAGCGAGGCCAGCCGGGAGCTGATTGATTCGGTTGAGCGATGGAGAAATAGGGATCTTTCAAATGAGCCGGTGAAATATTTCTTTATAGATGGTGTCAATTTTGAGATGCGGATGGGGGACTCCATCGAGCAGGTTTCCGTACTCGTTGCCATCGGAGTTACCGAGGAGAGACACAGGCTGGTAGTGGGGCTTCAGGCCGGAGACAAGGAGTCGGCGCCAAATTGGAGGGAGTTTTTTAAGGATCTTAAAAGAAGGGGTCTTGATCCCGAAAAAATCACCCTCGGAGTAATGGACGGACTTCCCGGCCTTGAGAAGGTCTTTAAAGAGGAGTTTCCCAGAGCCCGAGTGCAACGCTGCCAGGTGCATGTTGCAAGAAACGTCCTGGCCAAGGTCCCTCAAAAATTCAAGCAGGACGTAGCCGACGGGATGCGCTCCATCTTCTATGCCTCCTCTAAGAGCCTGTTTTGGAATGAATTCATGACGGCGACAATCGCTTGATCATCAAGTGGATCATACTGATATGAACCATGGCCTCGCTGGTCTTCTCCAATTCCTCGTAGTCTTTGCTGAGCCGCCGGGAACGGCCAATCCACCCGAACGTGCGTTCGACGACCCACCTGCGAGGAAGAACAACAAAACCCTTTTGGCCTTCTGGACGCTTGACGATTTCGAGAATCCAGCTTCCAAAGGCTTGCGCCCAATCAACCAGCTTTCTGGCGTAACCGCCGTCTGCCCAGATGAGTTTGAGTCGAGAAAAGCGTCCGGCGATTCTCATCATGACCAGCTTTGCGCCATCTCTGTCTTGAATGGCTGCTACGTGTACGACCACTGCGAGCAGGAGCCCCATCGTATCGACCACGATGTGACGCTTGCGACCGTTGATCTTTTTCCCGGCGTCATAACCGTGAGGGCCACCCGCTTCGGTGGTCTTCACGCTTTGACTGTCAATGATCGCAGCGCTTGGGCAGGCGTCCCTCCCCACGCTGACTCGTACCCCAACGCGCAAGAGATCCGATATTTGTTCCCACGTGCCTCGGATTCGGAACTGCCGAAGGTGGTAGTAGACGGTCTGCCATTTCGGAAAGTCATGGGGCAGCATGCGCCATTGGCAACCAGTCCGGACAACGTAGAGGATTGCATCGAAAATCTCCCGCAGGCAGATCACGCGTGGTCGGCCCAAGCGTTTGGTGAAAACGTGTTCCATCAACAATGCCAAAAGTGTTTCCCACTGCTTGTCGGTAAGATCCGTGTCATATCGGCGCCGTTCCATAGTAAGCCTCCAAGGTTGGGTGGTCTGTTGCCACCGTACCTTGCCCCGCTGGAACGCCGATGTCCAGTGGAGAGTGAATTACTCACGGGCTTGTAGTTCCAAAACAGGCTCTAAGGAGAAATCGAAAGAACTTTTCACGGAGTTCAAGGCAAAATGGGAAAAGGATCTTCCCTTCCCTCGGCGGTCAAATGTCTGGAAAAAAGCCTTGAGGCATGCCTGACCTTTTTTTAACTTTCCTGAAGATGAATGGATCTCTTTAAGGACAACAAATATCATCGAGAGACTTAATAAGGAATTCAGGCGAAGAACCAAACCGATGGAAGTCCTGGCGGGAGAGCGGTCCTGTTATACGCTACTTGCTTTCATTGCTCTTAAAATGGAGCTGCACTGGTGGTCAAACCCTCTTGGAAAAGTGCGAAAGAATTTGCCTCTTTGGAAGCAATTGGAGGCTTAAAGAATTTACACAATTCAGTTGACAGTACCGTTGAAGCACGTTGACAAAAAAGAACTTGATGCCACTGTATGCGATACGAAGTGTGGCGGCAGACCATTTGTCGGTGTTTCTGCGGTGGAGAAAGTAGTCTTCCAGTTCGGGCTCGCTGATCTGATCGGGGGTCTTCTTGTAGAAGTCTACAAGCAGACGTACCGCGCGCGTGTAGCACTCTTGAGTGCGCTCGCTCATTCCTGCGAGCTGAAGGGCTCTGATGGACTTCTCGTAATAGTCTTTCATGGTAACTCTCCTTATTTTGATGTGGATTTGGACGAAGAACTGCGTGTAGGAAGGTTACCATGAATCCATCAGGGTTACTGCAAATTGGCTGGCAAAGCAGGGATGTTGACGAGATGACAAGGATTAGGAGCGTCGGGTAAACCTGCCGCGTAGCGGCTTACTTGAACCTATGCACGTCAGGAAGTGACGCAGGAAACTAAATCTTGGCGATTTATAGACATCGCCAATGAAGTAAGCGATGTGTTCAACCTTTTTCTAAGCCTCGTTCCATTGGAACTTCTCGGATCAAGGTGGGATGAATACAAAAAAGAAAGAAATACCAATAGCATCGCCTAACGGTGCTGCACCTTACCGCTTTTCCGCTGCGCTCCAAAGTTGCAGGTGAGCTTTCACGTTCGGCACGCCAGGCATATGTCCGATCACCAAGAGAAATGATATGGGAAAATACGAGAAGCTGTTGTTCCGGATTCTGAGGGGCACATCAGATGCGAACATCGCGTTTGACGACCTGCGCCAACTTTTGCTGCGATTGGGTTTTGAAGAACGTAGGCGGGGCAGTCACCACATTTTCAGAAGAGAGCGGATTGAAGAGAAAATCAACCTGCAATGGGACGATGGCAAAGCCAAAGCTTATCAGGTGCGCCAAGTACGGGCAGTGATATTAAAGTATAAGCTGGGAGGCGAGCTGGAAAATGAATAAGTATGAAATCATCATATATTGGAGCAATGAGGATCAGGTTTTTGTGGCAGAAGCACCAGAACTGCCCGGCTGTGTGGCTCATGGAGAAACCGAGGAATTGGCACTCAAAAATATCAAGGATGCTATCCGGTTATGGATCGATATAGCTCGGGAATTTGGAGATCCGGTGCCGGAGCCTAAAGGACGTCGTCTGATGTACGCATGAAGCCTTTCAATTGCCGAACTTTTGCTTCCACCGGACCGCGCGGGACCAGCTGTTTGGATCATTGGGAGTTTTGGGTGCGCGGCCGGTGAAGCTGTTGTTGTGAGCACTCCGGTCATAGGAGTTAATGTAACAATGTCGCAATAGGGACCAGGGAACTTTGAAGGAAAAGGGGGGATGACTCAACTGCACCATATGCGAATCAAAGTGTCCTTCCGACCTCCCGAAACGATGACCTTGCCGCTTCGCTGCAACTGGAGGCTTTCGCCCGCTTCCAGGATGTAATCACAAGTGCGTTTTTGATGGGTCACCCACACAGCTCCCGCCGTACAGGCAATCCTGCACTGAGAGGAGACTACCATGGCAAAATGTTCACCCGGCTGAAGTTCAACCGTTTTGCGCAGGGGTATTCTTGAAAGGTCCGATGCATCCGAGGCGGTCAGGCGCTGAGCGACCGCGCGAATCTTTCGAAACAGCCTTTCCAGAAATCCGGTTTCCAGGTCATTGACGATACGGTTTTCAGGTGTCCAAGCTGTCCACATGGCTTCTCCTTCTTGATTTTGCTTTGTGCTGAACGACTCCTCCATCATGGTTGCAGTAAAGCAGCTTATCTGTTACAGGTACAGATGCAGTTTCCATGAAAGACGACCAGTACAGTTATTTCGTAGAGGGGGAAGACATGTTGGATCGAAAGGCGGTAGCGGAACCCTATCGCTACACTCTGGTGGGGAAAAGCATTCTGGAACTCATCGAGTCGGGAACGCTGAAACCGGGAGATAAAATCCCTTCACTCAGGCACATGAGCACCAAAATGCGGGTGAGCATCGCCACGGTTTCCCAGGCCTATGTGGACCTGGAAAGCCAGGGAGTGATCGAATCCAAACCCAAGTCCGGCTTTTATGTGCGGTCCAATTTCAAGAGGCTTCCGCTGCCGGATCTCCGGCAAGGCTCCCGCATCGAACCGAGGGAAGTGAACCGGAGCGAACTCATCCGGACCGTAAAAGAGCTGGTGGGCCGAAGGGATATGCTGCCCTTCAGTGTGGCCTGCCCGGACGACTCGTTGCTTCCCGTGCGAGAACTCAGCAAGATCATGGCATCGGTCCTGAGGGATTCCCCCAGCTGCGCCATCGGCTACGAGACCGTTCGCGGCAACGCGGAACTGAGAAAGCAAATTGCCTTGCACTGCATGGACGCCGGAGCCACGGTCATGCCGGACGACATCATCATCACGTCTGGAGCCATGGAAGCCATATCCACAGCCATCCGCTGCATCACCCGGCCGGGCGATATCGTCCTGATCCAATCCCCCACATTCTATTGTTTCCTGCAGCTCCTGGACACCCTCGGGCTCAGAGCCATTGAAATCCCCTCACGCCCTGAAGGCGGTATTCTGCCCGCTGATGTCGCCGGCGTCATCAACCAGTTCGACGTGCGGGCCTGCATTTTCAATTTCAACTTCAGCAACCCGGATGGAAGCCTTCTCCCCGTCGAAGCAAAAAAGGAGATTGTGGATCTGCTGGCGGAAAAATCCATTCCCCTCATCGAAGACGATGTCTCGGGAGACCTTTACTTCGGCCCCGATCGCCCACAGGTTTGCAAGAAATTCGACAAGAGGGGCCTTGTGATGCTCTGTTCCTCCTTTTCCAAGACCATATCCCCGGGATACCGTGTGGGGTGGCTGGTGCCCGGAAAATTCTACGAGAAGGCCCAGGACATCAAGACCACTTCCAGCATTTGCACGGCCAGCCCCTCACAGATGGCCATCGCCGAATTCCTGAGAACCGGCAAGTATGACCGGCACCTGCGGAGGCTTCGAGCCGCCATAGAAAAGCAAATGCAGGCCATGCAGCTGTGCGTGAGCCGATATTTTCCCCCGGAAACGAAGGTCACACGGCCTCGGGGTGGATTGGCCCTGTGGATTGAATTGCCCCAGTATGCCGATTCCAGGGACTATTTCTATCAAGCCAGAGCGGAAGGCATCGGAGTGGTGCCGGGACTGATTTTTTCTTCTCAGGACAAGTACAAGAATTTCATACGGCTGACCTGCAACGGGACCTGGAGCGAAGAAATCGAAGCGGGAATCCGGAAGCTAGGGAAACTTGCTGGAAAGAACGGGGTCAGCCCTTGACATAGGAAAAAATCAAGGAGAAAAGTTCTGCTTTAAAAGGAGGTGAAGTCCTCCTTGGCTCATGCCAACCAAGAGTAAAGATCAAACGCATTTTTGCCGGATTTCAAGATTCAAGGGCTGACCCCTGATTCCATTCGATCCCGGTTTACGTCCCAGCACATAGACCGCTGGATTGGCCGTCTGGTAAGCGATGGAGACCAGAGAAACTATGATGGCAACAAGGATTCCCTTCAGGGTCCCCAGCACGACCACCCCGGCAAAAGCGGTGAAAGCCCAAAGGAACTCCATTCGTCGAACCTTCAGGATATCTCGGAACTCCAAGGGCTTGATCAACCCAATGGAGTAGACGATAACCACCGCCGCCAGCGTAGTTTGCGGCATCAGCCCGATGAGAGGGGCTAACAGGAGCATCGTCACCAAAGTCGCTCCTGCGGTGACCAAGGCGGCGAACTGTGTCTGTGCACCGGCAAGGCGGTTCACAGCGGTCTGGGAAGTTCCACCCCCGGCAGGCATGGATCCCAGCAAGGCACCGCCCACATTGGCAAGCCCGGTTGCCAGCAATTCCTGGTTCGCTCGAACAGGAGGCTCGTCACTCCTGCCAAAGGCACGCCCGGCAGCGATTGTCTCGGTGAAGCTCATCAGTGCAATGCCCAAGGCTCCAGGCCAGAGCCGTTCGATCAGGGAGAAATCGGGCACGATGAACGGTGGTAATCCCTTGGGAATGTGGCCGACAGAAGCAACACTATATTCCTGCAATCCGAACAACCACATGCCGGCAATCCCGGCTGCGACAGTGATCAATGGAGCCGGAGCCTTCGGAAAACGCCACTCCAAAAGCACCAGAATGGCCACCATCAAGGTTCCAACAGCCAGCGTTGCCATCGATGTGTTTGGGAGGCCTTGAAGAATGTTGAATAAATTGTAGAAGAAGGAACCCTTGGGGAGGTGAATGCCCAACAATTTCGGGACTTGGTCCAAAACAATCACGAACCCAATTCCTGCTTTAAAACCTACCAGTACCGGTTCGGAGATGAAGTTGGCGATGAAGCCCAGCCGTAAGAATGAGGCCAGCACGAGAATGACTCCCACGAGGAGCGTCAGTGCGGCCAAAGCACTCAGAAGAGACACCGGATCACCTTCTGGAACGACCTGACCCAGCTGCGTCGCCGTCAGGATAGCGATCGTGGTGCTGGTGCTCACGCTGAGCGGCCGAGATGTCCCGAACAGCGCATAGACGAGCATCGGCAGGAATGCCGTATACAGTCCTATTTCCACCGGCAAGCCGGCAATGGTTGCATAGGCCATCGCCTTGGGAATGACCACTGCTGCGGTGGTCAGACCGGCAATTACATCCAATCGGACCCATTTTTTGTGGTATCCGAAGATCCAATTCAATGCTGGAAAGTAATCGTGGTCGCGTCCGTCTGTTACCATGGGGCTCTCATATCGGTTGTTGTTCTATGTAAGGGATCCGCCGATGGACTGCAGGGGTACAGATGACAATGAAGTATTGTCCGAAATACGAAAAAAAACACAATAGCGCAAAAGTCACCCGGGAAAATCTGATCCTGTCGGTTGCGCATGTCCAAGAGCTTGGATGGATAGAGACAGCCGTCAGGGTAGCGATTTCCCTTCCCTCTCTAAAGAGCCTATCCAAAAACCTACCTCGGCAGCGGACACCCCCTTTAATTCCCCCCTCAAGGGGAGACCAAGGGGGGTGTCGCAAAGTCCACAGGTGGTTTCTGGATAGGTTCTAAGTACCGGTCTTCGTAATCACGCAGCTGTTTACCCATACTTTTTCGTAGGAGTGGCATCCTGCCGCGACAAGGCCAAGCCTGTTGCGAGCATAACCATGTTTATGCCGCGATGCTCCGTCCAACTGCAGACTTCCCTTTTGCGGCGCTTGAGCCAAAAGTTTTCAATGATTTCAGTCTGTGGCGGATATCCCGTCAGGGTTTCAGTCTCCACGATCACCTGTCTATCATTGAAAATATCCGGATTTGAGAGCATTGGGGTCAGGGCGTTATTTCCCGCCCTGCTGCTCGTCCCGACCGGTGTTCGACCTCTCGCCTACCGGCACCAAGAGCAGCGGAATATGTGACCTTCTTGCAACTTTGGGAGTCAGGCTACCAAACCAAAATGATTCCGTGCTGGTTTTGCCGTGTGTGGCCATCACAATCAAATTACTGCCAGCCCGCCGGGCAGCTTTTACAATAACGCGCGCCGGGTCGCCGCGGCGCGCTTCCATGGTAATTTTTATCCCCGTTTCGTTGGCGGAGCGAATCAAGCCTTGCAAGTAGTACAAACCCAGCGCCTGGTGGATCTCCAACATGGTGTTGACGGTGCTTGGCAGGCGGATAGCGCTGGCGGTCTGCTCCCCGGGAAGAGTGGAAATGGTGTGAACCACCATCACCAGATGGAGGGAAGCGGAACCGATTTGGGCCAGTTGCAAGGCCACATGAAAACCCTGTTCGTGTTCCGGATTGCCATCCAGGGGTACCAGTATATTCAGCGGGTCGAATTTTTCCGGCTTTTCCAACTTGCCAGGATAAAGCATCAGCACCGGCTTGCGCCCCAAATTTAATACCTGTTGGGCGAGACTTCCAAAAATGAATCGCGGCAGACCGCCGCGACCGTGGGTGCAGATGGCAATCAGATCTCCATCGAACTCGGCGCCATGGGCGACAATGCTTGGGGCGACGTCATCTACAGCGGTTTCATGGACATGCGCTCTTACTTCGATGGAGAACGGGAAGAATTTTTCCTTCACCTGTTCCAAATAAACCACCGCCTCTGCCGCAGTAGTCAGATGGCGCTCTCCGTGGATCTTCTGTGGCGCGTTTTGTTCGATGATGTGCAAGAGCGTCACCCGCGCCCGCATGTAGCGCGACAATTGAACCACCAGGGGCAAAATCGCTTCGGCCCACGCCGATCCGTCCAGCGGCACGATCATGTGTTTGTACACGGCCTCAGCCTCCGAAGAACGTCTGATACAGCAAGAATAGGTTAAGCAAAATGATCAAGGCAGCTACGATTGAAATCAAAACGTTCGTATACCAACGGTTGACCAGCACTCCCATGAGGTTCTTGCGGGTAGTGAAGAGGATCAACGGGATAATGGCAAATGGCAACCCAAAACTGAGAATAACCTGGCTGATAATCAGAGTACGGGTAGGATCCAGTCCGATCAAAATTACTATCAAGGAAGGCACCATAGTCACCAGACGGCGGATCCAGACCGGGATCTGCTGGCGGAGGAAACCCTGCATGACCACCTGGCCCGACATGGTTCCCACCGAAGAGGACGAAAGCCCGGAGGCCAGCAAGGAGATGGCAAAAATCGAGCTTGCTGCTGATCCCAGCAGCGGGTTCAGGGTCAGGTAGGCTTCTTCAATGGTAGCCACATTAGTCACATCGTGGCCGTGAAAGGTTGAAGCTGCCATCAGGAGCATGGCGGCGTTAATCAATCCTGCCACTCCCATGGCGATAGTGACATCAGCTACTTCGAAACTGAACAACCTTTTCATCTGGACCGGATCGCGCGTTACGATGCGGCCCTGCGTCAGTGCAGAATGCAGGAAAATTACGTGTGGCATTACCGTAGCGCCCAAGATGCCCGTTGCCAGCAACACACTCTCATTCCCGGCAAAATGTGGCACCACTGCATGGTACATCACCTGTCCCCAATCTGGCTTGTCCAGGATGGTTTCAATCAAGTAACTTATGGAAATAACGCCGACCAGGGAGGTGATCACCGCCTCCAGAGGACGAAAGCCGTACCGTTCCAACCCCAGAATGAGAGTAGTGGCGAAAGCGGTTAGAAAACCGGCGATCCACAATGGAAGACCCAACAACAGGTTAAAGCCTACGGCAGCCCCTATGAATTCAGCAAGGTCGGTCGCCATGGCGACGACCTCCATTAATAGCCACATTCCAATCACCGTTGGGCGAGAGAAGTTGCAACGGCACAGTTCAGCCAGGTTTTGGCCGGTGCCGATGCCCAGCTTGGCTGAAAGGACCTGGATCAACATTGCCATCAGGTTGCTGGCAACGACCACCCACAGCAACGTGTAGCCGAATTGAGCTCCGCCCTGGATATTGGTAGCAAAATTTCCCGGGTCGACATAAGCCACACTGGCGATAAAAGCCGGCCCCAGGAAAGGCAACAAGCGCGCCGGGCCACGCTTCCTGTACTCCCCGGACAAAATCTCCGACGCGGCCTCCAGTGCCCTGTCGTCGGTCAGTAAGCGGGGTTTGGATTTTGATTCAGATTCCCGTGGCATCATTTGTCGTACGGATCATATGGTGATGACAAAAGCCTTCATCCTTTATGGGAGATGTTGCAGGCATTAATTGACTGCAGTTTTTGTTCTGTCCAAAGAAGTTACGAGCCGGAGTCTCTTTGCCTTTCCGATCGATATTTCGAGTCTGAATATAATTATGGAACGGAACGATCGCAGGAGCTTCTTGCAAATATTTCCGGTTCATCCGATAAATGAGTACCCGGGAGTTGAAAAAAAGGATCGTTTCCCTGTCGGTGTTCTTTCTATGCAGAAAATAATCCTGGAGCTCGCTTTCCGTGATGAGATCATTGGAAGAAACCGGCTACAGCATTGTGGCTTTTCCCACCGCAGCCACTTATGCCATAAACATGACGGGCCGTCGGAGATCTGATGGAGGAAATTCTGAAGGAAGGCATCTCGGAAGGGTTTCTCGACAAGATAACGACCTTTGATGAGAGCCTCCTTTGGCTCATGCCAACCATTGGTAAAGGTCAAACGCAGCCCAGATCACTTTTTTGGCAGATTTCAAGATTCAAGGGCTGACCCCTGATTCCACTACAACTTCCACCGTATCGGGGTTCCCCTGCGTGAGGACAGGATGGGGCGATGTGTTGGTGAAAAGGGTCTTCCCGCCCACCGTAATACGGGCCTCGATTTCATACCGGTGATTCGGCTGGATGTCTGCCGGGTCATAAGAAACTTCGAAGGAAATGGGCACATGCCTGGTATGAGCGACGGTCTGAGTTCCAATGGGCACGGCCGGCACCTCACGCCGGGTAACATCCACCAGGCTGACCTGAAGCACCGCCTGGGGCGGAAGGACCGTCCGCTGCGAAAAGGTGACCGTTCCCGCCACCTTTCCCCGTTCCGACTGACGTCCCATTCCCCGCTGCCTGCTGTAGGTCCCGGCAAGGTAATCCTCGGGAGCACTCAATGTCAAAACCGAGTCCGTCAGTTCCTCGATTTTGAACCTGCTTTCATAGGGCTCGGGATACTTCTCAGTGTTGGTCGTGAGCACCAACGTCTCACCATCGCGCCGCCAGTTCAGCCCCCTCAAGCTGTATATGTTGACCAGTTCCAGTGCGCCGTCCTTCCGGATGTTCAATCCTTCCGTTCCCTTCACACCGTCCCGGATCTCACGCGTCCAAATTCCCACAAGAAGCTGGTTCCTGTCCTTCACCTCCGCCTCCTTTGCAATGGGAATTTCGGGAGGCCCGGGTGCCATCTTAGAAACTGCGCAACCGGCGATAAAATTCAGCAAGATCACTCCGAAGATCCATACGTTTTTCATGACAAATCCTCGTTGGAAAGAGTAGAGTTTTCTCCGGGACTCGGGAAACGTTCTCCAAAATTACAGGTTAACAGGTCCATGCTCGAAATAGAAATCCACTCTTCGAACCCGATTCGAGTCCCCTCTTGTCGACGCCCCCATATGTAGCGCCACGGACTTCCCAACGCAAGCGTTGTCCCCATGCCTGGAGGAGAAAACGGAATTTCCCGGCTGCAACCTTTGCGAATCAAAATAAGAAGATGCATTCATGCTCATCCAATGTCACAGCTCTTTGCTGATGGAAAAATAGAAGGTCGCTCCCCTCCCGATTTCCGTATCGACCCAAACCTTTCCACGATGTTTTTCCACCACTTCCTTTACGATGGCCAATCCGAGGCCGGTCCCCTCAACCCCCTTGGACGTTTCATTCCGGCGAAAGAGCTCGAAAATTCCTTCACATTCTTCCCTCCTGATTCCCACCCCATCGTCACTCACGGAAAAAACATGAAACTTGCCGTCATCTCGGTATCCGATACGGATTTCGCTCATAGCCGGCCCGCCATATTTCAAAGCGTTGTCCACCAGGTTCCGGAACACCCGCAAGAGGGAAAGCCTGTCGGCCTTTATGGGTGGGATTCTTTCCTGATGCACCCATTGGATCTGCCGAACTCCAAGAAGGGCACAAAACTCGTCCCTTACCATCTCGATCACTTCCGTCGGCTGGATCCTTTCAAAATTGAGAGGCGTCTCTTTGGTTCTGATGAAAACGTTGATTTCCTCTACAAGAGCAACCACCTGTTCAGAAGCCTTCAGGATCTGTTCACAGTATTTCTTTCCCTTCTCATCCAGAATATTCGCATACTTTTTATAGAGAAGACGCGTCAATCCGTTGATGCCGACGGCAGGACTCTTGATATCGTGAGATACGGAATAAGCAAACCGCTTGATCTTTTCCGCATTCTCCCGAAGGGCCCGCTCCATCCGCTCCCGCTCGGTGATATCGAGAGAATATTCAATGATCTGAAAGACCTCTCCCTTCTCATCAAAAATGGGGTAGGCATGCACTTCCACATTCCTGAGATTTCCATGCCGGTCGTAATGGAGGTGCTCCACGGTGACCGGCCTCTTTGTCGCTTTGACCGTCTCCAGGGGACACCTGTGTTCGGAACCATCGCAAGGAGCGGACCTCCTGTGAGTCAGGGCATAGCAGGTCATGGCGGGTGGTATGGGACCGTGAACCGCCGCGGAATTGGCCATTTGAATTGTATAATCATTGGCATCGAGGACATAAAAGGGATAGGTCAGGGCTTCCAGAATATTGTTCAGAAACTTGTTCTGCCGGATGATTTCCTCTTCGGCCCGTTTCCGCGCGGTGATGTCGGTCAAAATGACCATGGATCGCACCACCTTGCCGGTCTCATCCTTTTCCGCAACAGCTGAAAGGAGTACTTTCAGAATTTCTTTATTCTTCTTGACGTATTCGTACTCCACATCCCGGCAAAACCCTTTTTCAAAGAACTCCGGAAGAACCACCTCTTCGGCGTACCGGCGCGAAGCCTCCGTCAAAAAATCTGTAGATTTTCGACCAAGAACTTCGGATGCTTCGTAGCCCAGGGTCTTCAGCCAGTGATTGCTCACATGGATGATCCTGTCGTTGGAGTCAATGGAATGCAGCATGATGGGAGCCGCTTCATACAGCATGCGGCAGCGCTCCACACTCTCGAGAAAAGAGTCATTGTAGAACTTTTCCCAAGCTGTACCCATCGGATGCTTTTTTTCATTTGCCTCCAGTCGCGCAATCTTCCGGCGCAGTCGGTCCAACTCGCACATCAGCTGTTCTCGGGTCTGAGTTCTTTCTGTCATGGATTGTACCTCTGAACCTCGGAAGGAACCGTCTTGGATTCTTTGAGTCGGCCTCGCTGAATCTCTGTTCGTCCCCTCTCTTTCCTGGAGAACGCTCCGATCAAGAAGAGGCCACCAAGACATGAAAATTGAATCGCATCGACACTTTTTAAAAACATTATAGCTCAATTTAAGCATCAAGCGATTCTTTTCCATAGATAA
This sequence comes from Desulforhabdus amnigena, assembly GCF_027925305.1. Classification (NCBI taxonomy): domain Bacteria; kingdom Pseudomonadati; phylum Thermodesulfobacteriota; class Syntrophobacteria; order Syntrophobacterales; family Syntrophobacteraceae; genus Desulforhabdus; species Desulforhabdus amnigena. The sequence continues at coordinate 3,440,482 of NZ_BSDR01000001.1, read as the reverse complement.
CTTACATTACAAAAATCGACTGTCAACGTACCCTGGTAGAGAGACCCAATACAGCCCCGAACCACTTTGCGTGGTAGCCATGAGAGCGCCAAGTGCTTATTTTTTAAATTTATAAGGCCGGACAGGCTGGAGACGGGCAGGGCAATGGTTCAACGTGAGACGATCACTCTTGGCACCTCCGGAGGAGAAAACGAAATGAAAGCATTCCAGGGAGTGGATTACTATCATGTGGATGACCTGCTCTCGGAAAAAGAGCGTCACCTGCGCGATAAGGTCCGGGATTGGGTTGAAAGCCGGTATATGCCACACGCAGCCGATTATTTCGAAGAAGGGATCTTCCCTGAGAAGCTCATTCCCGAAATGGCGCAACTGGGCCTCTTGGGAATCAAACTCAAAGAATTCGGAGGCGGGGGCGCAAACAATGTGATGTACGGACTGGCCTGTCAGGAACTGGAGCGAGGGGACAGCGGTCTGCGCTCGTTCGTTTCCGTAATGAATTCTCTCGTCATGCACCCCATAGCCGCCTTCGGGACGGAAGAACAAAAAAATCGCTGGCTCCCCGCCATGATCCGCGGAGAAAAGATCGGCTGCTTCGGCATGACCGAACCCGAAGCCGGCTCAGATCCTCAACACATGCAGACACGGGCGCAAAGGGAAGGGGATGAGTATATCCTGAAAGGCCGGAAGATGTGGATCACCAACGGCAATATCGCCGACGTCGCCCTCATTTGGGCTCAAACCGGAGAAGGCATCCGCGGATTTCTGGTGGAGCGGGGGACTCCCGGCTTCAAAGCGCATCCTATTAAGCGCAAATTTTCCATGCGCGCGTCGGTGACTTCCGCTCTTGTTTTGGATGACGTGCACATCCCTGCAGAAAACCTCCTGCCCGGCACAACGGGGCTCCGATCGGCCCTGAGCTGCCTCAACGAAGCGCGGTACGGCATCGCATGGGGAACGGTGGGTGCCGCCATGGCCTGCTATGAAACCGCTCTCAATTACGCCAAAACCCGCATTCAGTTCCAGGTGCCCATAGCCTCCTTCCAGCTCGTACAGAGCAAACTGGTCAAAATGCTGACCGAGATCACCAAGGCTCAACTGCTCTGCATGCATCTCGGACGCATGAAGGACGAAGGCAAAGCCCGCCACACTCACATTTCCATGGCCAAGATGAACAATGCATCCGAAGCGCTCAAGATCGCCCGCGCTGCCCGTGACATCCTGGCCGCAAACGGCATCAGCCTGGGATATCCCGTCATCCGGCATCTCCTGAACCTGGAAACGGTAAACACTTACGAGGGAACGCAGGACATTCACACACTGGTCCTCGGGCACGACATCACGGGAATTCAGGCATTCGCCCCCGAGGCCACGTGAAACAGCTGGATACAATTGAGGAGGGAAAAAGGGTGTTACCGGACTCTACATCGAAGGAACCCTTGACGATCGTCTGCCTGGTTTCGCCTTTTTGCCTTGTTCCCAAGGCCGCATTTCTTCGAGAAGCAACCTTTGTGTCCTGCGTTCCTTGCCTCCCCGGGGAACATGAATGGGTTTGAGCGTGTCCCGGTCGAGGCCCGTCACATACATGGCCGTGGAAAGGGTTCCTGGGGTCGGCGTAAAATCCTGGAATTGACGGACGGAAAGCCCCATTTTCCTGATCTTTCGGGCCAACATTTCCATGTCTTCAAGAGTGCATCCGGGGTGCGCCGATATGAAGTAAGGCGTAAAGAGGATTTTTCGGCCCCTCTTTGCTGCGATATCCCTGCATTTTTTCAGAAAATCCGGCAGGCACTCGGACCCGCTCTTGTGCATCAGCCGCAGGATTTCAGGCTCGGTGTGTTCGGGAGCAATCTTCATGGCGCCGGGAATGTGATGGGTCAGCAGCCGTATCAGCAGCCCGGGGGTGCGCAGCAGCAGTTCCATTCGAAGGCCCGAAGAGACATGCACATGCGTGACCCCATGGACAAGGGAGACCTTTTCCAGCAGTTCCAGAAAAGCGTTTTCTTCCACCCGCAGGTGAGGGCAAACTTTTGGATAGAAGCAGTCGTGCCGGCTACAGGGAGACGGTTTGGCGCAGGAGGTACCGTACAGATTTGCGGTAGGGCCTCCCAGATCACTGATGGTGCCTTTGAAGTCGGGCATTTGGGTGATGCACCGCACTTCCTCCAGGATCGATTCACAGCTGCGGCTGGTCACCTGCGGGCCCTGGTGCCTGGCAATGGCGCAAAAGGAACAATTCCCGGAACATCCCCGCACGATGGTCACAGAATGGCGGATCATGCGATACGCGGGGACATCTCCCGCCGACGGGTGCGGGGCACGGGCAAAGGGAAGAGTGTAGAGCGCATCCAGTTCTGTCACACTCAAGGGTTCCGCCGGCCGGTTCTGAAGCACCCACATGGCCTGCTGGCGCTGGAGGAGCGGAACCCGGGAAAGCGCCCTGGCATGGCTGTCTACCGCCAGTTCCACCGTCATGAACCGGCTCACATCGGTTCGGAGCACATCCCAGGATTCCAGCACGAGAGGCGGCTCGTCGAAGGTTCGTGCCTCCCGCTCCTTGTCGCTGAGCCGTTCGCAGGTCCCCGGTATGCCGGTCAGATCCTCTCCGAGTTCCAGTCGCCGCGCGATTTCGAGCACCGCACGTTCTCCCATGCCAAATACCAGGAGATCCGCCTTGGCATCGGTCAAAAGCGAAGTGCGAAGTTTTGCCTGCTGATAATCGAAATGTACAAACCGCCTCAGGGAAGCCTCGATCCCGCCTAGAATTACAGGCACATTCCCGTAGGCGGCACGCGCCAGGTTGGAATAGATGAGCGTCGCCCGGTCGGGTCTGCGCTTGGCAACCTTAACCTTTTCTTCTCCGAAATAGGGATTGCCGCCGGGGGAATAGTCGTCCCGGTCTCTCACCTTCGCATTGCCGGTATAGTTGGCCACAATGGAATCGAGGTTTCCCGCCGAAATACCGAAAAAAAGGCGCGGACGCCCAAAGCGTTGGAAATCCTCGGGGGAATCGTAGCGGGGTTGAGCGAGGATCGCCACCCGGTAGCCGTGAGCCTCCAGCCAGCGCCCGATCAAGGCAATGCCAAAAGATGGATGGTCTACGTAGGCATCTCCCGTCACGAGGATCACATCCACCGCATCCCAACCACGCTGGAACACCTCTTCCCGCGTGGTGGGCAAGAACTTGTTTTTAATCACTTTCATTTAGCGAGCTATCCTGAAGAAATTGAATTATGGCGGGGCTTCTTCTCATGGGCGAAGCTCCGCTTTTGCCCATTCTGCCTAAGCCTCTTTATCATTGAGGATATTTTCCACTATTCCACATCGAACCGGACCCCTTGTGCCAGGGGCATTTCCCCGGACCAGTTGATGGTCGTGGTCTGACGCCGCATGTATGTCTTCCAGACATCCGACCCCGCTTCCCGGCCTCCGCCCGTTTCCTTCTCGCCGCCGAAGGCTCCTCCGATTTCCGCCCCCGATGTCCCGATATTGACATTGGCGATACCACAATCACTGCCCCTGTGGCTCAGGAAATATTCGGCCTCACGAAGGTCGTTGGTGAAGATGGCCGAGGAAAGCCCCTGCGGCGCGCTGTTATGGTATTCGATGGCCTCCTCGAGCGTTTCGTAGGGAATCATGTAAAGAATGGGGGCAAAGGTTTCCTGCCGGACGATTGGGTAGTCGCTGCGGGCTTCGCATATGGCCGGTGTCACATAGGTCCCTGCATCGTAGAGCCCACCCGAGAGCACCTCTCCACCGTAGAGCACCCGGCCGCCCTGCGCTTTCAAGGCCTCAAGAGCTTTCTGCATTTTCGCCACCGCCTCCCGGTCGATCAGGGGCCCCATGAGGACTCCCTCTTCAAGGGGATTTCCGATGGGCACTTTTCTGTAAGCGGCCACGAGGGCATTCGCCAGGGAATCAAAAATACTTTTATGAGCAATCACACGGCGTGTGGTGGTGCATCTCTGGCCCGCAGTGCCCACAGCCCCGAAAAGAATGGCTCGAACCGCCAGGGAAAGATCCGCATCCGGTGTGACGATGACGGCATTGTTCCCCCCTAGTTCCAGGAGAGACCGTCCCAGGCGGGCGCTCACCGCCTGCGCCACTTTACGCCCCATGGCCACACTTCCCGTGGCGGAAATGAGGGGCAGTCGGCGGTCCACCACCAGTCGTTCTCCGACATCGCGGCCGCGCCCGATCACCACACTGAGAATTCCTTCGGGAAGCCCTTGTTCTTCGATCACGCGCCCCACGATTTTCATGGTGGCAAGGGAGGTGAGAGGCACCTTGCTCGACGGTTTCCAGACCACGGTATCTCCCGCAATGAGGGCGATCATGGCGTTCCACGACCATACGGCCACAGGAAAGTTGAACGCGGTGATGACGCCGATGGGCCCTAGGGGATGCCACTGTTCATACATGCGATGGCCCGGCCGTTCGCTTTGCATGGTAAACCCGTAGAGCATTCGGGATTGACCGGTCGCAAAGTCCGCAATATCGATCATCTCCTGAATTTCTCCTTCCGCCTCGGAACGGATCTTTCCGACCTCGAGACTCAAAAGGGCGGCGAGGTCCCGCTTCCGCTCCCGCATGGCATTGCCCATGCGCCGAACAACTTCCCCCCGCAAGGGAGCCGGCACCCCGCTCCATGCATCGAAAGCCGACACGGCCCGGTCCATGACCCGTTCATAATCCTCATTCGATGCCTGCTTCACTCGAGCTATGATCCGGCCATCCACAGGGGAAACGGATTCCAGAATATCCCCTCCGCATTCCAGCCACTCCGTACCGGTACCCGCTCCTGAATTTACCGGCGATAGATTCAGTTTTTGCAATATTTCCTCCATTTTCTTCTCCTTCCCACCCATCCTGCAGTCATATAAATACTGTGAACAGTTGAAAACCTTGACTTCTGTATGTTTTGTAGGAGCGCCTTCCATGCACGATTTTTTGGGAGCCGGCTATTTTTGTCGCGGCTGGAAGCCGCTCCTACAAGATCATCAAGAAGTCAGGATCTCATCCGCGCGGAGTATAATCCAGGAGTAATACGGAGCCTTACTGGATTGGGAGAAATTTGAGTGCGCAAAAACCGGAATCGGTTTGAAACACGCTATAAAACCTGAAAAACGGACGAACTTGACATTCTAACATTGTAAAGCTTTTTTCAACCAATCCTTGAGTTCATCATTGATGGCATAGACTCCTACCCCCGGTTTTCTCCCTGCTTCGTTGATGGCCCTTTCAATCAGTTCCCGCGGAGCTTGAATCTTGGCGATATCTTCAGAATTCTGAGTGTCTATCCTGACGAGAGTTACCTGAAGGGGTTCTTCCCAGTCGTAAATGACAAAATAATAGGATTCCTGCTCCGCATGACGCACAAAACTGTCCTTTCGTGCCCAGCCCGTTCCCCATTCGAGGTAAGTCTCCACAGCGGTTTCCGGAGTCATTTCCCAATCGAACCGATCCACGAGATCTCTTCGAGACTTGAGTTCCTCCAAATTCAACATATTGTTCCCCCTTTTCTAATAATTTTTATTCATTTAAGATAATAGGGCGTATTGATTTTTCAATGCGGCCCGGAAACCTAGATGCCTTGGATCCAAAGAGAGATCCAGCTGATTTTTTCCACTTCATAACTTGTTGCCGCTTCGTGCCGTCTCAAACCCTCTTCTAGCCCGCCTGAAATCCCGATGTGTTTGAGAAAGGGAATTTCGCAGCAATTTCAAAGAAGAGCCCAACGAAAAAAGTTTGCTTCAGACAGGCCGGGAAGCGATATATTTTGATGATTTAATCTGGAAGTAATGATAGATAGAGTGCGAGCTGTGCGGTATCCATTCTCCATACAAACGGTTTTCCCTGGATGGTATGCCTCTTGGTGGTGGGTGCATCCCGCCGGCAGGTGTTTTGTCAACAGATTAAGATTCATGTGCAGGTCAATAATTTATTCACAGAAACAGGAGCACCAGATTAATGCCAGTTCGACTTTTTGTTGGGAATCTTCCCTATGACACAACCGAAGCAGAGTTAAGGGAATACTTCTCGGCAGTCGGAACGCTGTCTTTTGTCCAGGTGGCAATGGATAGAGAAACCGGAAAGGCCCGAGGGTTTGGATTCGTTGAGTTCGCCGACCGTGCTCAAGCGGAAGAAGCCATACGCAAATTCAACAATCAGCCTTTTAAGAACAGACCCCTCGCCATCAACGAAGCTCGCCCCAAAGAAAGCAGCTCCCCGGGGAGAATCAGTTCACCGCCTGCGCCATCATTTTCGCGCCGTCCTCCCACTCCAAACACGGATTGGATCAAAGACACCTCCATGGCCGAGCCGCCTTTAACCAAGGATTTCGATTCTCCTTCACGCCGTAACCGGAAACAGAAATCCCGCGACGACAGGGGGGAAAACGCACCGAGGGGCCTGAAACGAAAACGAAAGTCCGGAAAACGTTCCTGGGATGACGATGATTTCTACTATGATTGACAAAACGCTCCCTGAAATTCGGATGATCGGAGAAAACACGATTAATCTCTAAATTCCAAGATCTTTGGTCCTGCATTGTTGTTGCTGGGGAGTTTTTTGCACCTAAGAACCCTGACCCTCCCTGTGGACTTTGCGACACCCCCCGGGTCCCCCCTCGAGGGGGGAGCTGTCGAGGAAGGTTTTCGGATAGGCTCTAAGTTTGGGCTTGTAAAGATGAAGCGAATCGGTTCCAATACCGGTTCATGAATTTCAAAGGGGAAGTTCATCTTTCAGAAAAAAGTGCATCAGGTGATTTTCCGGACTTCATCGAATGTTCAACGTTCAACTCGGGCAAGGCTATTTTCTCCCGACATCCCGCGTTTTCTCGTGGGTATGACAATAATGAGACACGGCGGACGAACCTTCGAAGCTCGGAGATTTTAATGCAGACATGACCAGATCACAGGGAGATAAATTAATGATCGATCGTTCAAAAGTGACTCTTTACAGCGGAGGACTCAAAGGAGCGGAAGCGGAATTTGGAGCAAACGCGGAAGCATGGGGAATCCGTGAAGTCAATTTTACTTTCGTGGGCCATGAAATGGACCGCGTCAAGAGCGTGAAGTTCCTGACCGAGGAAGAGCTTCAAAAGGGCGATATCAGCATGGAAATCGTCTACAAAAGGATGGGCAGAACATACACGACGGTGGAAAAGATTCGCCGGGTCATGCAGTCCATCTTTCACATGGTCAACAACGGATACCAGGTTTTTGCCGTGGGCTGGATCAAAGACAACGATACCGTCAAAGGCGGAACCGGCTGGGGCGTGGAACTGGCGAAATTTTTCAACCGTCCCGTAAGCGTTTACGATCAGGACAAAAAGCAGTGGTTCAGCTGGGAAAACAACCAGTGGGTGCCGGATACTCCCGTGGTATCCCACGATACCTTTGCGGGAACGGGGACCCGTTATCTCACGGACGACGGGCGCCAAGCCATTCGCGACCTTTTTGAACGTTCTTTCGGGGCGGCGGACAATCCCCAATAGAATTTCTCCGCATTTTCGGAGCACAATCCGGAATTGACCTGCAGTCCATTTTTGCTTTATTATTAAAGTCGTTAAAGGTTACAAAACGGGCCTGATGACACATCGGCCCGATTTTTTTTGTTTGTGCATCATTTCTACCTTGAGGTTTAAGCAGTGGACAAGCAACTCCAGAAAGAAGTCGACCGGCGCCGGTGTTTCGGCATCATCAGTCACCCGGATGCGGGCAAGACCACCCTCACGGAAAAGCTGTTGCTCTTCGGCGGCGCCATTCAATTGGCTGGAGCCGTCAAGGCGCGCAAGGCCGAGCGGCATGCCACGAGCGACTGGATGGCCATCGAGAGGGAGCGCGGCATCTCCGTAACGACTTCAGTCATGAAGTTCAATTACCGGGACTTTGAGGTCAATCTGCTGGATACTCCCGGCCACCAGGACTTTTCGGAAGATACCTATCGGGTTCTCACGGCCGTGGACAGTGCTCTCATGGTGATCGACAGCGCCAAAGGAGTCGAACCCCAGACCGAAAAGCTGATGGAGGTATGCCGCATGCGCAATACCCCCATCATCACCTTCGTCAACAAACTGGACCGGGAAGGGCTCGAACCCCTGGATATTCTGGCGGAAATCGAAGACAAGCTCCAGATCGAGTGCACGCCCCTCTCCTGGCCCATCGGTATGGGAAAGCGCTTCAAAGGCGTCTATAACCTCTATCGTAAAGAGCTCCACCTCTTCACTCCCGGAAAGGAAACCCGCCATCAGCAGGGAATCGTCATCACCGACCTTTCGGACTCCCAGTTGGACGCACTCCTGGGCAGCCAGGCAGACAAGCTTCGTGAAGATGTGGAACTGTTGGAGGGAGCGGCCAATCCCCTTGAGACGGCTCATTATCTGAAAGGAAACCAGAGCCCCGTTTTCTTCGGGAGCGCTCTCAACAACTTCGGCGTTCGGGAACTCCTGGATGCCTTTGTGGAAATGGCTCCGGCGCCGGGTGCGAGAAAGACCGTCTCCAGGGAAGTCTCCCCCTACGAAGAGGCCTTTTCCGGGTTTGTGTTCAAAATTCAGGCGAATATGGATCCCGCTCACCGGGACCGCATCGCTTTCCTGCGTATCTGTTCCGGGAAGTTCACTCGCGGCATGAAGGTGATGCATCATCGCATCGGTAAGGAAATCGCCATCTCCAATGCCACCATTTTCATGGCTCAGGACCGCGCCAACGTGGAAGAGGCCTACGCCGGCGACATCATCGGCATTCACAACCACGGGACCATAAAAATTGGAGACACTTTCACCGAAAAAGAACCTCTGAAATTTACGGGCATCCCCAATTTTGCTCCGGAACATTTTCGGCGGGTCGTTCTGAAAAACCCTCTCAAACTCAAGCAGCTTCAAAAGGGGCTGACTCAGCTTGCTGAAGAGGGAGCTGTCCAGTTTTTCCGGCCCATCGTTGGACGCGATTATATCCTGGGGGCTGTAGGGATTCTGCAGTTCGATGTGACCATGGCGCGGCTCAAAGCCGAATACGGAGTAGAGGCCATCTACGAACCCGCCCCCTTTGCGGCCGCCCGGTGGGTCAGCTGTAAAGACAAAAAGAAGCTGGAAGAGTTTGAAAAGAAAAATCAGGGGAACCTGGCTCATGACGCCGAAGGGCATCTGGCTTACCTGGCTCCCAATGAATGGCGGCTGGGGTTTATCATGGAAGATTTTCCGGACATCGAGTTCCGCAAAACCCGCGAACATGATTGATCTCCTGGTGCCTGAAAAGCATATGACAGCCCGGGGGGGAACAGCCCGGGCTTTTTTCCATTCTCTTTTGTATTCCCGTCCCCTATCTCCCCTATCTTGCCTCCCCTCCTTTGGGCCTCCGAAAAAGATCCGGGCTGAGTGCTCATGCAAAAGTAAGTCGTCAGAAAACCTTCGTCTGCAGGCTTTTTTCCGAACTAAATATGTTAAACTGATGTAAATTAATAAATTATCATCGCCGACCGCTCACATTGCAGTTGGTCGCTCGACTTGAACGAACAAGCGCGAATTCACTTAAACAGAGGAGAGACGTTGATCCATTCTATCATTGAAAATGTCCGCAGCTGGTTCCGCAAATTGGGAAACGGAGCAAACAAAGAATCGTCGCCGGAGGAGGCCGCAGCGCCTGCCACAAAGGAAAAAGGGGAGATAGCAGGCGGGCAGAGGAGAATCTCTGAATCAAGAGAATCCGACCTGGAACGCAGGAAATCCAGGTCCAGACGGCGCCCCAGGCGGCGCGGCCCCAGGAAAGAAGAGACACCCCTTCCCGAGAGGGAGGCTTACCGGCCAGAACCATTCATCGCCCTGGAAGAACCCTGGGACCCTTCAGAATTTCAGGTCCCTGAAGAGGAGGGTAAAACCCGCTTTCATGACCTGGATCTTCCCAATGAAATCATGCACGGTATCTACGACCTGGGATTCCAGTACTGCACCCCCATTCAATCTGCAATCCTGCCTCAGGCGATCCAGGGAGCGGATGCCGCCGGCAAAGCGCAAACGGGAACAGGTAAGAGCGCTGTTTTCCTCATCACGATTCTGGCGCACCTTCTCACCAAACCCTCGCCCGAAAAAAGACGCCGTGGAACGCCCCGGGCCCTCATTCTCGCCCCCACCAGGGAACTGGTGCTTCAGATCGAAAAAGATGCCCGTGCATTGGCCAAGTATACTCCGGTCAAAATCGTCAGCGTTTTCGGTGGAATGGATTATGAAAAACAGAAGCGCTCGCTCACCAGTGGACTAGTGGACGTGGTGATGGCCACTCCGGGCCGCCTGCTGGATTTTCTGCGCCAGGGAGACATCCATCTCGGCAACCTTGAAATTCTCATCATCGACGAAGCCGACCGCATGCTCGATATGGGCTTCATCCCCGATGTGCAGCGCATCATTCGCAGCACCCCTCCCAAAGCCAACCGTCAGACCATGCTCTTCAGCGCCACTCTGACGCCGGAGGTCACCCGGTTCGCTTCTCAATGGACCAGAGATCCCGTCATGGTGGAAATCGAGCCGGAACACGTGGCCGCCGACACGGTGGAACAGATCATCTACATCACCACCACGGAAGAAAAGTTCGCCCTGCTCTACAATATCATTACGCTTCAAAAGCTCGACCGGGTCATCGTTTTCGGAAACCGCCGGGACTTGACTCGAAAGCTGACGGAAAAATTCCGGGACTACGGCATCAGCTGCGCTCTGCTGTCGGGTGAGGTGGATCAGAAAAAACGCATCAGGACCCTGGAAGATTTCCGGGCTGGCAAAATCCGGGTGCTCGTTGCAACGGATGTGGCGGCAAGAGGTCTCCACGTGGATGCCGTCAGCCACGTCATCAATTACAATCTTCCCCTCGACCCCGAAGATTACGTGCACCGCATCGGCCGGACGGGCCGCGCGGGAGCCAGTGGGATATCCATCAGCTTCGCCTCGGAAGACGACGCCTTCCAGATCCCTGCCATCGAAAAATTCCTGGGCACGGAATTGCACTGCATCCATCCGGAGGATGAATGGCTCGTTCTACCGCCCAAACCGGAAGGAGTCCGGGCGCGCCCCCAGATTCCAAGATCCTCTCAAGGCGTTGGAAATGATAGAAGGCTCCCGCCGGGCGCCAGGAGCTCGAGCAAGCGGAATGCGAACTTCAAGAAAAGCGGTTCCACCCGCAGATAGAAGTATACCGGATGAAAATCGGACCAAGAGCCTATCCGAAAACCTGCGTCGGCAGCGGACACCCCCCTTGGTTCCCCCTCAAGGGGGGAATTGAAGGGGGGGGCGCAAAGTCCACAGGGGGGTTCCGGATAGGTTCTAACTTGAACTTTGGACCTCAAAACCGAAAGGGTAAAATGGCATTGTTGAGTATGCGGGATGTGACGGTCGCTTTCGGTGGACCGCCGATCCTTGAAAATTTGAGCCTTCAAATCGAACGTGGTGACCGGGTCTGTCTTCTCGGCCGCAACGGCGCGGGCAAATCCACCTTGATGCGAGTCATTCAAGGTGAAATCTCCCCGGATGCCGGCGAGATCATTCGCCAGGCGGGATTGCGGATCGCTTACCTTCCCCAGGAAGTCCCTCAGGGATTGCAGGGACGCATTGCCGATGTCGTGGCGGGTGCAGGAGGAAGCTTTCGAACTCTTCCGGAGAGCCAATCAGTCCACCCTCCTTGTTCGGAAGAGCAATGGCGTGTGCAACAGCAAGTGGATCAGGTGATTTCACGCATGAACCTGGACCCGGACGCCTCCTTCGAAGTCCTTTCCTCCGGACTCAAACGCCGCGTGCTTCTGGCTCGTGGCCTGGCCTGCGATCCCGACATTTTACTCCTGGACGAGCCCACCAACCATCTGGATATAGATGCCATCACGTGGCTGGAAGACTTTCTGCTGCGCTACGGCGGCACGCTGCTATTCGTGACCCACGACCGGATGTTTCTGCGCAAACTGGCAACCCGCATCATCGAACTGGACCGGGGAAGCCTCGTGAACTGGTCCTGCGATTACGACACCTTCCTTCAGCGCAAACAGGACGTGCTGGATGCTGAAGCAGTGCAGTGGAACCGCTTCGACAAGAAGCTGGCGCAGGAAGAAATCTGGATCAGGCAGGGCATCAAGGCCCGGCGCACCCGCAATGAGGGGCGAGTGCGCGCCTTGGAAAAAATGCGTGAAATCAGGCGGGCAAGACGGGAACGCACTGGAAACGTGCGCATGCAGGTGCAGGATGTGGAGAGGTCGGGAAAACTGGTGGTGGAAGCTTCAGGCGTGAGCTTCAGCTATGGGACAGAACCCATTGTTCAGAATTTTTCTACCACCATCCTGCGCGGAGACAAGGTGGGGATCATCGGTCCCAACGGAGCGGGCAAGACCACTCTCCTGCGGATCCTTGTGGGAGAACTCCCCCCGGATGAAGGGCACCTGCGCCTGGGAAGCCGCCTGGAAGTCGCCTATTTCGATCAGTTGCGCACACAGCTGGATGAGAACAAATCCGTGCAGGAAAATGTCGCCGACGGGAAGGACACGGTCATCATCAACGGAAAACCCCGCCATGTCATCGGTTATCTGCAGGATTTCCTTTTTTCTCCCGAGCGATCCCGAAGCCCCGTGAGCATCCTTTCGGGTGGGGAACGCAACCGGCTGCTGCTGGCCCGTCTTTTTGCCAGGCCCTCCAATGTCCTCATCATGGACGAACCGACCAACGACCTGGATGCCGAAACCCTCGAACTCCTGGAAGAGCTACTCATGGACTACCCCGGGACTCTCTTTCTCGTGAGCCACGATCGAGCTTTTCTCAACAATGTGGTGACGAGCACGCTGGTCTTTGAAGGGGAGGGGAGAGTCAATGAATATGTTGGAGGCTACGATGACTGGTTGATGCAGCGGAAGCCGGACCAGCCGCAGAAAAAGGAAAAGCCCAAGGCCAAACAGGAACGGCAGCACTCCCGGCCCGAACGCCCTCGAAAGCTGACCTTCAAAGAACAGCGCGAACTGGAAACCCTCCCGCAGTACATCGAGGCTCTCGAAGCCGAACAACAGGAACTCTACAGCGCCATGGCCGACCCGGATTTTTACAAGAAAGAGGGCAGCGACATCGTGAAGGCCAAAACCCGCCTGCAATCATTGGAGCAGGAACTGGCTGCAGCCTATGAACGCTGGGAAACCCTGGAAGCCATCAACGGATGACGGAAGAGACCCATCAGGGCATGTACGAAACCGATGTCGCTGTTTCCCAGTACTGTGAAGCTCACTACGGAGAGAAATATTTCGGAGTGGAGCTCTTCCCCGTCAAGTGCGCTCAAATCTGCCTGAAAGCCATGAAGGGTCGTCCCATGAAGAGAGCGCTGGATCTTGGCTGCGCCGTGGGAAGATCTACTTTTGAGCTGGCCCGGGAATTTGATTTCGTTACGGGTTTGGACTTTTCCGCAAGATTCGTTCGTATTGCCGTTCAGCTCCAGGAAAAGGGGATCATCCGCTACGAACTGCCGGAAGAGGGCGAAATCGTCTCTTACCATGAAGCACGGCTATCCGACTTCAACCTGGACCAGACCAGGGAGAGAGTGGAATTTTTCCAGGCCGATGCCGCGAACCTCGAGCCGCACTTCACCGGTTATGACCTGATCTTTGCGGGAAACCTCCTGGACCGCCTCCATGCCCCGCGCAAATTCCTCACCAGCATTCACGAGCGGCTCCATGAAGGCGGGTTGCTGATCATAACTTCTCCCTACACGTGGCTCGAAGAGTTCACCAGCCGGGAAAACTGGATCGGGGGGTTCAGAAAGGCAGGAGAACCCTACACCACGCTGGACGGGATGCGGGAACTGCTGAAAGAGCATTTCAGGCTCATTGCAGAACCACGAGACATTGAGTTCGTGATCCGCGAAACGAAGCGCAAGTTTCAGCACACCCTTTCGCAGCTCACCGTGTGGGAGCGGATGAGTTGAATACTTCACCAAAAATGAAACGGTGAATGGAAAATCCGTGCCGGGAATTCGGGAGAAAGGACAATGTTCAAGTTCATTTTGCTGTTGCTTTCATTGGTTCTCTTCATGCCGGGCTCGTCTCTCCATGCCTCGGATGGAGATGCGATCCTGGGAGTATGGAACACCCGGGACAAGGACGCCAAAATTGAAATTTACAGGTGCGGAACAAAATATTGCGGCAAAATTGCCTGGTTGGAAGAACCTGACTTCCCACCCTACGATGAGGGAGGAATGGCGGGATTGCCGAAAGTGGACCGCAACAACCCGGACCCGAGGCTCAGGTCGCGTCCTTACCTGGGTTTGGAGATCCTGCAGGGATTTTCCTATAGCGGCGACAATAAATGGGAAAAAGGAAGGATTTACAACCCTGAAAATGGAAAATTTTACAAAGCCAAAATCTCGATGGATGGGAACAATCGGCTGAAATTGAGAGGGTTTATGGGGGTTTCTTTCTTTGGCCGGACGGAAACCTGGACCCGTTAAAGACAAAACACACCGGAGTCATGATTGAACCGGGCCATGTGTAATACCGACCTGTCGAGTTCGCAGTTCCCGGACCTGGGCCTCTGCATGGTAAGAACTTCGAACGAGAGGACCCGATTCCACCCATCGGAAGCCGGCCCGAATACCCGCTTCCTTGAGGGATTCGAATTCTTCGGGAGTATAATAGCGGACAACGGGCAGGTGATGTTGGGTCGGAGAAAGATATTGGCCTATGGTGAATATATCGCAGCCGACCGATCTCAAGTCCTTCATGACATCCAGGATTTCTTCCCGCGTCTCACCAAGCCCCACCATAACGCCCGATTTCGTAAGAATATTCAAGTCGATTTCCTTGACCACCCCGAGAACACGAAGAGACCTCCCATATGCGGCTTGAGGCCTCGCCAGAGGGTAGAGACGGGGAACGGTTTCCACGTTATGGCCCAGAATATCGGGACGGGCTTTGACCACGGCCTTCAGGGAGTCGAGGTTCCCCTTGAAATCCGGAATCAGGACCTCCACCGTGCACCCGGGAGTCCGTTCGTGGATCTTCCTTATGGTTTCAGCAAAAATGGAGGCACCGCCATCCTCGAGGTCATCCCTTGTAACGGACGTGATGACGGCATGCCTCAGTTCCATGGCGGCCACTGCATCCGCCACTTGCCCGGGTTCCTCCTTCAAGTTCAAGAAATTGAGTCCGGGATTTCCCGTCTTGACCGCACAAAACCGGCAATCCCGCGTGCAGATGTCTCCGAGAATCAAAAAGGTGGCCGTCCCGCATCCCCAGCATTCGGCCATGTTGGGGCAACGGGCTTCCTCACACACCGTGTGCAGGGATTTGCTGCGCATGAGGTCTTTGAGCCGCTGAAACGCTTCTCCGGAAGGCAACCGCACTCGAATCCAGGAGGGCTTCGGCGTTTTCTGCCAATGTCCATTATCGGCTGCGCCGGTGCTATCTTTTTTTCTTTCAAGATCTTGCCGCTTCATGCTTTTCCTCAATGAAGGAAGCGATCTCGATCGGGGAAACCTCGACCATTTCCAGATCGAAGACCTTCCCGAAGGCGTGAGCCACTTCTCTTTCCACTTCGTAGATCGCTACGGAACGCCCCAGGACCTGCTCCAGGGAGGTCACCCCCTTTTCGCGAATGCCGCAGGGGACAATCTGGTTGAAATAATGGAGGTCTGTCGAAACATTGAGGGCAAATCCGTGTTCCGTAATGCGACGGGCATTGATTTTGACCCCAATGGCGGCGATCTTTTCATGGCCGACCCAGACCCCCGTGAATCCGCTGAGCCTTCCGGATGCCACTCCCAATGCTGCCAACCCTTCTATGAGCACTTCTTCGAGGTCGCGCAGATAGCGGCTGGGGCCTCCGGGGCACCCCTGCAGGTTCAAGACCGGATACCCCACCAGTTGCCCGGGTCCATGGAAGGTGATGTCCCCTCCACGGTCCACATGGTATACCGCCACTCCCTGCCGCAAGAGCAGCTCACGTGGAACCAGGAAGTGCGAGGGATCCGTGCGCCGCCCCAGGGTGTAGGTGGGGGGATGTTCCAGCAGGAGCAGTGTATCCGGTATCCGCTCTTCAGCACGGGCCGCAGCCAGGGCCTTTTGCATCTTCCAGGCGATCCCGTAATCGATACGCCCCAAAGAGCAGACGTGGCAAATTCTCCGGTCCATAGGATCAGATCCTCACTCTCATTTCAATTCCGCTGCGAAAGAATGTGCGTCGAACTGCCGAGAAAAGCTTCCGCCGCTTCTTCTTCGGTTTCGGAAAGGGTCGGATGCGGGTGCATGGAAAGGGCCATGTCTTCGGCCAGGGCAGACATTTCCACCGCCAGCACCCCTTCGGAAATCATTTCCCCGGCTTCGCGCCCCACGATTCCCATGCCGAGAACGCTCCGGCTTTCCGGATCGATGATCAGCTTGGTCAGCCCCTTGCTCACCCCCATACTCACAGCGCGGCCCGAAGCGGACCAGGGAAAGCGGGACACCTTCACCGGGCGATTCCGCCTTCGGGCCTCTTCCTCGGTGAGTCCGCACCAGGCAATCTGCGGATCGGTGAAAACCACGGCAGGGATAGCCCGGACGTCAAAGGCGGAAGGCTTGCCGGCGATGACTTCGGCCGCCACTTTGCCCTCATACATGGCCTTGTGAGCCAGCATGGCCCCACCCACCACGTCGCCGACGGCAAAAATTTTGGCGTCACCGGTGCGGCGCTGATCGTCCACCAGAACGAATCCCCGCTCATCCACTTTGACCCCCGTGTTTTCAAGTCCAATATCCCGCGAATTGGGACTCCGCCCGATGGAGACCAGCACGCGGTCGAAGGTCTGCCTAGGTTCGTTCACTTCCCCTTCCAGCACGACCTCCACACGGTCATCGTATTCCTGCAGGGTCTTGACCCTGGTTTGAGTGTGGATAGCGGCGAAGAGTTCCGAGAGCCTTTTGACAAGGGGCTGCACGAGGTCCGCATCCGCTCCCGCCATGAGTCTTTCGGAAAACTCCACCAGGGTCACGCGGCTCCCAAGAGAGGCGTAAACGGAACCCAGTTCCACCCCCACATAGCCGCCTCCCACCACCAGCAACCGTTCGGGGATATCCCGAAGTTCCAGGGCCCCGGTGGATCCCATCACGCGCCCGCCCTTCCTGAATTCCACGCCCGGGAGCGGGTTTGGGCGGGAACCCGTCGCAAGGATGGCATGACGGAACTTCACATGGGAAATCTCGGCATCGAAAAGGCGGGCATGATCGGAACTTTCAAAAGCCGCACGCCCCTTGATGAACTGAACGCCGCGCCGTTTGCAAAGCTCCTCAAGCCCTCCGGCGAGCCGGTCGATGACCCCGTTTTTCCATTCCCGCAGCTTTTTGAGATCCACCCGGGGTTCTTCGAAATAGACCCCCATCTGCCCCGCACTGCGGGCATCGTGCATGACCTCTGAAACATACAGAAGCGTTTTGGAAGGAATGCAGCCGCGAAAGAGGCATACCCCGCCGGGTCGCTCTCCCGCATCCACCATGGTCACGTCGAATCCAAGATCCGCCGCACGGAACGCAGCCGCATAACCTCCGGGCCCGCCTCCTATGACCAGAACATCCGTTTCCTGCGTGAATTCACCCATGACCATCATTTCGGTTCTCCTCAGGCTCTGTTTCTTCAAAGGAACAAAGTACTACATCACCATCATCAGCTTCTCGGGATTCTGCAGGGATTCGATGATCATGCCGAGGAACCGCGCTGCATCGGCGCCATCCACCACCCGGTGATCGAAGCCCAGGATCAGGGGCAGCATCAATCGCGGAACCAGCTTATAATTGCGAAGGTCTCCTTGAATGACGGGCTGTAGCCTTGCCTGCGCCATGCCCAGGATAGCCACCTGCGGGTAATTCACGATGGGCGTGAACCCTGTGCCCCCCAGCGGTCCAATGTTGGTGACGGTAAAGGTTCCGCCGGCCATTTCATCCCGGTCCGCCTTTCCTTCGCGAGTCCGCTCGGCCAAGCCTCTAAGTTCCACCGCCACCTCGGTCAGGCTCTTTCGATCCACGTCCCGAATCACCGGAACGATGAGCCCCTTTTCCGAATCCACCGCCACTCCGATGTTGTAGTAGTGTTTCAAAACGATTTCTTCCGCCTCCATGTCGAGGCTGGAGTTGAAGCGGGGGAAGGCTTTGAGAGCGGCCACAGCAGCCTTGAGCACGAATACGGTGAGGCTCAGCGCTCCCCCTTTGGCTTCCACATCCCCCTTGTATTTGAGGCGGAAGGCTTCCAAGTCGGTGATGTCGGCCACATCCTGGTGGGTGACATGGGGAATCTGAGACCAGGCCAGGGCCATATGCCTAGCCGTTGCACGGCGAACGGATCGCAACGGAATCTTTTCCACCGGCCCGAACTCATCGAACCGGGGAAGGGGAGGAACGGCAGGAGCAGGAGGCGCCTCGACCGCTCGCTCCACTCGAGCTTCGGGCTCCCTAGCGGCCTCGGGAGCTTTCCCGCCCTTTTCGGCAAATTCCCGGACATCTTCCGATGTGACCCGGCCTCCCGGCCCGCTGCCCGTAACCCGGCGCAGATCCACACCCAGTTCACGCGCCAGGCGCCGCGTGGAAGGAGCGGCAGGGACCGGACCTTCCCGCTCAGGTGGGGCTTCCGCTTTGGGTGCAGGCGCTTTTTCCCGCTTTTCGCCAGGTTTTTCCGTGGCCTTGGCCGCAGGAGCCCCGGCTTCCTCCACCCGTGCTTCTTCTTTCGGTGCAGGCGCTCTCCCGGCAACCGCTTTCTCGCCGTCATCGCTGAAAGTCATGAGTACCTGTCCCACCTTGACCAGATCGCCGGGTTTGACCCTGATCTCTTTCACCACCCCATCCACGGGCGAAGGAATTTCCGTCGTGGCCTTATCCGTCTCCACCAGCATAATGGGCTGGCCATCCACCACTCTGTCCCCCACAGAGACGAGAATTTCGACGATTTCCCCTTCGTGGATTCCCTCCCCAAGATCGGGAAGCTTGAACTCTTTTGCCATATCTCCTCCTCGGAAGCTCCGGCATTGCCGCAGCCGCAGCGCATTTTTCTTCCGCCCACGGAAAGAAGCGAAACACTTTAAAAGACCGGTTCAGAAGTTGAGAACCTCTCGAACGGCATTAGTGATGCGAAATACACCGGGCAGGTAGTCCATTTCCCTCTGATATAGGGGAATGATGCTGTCAAAACCCGTAACCCTTCGAATGGGGGCTTCCAGGTAGAGGAAGGACTTTTCCACCAGGCGGGCCACCACTTCCGCTCCGGCGCCGAAGCTGCGGGGAGCTTCATGCACCACCACGACGCGTCCCGTTTTCCTGGCCGATTCGGTAAAAAGAGCATCGTCCAGAGGCGAAAGGGTCAAAAGATCGATCACCTCGGCATCGATACCGTCCTTTTCCTTGAGCCGGGAGGCGGCTTCCAGGGTTGGGTGCATCATGGCTCCGTAGGAAATGAGCGTCACATCCTTTCCTTCCCTCGCGAGGCGGGATTTGCCGATGGGGAAGGTCTCCTCCTCCTCCGGAACTTCCTCCCGAAAGGCCCTATAAAGAGCTTTGGGTTCGAAGAAGACCACCGGGTCCGGGTCGCGAATGGCGCTGATGAGCAGGGAACGCGCATTTCGCGGCGAAGAAGGGATCACCATCTTGAGCCCCGGTGTATGGGCAAAATAGACTTCCCGGCTTTCCGAGTGGTGTTCCAGGGCGCGAACGCCTCCGCCATAGGGGGCTCGAAGCACCATGGGAACGGTAAACCTCCCGAGAGAGCGCCCTCGAAGACGCGCCGCATGGGATTCCATCTGGTGAAAAGCGAAGTAACTGAAGCCGGAAAACTGCATCTCGCAGACGGGCCTCAGCCCGTAGACCGCCATCCCGATGGAAAAGCCGGCAATCCCCGATTCGGCAAGAGGCGTATCCAGGACCCTTTCCGCTCCGAACTTTTCAATGAGCCCTTCAGTGACACGAAAAACGCCGCCGTCAACCCCCACGTCTTCCCCCAAAACGATAACACGATCGTCTTTTTCCATCTCCTGGTGCAGCGCCAGGTTGATTGCCTGAACCATCGTCAGCTTAGCCATTGTCCGCCTCCTTCCCCTTTGCAGCCAGTTCCCTTTTGAGCTCTTCCTTCTGCTCCAAAAGATAAGCGGGCGGCTCTGCATACAAGTGGTCGAACATCGCCATGGGGTCGGGAGCCTCTTTGGTCATTTCCTCCCAACGCTTCTCGGCCTCTTTCACTTCCCCCTTGACCTCTTCGTCGAGGGACGCGATCTTCTCATCCGTCAGCAGCCCCTTGTCCTTGAGGTACTTCTGGAACCGCGCGATGGGATCGCGTTTTTCCCACTCGGCCACTTCTTCATCCGTGCGGTAACGCTTGGGATCGTCCGCCGTGGTGTGCACCGACATGCGGTAGGTGATGCATTCGATCAGGGTGGGACCTCCACCGGAGCGGGCCCGTTCCACTGCTTCCCTGGCCGCTGTGTAAACCGCCAGGATGTCGTTGCCGTCCACCTGAATCGCCGGCATGTCACAAGCCAGGGCCTTTTGAGCGAGGGTTTTGGAATGGGTCTGCCTGGATCGGGGAACGGAAATGGCCCACTGATTGTTCTGGCAGACAAAAATCATGGGAACCTGATACACCGAGGCGAAGTTCATGGCCTCGTAAAAATCCCCTTCCGACGTCGCCCCATCTCCGAAGAAGGTCATGGCCACATTCTTCTTTTTGCGATACTTCATGGCATAGGCTATGCCCGCAGCATGAAGGGGATGGGTCCCCACGGGAATGGCAACCGGCATGTTGTTCAGCTCCTGCGGGATGTGTCCCCCTTCATTGTATCCTGCAAAGATGAGGAGAACGTTTTCCATCTTTTTTCCGCGCCAGAGTTCGGAGGGCGTTTCACGGAAGGAAGGGACCAGCCAGTCTTCGGGCTCCAGCAAGGCTACGGCACCGAGCTGAGAGGCCTCCTGCCCCTTGATGGGAGCAAAAGTGCCTATGCGCCCCTGGCGTTGCAGGGTGAGCATCCGCTCATCGAATCTCCGGCCAAGGAGCATGGCCCGGTGGAGTTTCATCAGAAGATCGTCCGGAATATCGGGTTCCAGATCTTTGTCCAATTGGCCGTTCTCATCCAGGATCGAAAGGTAGTCCACCCGGTAAGGGAGATCGATTTCTTTTTTCGGCATCGCTTTTTTCCTTTTCTGATCCACAAGGGGGATTGAATCGTGAAGCATACTGAGAACATTATGAAAAACGCTCATGGTTCATAGCTCATGGCTCATGATAACATCACTTTTTTCAAGAGCGTTTCCCGCTTTCCCTATTGCCTTGCATATCTTTGCCTTTTTTCATTTTTCGTTGTGACCGTTCCGGTCATGGGAGTTTATATGAAAAAGGCTCATGGCTCATGATCCATGATAACATCACTTTTCAAGAGCGTTTTCCGCTTTCCCTATTGTCTTGCATGTCTTTGCCTTTTTTCATTTTTCGTTGTGACCGCTCCGGTCACGGGAGTTAAAACATTTTTAAAGTAAGTATAGACTTCATGCTTGACCAGATCGAATGCTTATCTTTTGCTTTGAATGCAGATTTCTAAAGACGATTCCCTCAACGGCCGCAGGCCCATCAGATACGGAGATCAACATGAGATATCCCAGCATTCAGACAGTATTGCCGGGTCCCATAGCTTCCCGGCTGATCGAAAAGGACACCGCTTATGTATCTCCATCCTACACCCGGACCTATCCTCTCGTGGCGGAACGCGCAGAGGGTCTCTGGATTCATGACCCCGACGGCAATACGTTTCTCGACTTCACCGCAGGAATCGCCGTCTGCTCCACCGGTCACTGCCACCCCCGGGTGGTGAAAGCCATCCAGGAACAGGCCGAACGGCTGTTGCACATGTCCGGAACGGATTTTTATTACACTCCCCAGATCCTGCTGGCCGAAAAGCTGGCCCATTTGGTGCCCGGAAAGGAGGGGCGGAAAGTCTTCTTCGGAAATTCCGGAGCGGAGGCAATAGAGGCGGCATTCAAGCTCGCCCGCTGGCACACCCGCCGGGAATTGAACCTCGCCTTCTTCGGAGCTTTCCACGGCCGCACCATGGGGGCTCTTTCCCTCACCGCCAGCAAAACGATCCAAAAGAAATATTATAATCCCCTGGTACCCGGCATCACGCACGTTCCTTATCCCTATTGCTACCGGTGCCCTTACGGAATGTGCCTTCCCAACTGCGATACGGCCTGCGTGCGGTGGATCGAAGATCCCCTCTTCCGGACCACCGTTCCTCCGGAAGAGGTGGCAGCTGTTTTCGTGGAACCCATTCAGGGGGAAGGAGGTTATATCGTTCCCCCGCCCGAGTTCCACCGGGAACTCTACAAGCTGACTCAAAAGTATGGGATTCTCTATGTGGCGGACGAGGTGCAGTCGGGGATGGGAAGAACGGGGAAAATGTTTGCGCTGGAGCACTTCGGAGTCGTGCCCGACATCATGGCGCTGGCCAAAGGGATCGCGTCGGGAATGCCCCTGGGAGCCATGGTGGCGCGATCTGCCATCATGACCTGGGAGGCCGGTTCTCATGCTTCCACCTTTGGCGGAAACCCCGTTTCCTGCCAGGCGGCCCTGGCAACCATCGAACTGCTGGAAGAGTCCCTCATAGCCAATGCCGCAGCCCGTGGAGAAGAGCTCATGACAGGCCTGCGCCGGATGCAAAAATCCATCGAATGCATGGGAGATGTGCGGGGAAAAGGGCTCATGGTGGGAGTGGAACTGGTCAAGGACCGCGTCACCAAAGAGCGTGCCCCCGAGTGGCGTAATGCAGTGATCCAGAAAGCTTTCCAAAAAGGGCTTCTGCTCCTGGGATGCGGAGACAGCACCATCCGCTTCAGCCCCGCCCTGACCATCAGCTCCGGGGAAATCGAAGTCGGCCTGGAGATCTTTGAAGCGGCCCTCCGTGAAGTGGCCGGGTGAAAACCGCGGACCTTCAGAGTGTCATCAACTCTTTGATGTCGATACCGTACTTCTTGATGCGGTGCCAGACGGTAACACGATTCACGCCGAGCATGCGTGCTGCCTGGGATTGATTGCCGCGGCACGTGACAAGGGCATCGATGAGAGCGGTCTTTTCATCGGGAAGCATAGGTACAGGGCCCTGCTCTTCGCTTTTCTTCCTCCTGAATTGCGTCAAACGGGCCGGCAGGTGCTCCGGGTGGATCAACCCATTTTCCGCCGTCACAAAGGCATATTCCAAAACGCTTCGGAGTTCCCTTACGTTCCCCGGCCAGTGGTGGTTCATGAAAAGTTCCATGGCTTCAGCGCTCAGCCCGGATATCTCCTTGCCGCTGCGGGTCCGGATCTGCCGCAGGAAGTGTTCTATGAGCAGGGGCAGGTCTTCCATCCGCTCTCTCAGAGCTGGAAGATGGATGGGGATGACGTTGATGCGGAAGAAGAAATCCTCACGGAACTTTCCCTGGGAAACAAGGCTTTCGAGGTCCTTGTTGGTGGCCGTGATGATCCGCACGTCCACCTCCATGGACCGATGATCCCCCACGCGCTCGAACCGCTTGGTTTCGAGCACCCTGAGAAGTTTCACTTGAATGGCCAGGGGAACGTCTCCGATTTCATCCAGGAAAAAATCGCCGCCGTTGGCGGCTTCGAACCTTCCCTCCCGGTGGCTGAAAGCCCCGGTAAAAGCCCCTTTCACATGGCCGAAAAGCTCGCTTTCCAGAAGCGCCTCGTTGAGTGCGGCACAGTTGAGCTGGATATAGGGGGCGTCCCGCCGCTTTCCCAGCTTGTGGATGGCGTGGGCGACCAGCTCCTTTCCCGTGCCGGTTTCACCGTAGATGATCACCGGGGCATCGCTTTGGGCCACTTTTTGGACAATATCGAAAACCTTCTGCATCGCGGGCGATCTTCCCACCATGCCTTCAAAACCGATTTGTTCCTGCAGGAGACTGGAAAGCTGCTGGATCTTCCGGTCCCGTGCGTCGATTTCCGAAATGTCGGTCACCGTCTCGACAGCCCCCAGGACCCTGCCGTCACCGTTTTTGAGCAGTGAAGCGTTTTTGAGAACATGAACGTAGGAACCATTCTTTCGCATGAGAAAACAAGGTTTTCTGTGAGAGTAGCCCAGATCGAACAGTTCACACCAATGCTCTTTTCCCTCGGAACGAACCCCTTCACACACATCGCAATGAAGGAGCGAACAGGGACTCCCTATGAGCTCTTCGCGTCCATAGCCCGTGATTTCTTCCAGGGCGCGATTGGCCATCAAAATGACGCCGTCGGGGGAGATCAACATCACACCGTCGTTCATGGTATTGATGATCTCTTTCAAAGACCGGTTCATCTCCTGTTCTTCCACTGAACACCCTCCAGGCTGTTGCATGTTTAAACATTGATTAAACACTTCAATAACACAACTCTGCCATGCCAACAACACATCTGCAGTTTTCATTAATCAATATATTGAAATTACTATATATTATAAAATAAAAAAACCTTCTTCCGATGGCATGCAGTTTGCTTTTTTCTCCAGGTATAGTTCATATCCAGTGGATTTGTCGGGGAGGCAGCGATGCAGGCAGATAAAAAACTCGATCTTTGCGGCGTGTTGGCCCCTTATTGCCTGCTGATGTGCAAGTCGGAACTGGCTTACATGGAACCGGAGGCTATCCTGGAAGTCCATTTGCGGGACCCACAAACCATCGAGGATCTTCTGACCATTCTCGATCGTTCGGGAGAAACCGTGCTGGCCCAGCTACAGGGCGAGGATCACACCTGCCTGTGGATTCTCAAGGGAAAGTCCAAACGCCCCCATGCCGCGGCAAGCCCGGGGATGTGAACAACGGCTCAGTGTAATGTCTTTGGCACAACACAACTCTTAATGACCAGGTCCTAAAGGAGGTACCGGAAATGGGTAAGATGCTCTTTATCATTTCCCATGGTTTCGAGAAAGCGGGCCGCGCCACGCGCGCCTTTCAATTCGCGAAAGTTGCCTGCGAGAAAAAGCACGATGTAAAAGTCTTCCTGATCGACGACGCCATTCATTGGGCCCAATTAGGCATGGCGGAAGGTGCACGAGCGTCAACGGGCGAAGAGATGAAGCCACTTATCGACTTCATGATGGCGAACGGAGGCGAGATGATCGCCTGCAAGGCCTGAGTGGACCACAGGTATTTATCCCCCGACGAAATGATTCCGGGGGTACGCATCGAAGGAGCTCCATTTCTTGTGGACCTGATGGACGAGTACCAGACACTGAGTTTTTAAAGCGGGAAGCGACGCTTTGCAGCAAGCCAGGTACAGGGGCCGGGATCGCCCCTAAAGGCAGGATTCCCCGCCTGCCATTTCATGCAAGGGAGTGAGTCGCTCCTGACATCCCCATTTACCACCACGGAGGCACAGAGAACACAGAGGAATTCCATAAAAATTCCAAAATCTTCTCCGTGTCTCCGTGGTGCATGTTTGTTTTGTTAATAAACTTTTGCTCGGATACTTATCATTTCTCGATCCCCCCTCATCAGCCGGCTGTCCAGAGCTCGAAAGGCCAGGCAATCAAGCCTCCCTCGATAAAAAAGACCCGGTCGAATCCCGCCGCATTCAAGATCCGCTGCGCCTCATACCCCCTCATGCTCACCTTGCAAAAGGCCAGGATGTCTTTATCCTTCGGCAATTGATCCAGTTTCCCCCGCAGGGCTCCGAGAGGAATATGAACCACCTTGTCATGGGGCATCCGCATCATCATCAATTCTTCAGGGGTGCGTACATCCAGAATGACCAAATCCTCCCCACTGTCCATACGCCGTTTGGCTTCCACCGGCGAAATACCCCGCGCCAGGCCGTTGAGCTTATTCAAAAGCACATTGGCGGCCGTGGCAAGGGGGTCCATGGGGGGCGCATAGGGTGGAGCGTACCCCAGATCGATATTGATGACCTGGTCCACCGTTGCACCGTAAAAGATGGCGCATGCCGCCACGTCCAAACGCTTGGAGGCATCTCCCATGCCCACTGCCTGCACGCCGAGCAACTTGCGGGAGGAGCGGGAAGCGACCATTTTGATCACGATCGGCTTGCTCTGAGGCATGTAGTGGGGCATATCCGGCCCCGCCCAAATAGCTGTTTCGATGTCCGGGTACAGCATCCTCGCCTGCTTTTCCGTGAGCCCGGTGCGCCCGAGAGTGAGATCGAACACCCTGCAGACCCCCGTACCGGTGATGCCCACAAAAGGACTGGAAATTCCCGCAATGTGATCCGCAATGACCCGCCCGTGCTTGTTGGAAGTGGACCCCAGGGGCAGGAACATGGATTCCTTTATTGCAGGATTTGCACAGTGATTGACGACACAGTCCCCACCCGCATAAATATCGGGATCGCTGGTCTGGCAGTAACCGTTGATGACAATTCCCCCCTTGGGGTCACAGACCAGCCCGGCCTCGCGAGCCAGTTCATCGTTGGGGCGCACTCCGACCCCCACCAACACGAGGTCCGCTTCGATGGTCTCTTTGTCGGTCTTTACAGAGGAGACTTTGCCCTCTTTGCCTTCCACGGACAGAACTTTTTCACTCAGAACAAGGTGAACCCCCTTCTGCCGCAAATTCTTGCCGACAAGGGTGGCCATCTCATAATCCAGGAATTGGGGCAGAATCTGGTCCTGGGCTTCCACCACCGTGACCTCCAGGCCGCGGCGAAGCAAGGCTTCAGCCATTTCAACGCCTATGTAGCCAGCCCCGATGATTACCGCCTTGCGGAGTCCCTGCCTTTCAATCTCGGCCACCATACTTTCCGCATCGTCCGGGTGCCGCATGTACCAGACATTCTGCAGGTCCATTCCCGGAATGGGGGGGCGAATGGGGCTGCTGCCGGTCGCGAGAACCAGCTTGTCGTAAGGGAAGTCGCATTCTTCGCCCGTCTCCAGATTTTTAGCCCGAACGATCTTCCGCCGCCGGTCGATCCCGATCGCCTCCAATCGAGTGAGGGTTTTAAAACCCTTGACCTTTTCAAAAAAAGCCGGCTCGTACAGAATTCCCACCGGCGTCTCACTCACCATCCTGACCTCCGGGAAGACTCCCTCGACGTAATAGGGCAGTCCACATGCGCCGTAGGAAACCAAACGACCACGCTCAATCATAGTGATATCCGCATCGGGCATCAGACGCTTCAAACGCGAGGCACTTTTGGGTCCACAAGCCACTCCACCGATGATCAAAACGCGGAGACGATTTTCCATGACGCAGTTCTCCTTCCTAGTTATCCGGTTGGATGAAATGAAATCAAGTTTCAATAAACTGCCAGGTCGATGCGATCAATTCAATTGTCAGATGATCCTATCATATCCATGTAATATCGTGCCATTTTATTCAAAATATTAGTCTAATTTTCTCAAACAAAAAAAACAATGCACCATCGGAATGCCTTTCCACCAATGGTGCATCATAGTTTCAAACCAATGCTTTTTTTTATCTTATCTTTACGCAGGAAAGAAATACATCCAAAGGTGGACGGAACCCGCTCACCTTCTTTCTACATCCAGTGACCTTCCACATCGGCCGTTTCGGCATAGGAATATTTCCCCGCTTTGAAGTTCTCCACGGCTTCCCGGACCGACCCGCTCACTCCCACGACCACTCGAACCCCCGCCGCATTGAGAGTCTCAAAAGCCTTGGGGCCACAATGCCCGGTAATCACGGCTTCCGCTTTTTTGCGTGCAACCAGGGTCGCAGCCTGGATTCCGGCACCTTGAGCGGCTTGAATATTTTGTGTGTTTTCAATCGGCTCGTATTCCATCGTCTCCGGGTCTACAAGCAGGAAGCAGGCTGCCCGGCCGAAACGGGGGTCCACCTGGGCATCGAGGTTCTTCGCCGTGGCGCTGATAGCCACTTTCATAGCATACTCTCCTTTATACGAAAAAGGCTCATGGTTCATAGCTCATGGCTCATGATAACATCGCTTTTCAAGAGCGTTTCCCGCTTTTCCTATTGCCTTGCATATCTTTGCTTTTTCTCATTTTTCGTTGTGACCACTCCGATCATGGGGGTTAATTTCTAATGGTCACACGCGTTCGCACCCGTCTTCAACGTATTCGCCAGGTATTGCTGAATGAGCTCCTCCGGGGGCAAACAGGGCGCCCCTGTGACGACCTTGATATTCTGCTGATTGAAAAGCTCGATGGCGCGGGAACCCATTCCCCCTGCAATGATCAGATTCACGTTCAACTCTCCCAGCCAGCGGGGCAGAAGACCGGGTTCATGAGGGGGAGGCGTGATCGTCTCTTTGTTTCCAATAACACCCTTCTGGACATCCACAATCAAGAACTGCTCACAATGACCGAAATGATTGGTGAGCGCTCCTCCCGCCATAGGTATCGCCACTTTGAAGCTCTGCGGGTCCGAAAGAGTATCCGCCGCCCCCGCTTCTTTTTGAACGGTCCCGCCCTGCTGGATACCACTGCGGGAAACCACTTCCGCAATCAACTTTCCCAACGCCTTTAGAAAAGGACTGTCATCGGTCTGTTCGAGAAGCGATTTACCGATATCGGCACTCTCCACAACCCGGGGATCGAAGGGAAGGCTTCCCAGTAGATGGACACCCATCTTTTCCGCCATTTTGCCTCCTCCGCCCTTCCCGAAGAGAGGCACTTCCTTGTTGCAGTGCGGGCAGATGAGCCCATTCATATTCTCTACCAGCCCCAAAATCGGCATATTCACTTTGCGGCAGAAGTTGATGGACTTTCGCACATCGGCGAGGGAAACCTCCTGGGGGGTGGTGACGATGACCGCTTTGGCATCGGGCATCATCTGCGCCACACTCAAGGGTTCATCCCCCGTTCCCGGAGGTGAATCAATGAGGAGGAAATCGAGATCTCCCCACTTCGCTTCGGCAATAAACTGCTTGATTACGCCATGCTTGACCGGCCCCCGCCAGATGACCGCCGCATCGGAATCTTCCAGCAGACACTGGATGGAAACCACCTGGAGAAAGTCGTTGTACTTATGTGGAATCAGCAAGTTTTCGTCGGGATCCACGCGAAACATGCCACGCAAACCAAGCATCCCCGGAATACTCGGGCCATGAAGATCCACGTCCAGCAATCCCACCCGGTAACCGAGCTTGGAAAGCCCCACCGCCAGGTAGCTGGCCACGCTGCTCTTCCCAACTCCACCCTTGCCGCTCATGACCAGCAATTTGTGCTTGATGCGTTTGAGCTGTTCATCGAGCTGAATATCTTCCTTCGATTTTTCTTCCTGAGGCCCCGCCCCATGGCTGCATTGTTGACTTTGACACGAACCCATAAATGTAAACTCCTCTCAATCGATCGAATGATTCAAACTGTCCGTAGACATCACTGGGAAAGCGATAAATCAAAGAATGTGCCAAAAAAATCATTCATTTTTATCAATCCCATTACTAATAAAATGAACCTCTTATCAGATTTTCACAAGGGGAGACTGAAGCTTAGGAAACAAAATGCATCCATCCATTGGGGAATAAGGAATCAAATTGTTTCCAACCTTTTGGGTCTGTGTCCTGGAATCCGTTCAAAAATCACGATCTTCCCCGTTTGAGCTTTGGCATGGGAATAGCTTGTTTTCCTTTGCGATTTGACGGAATATGCACACAGAATGAAACAGACCCCGCTTTTTTTCTGCTCACGAAAGTGGACTGAAAGGGCTATTTCCATGAATTCTTCCCTCATCGAATCCGAGAAAAACAGAGAAATTCTTCCACCAAAGCAGGAAGGTTCGTTCAAGCCGGAGGATGATTTCCTCGCACGACGCGCGGAGGAAGACCGGCAAATCAACCGAGTTGGGATGGCAGCCTTATTTACCAATATTTTTCTGGCGGGACTGAAGGGCGCACTGGCGGTTCTTTCGGGAAGCCTCGCTTTGACGGCCGACGCACTGGATTCGGCCACGGATTCCATGGCTTCCTTGATCGTCTGGATCGGCTTGAAGCTCTCTACCGGCAAATTCAAATCTTTCCCGTACGGGCTCTATAAAATCGAAAATATCATCTCCGTCATCGTGGCCTTCTTCATATTTCTCGCCGGTGTCGAAATCGCCCGCAAGGCCTTGCAGCCATTGTCGAGTGTTCCCGTCATCACCTTACCCGTCCTCGGAGGCGCGGCGGCAAGCGTGGTTATTTGCTGGCTGTTCAGCTGGTATGCGAAAATCATCGGCAAACGTACGGCCTCACCCACCCTCATCGCTGAAGCGAAACACCGTCAGGTGGACCTTCTCTCGTCAGTTCTGGTCTTATCTTCTTTGATCTCGGGATACTTCGGCTTCAATGTGGATCGGTTCACGGCCATCGCGGTGCTGGTCTTCATTTTATACGCCGGCTGGGAACTTCTCTCCGACGGCATGCGAGTATTGCTCGACGCATCGCTGGATGCTGAAACCCTCGGGCAAATAAGAAAAATCATCGAATCCCATCCCCTCGTGGGACAGCTTCAGTCTTTGGTAGGAAGAAATGCGGGGCGTTACAGATTTGTGGAAGCGGTCATCTCCCTCAAAACCACGGATCTGCAGAAGGCGCATCTCGTGAGCCAAAAAATAGAGGAAGCCATTCGCAAAAAAATCCCCCATGTGGAGCGGATCTTGATCCACTATGAACCCAGCCGGCGGACTCATCTTTTACTTGCGGTTCCCTTGACGGATACCCGCGGTGCCGTCAGCCCTCATTTTGGAGAGGCTCCCTACTTCGCTTTCATTTCCCTGAGGCTGAACGATGGAGTCGTCGAGGCCCACCAGATTCTCGCCAACCCCTTCAGCCGGATTCCCAAGGCCAAGGGAATGCGCGTGGCCGAATGGCTGATGGAACATAAAGTGGACCTGACCGTCGTGCGGGAACCGCTGCGGGGAAAAGGACCCGGCTATGCCCTCAGCGGAAGCGGAGTGGATATCAGGATCACCCAATCGGAAGACCTCCAACAGGTTTTGGAAACAGTCAGGCAAGAATGGGTTCATTCCAGGTGATGCCCGAAACCGGATCCCTTTTTTCGGATAGTCCTTACAAAGGCTTCCTTGTGTTGAGCGGGAAGCGCCCTTGAAATACGATGTTATCATGAGCCATAAACCATGAGCCCTTTTTCATACAACGCCAATTACGGATGACACATCATGAATGCAAATATCGAACTCAAGAAAGGCTACATCCACATTTATACGGGCAACGGCAAGGGTAAAACCACGGCTGCCCTGGGGCTGGCACTCCGGGCGGCGGGGAACGGGCTGAAGACCTTCGGGATTCGCTTCATGCAAAACTATCCATACAGCGAACTGCGGAGTGTCCAATGCCTGAACCGCTGGATCACCCTTCGGCAGTGCGGGGACGATGCCTTTGTGCTTCAAAAACACCCGCCTGACGTCCGGGATCTGGAGGCTGCACAGGAAGGTTTGAAGGCAGCGAGGGAAGCCATGCTGAGTGGAGAATACAGCCTAGTGATTCTGGATGAAGTGTGCGTGGCAATTTACTTCAAGCTTCTAAAAACAGAGGAGCTGCTCTCTTTCATGTCCCAAAAGCCTGAAAAAGTGGAACTCGTTCTGACCGGTAGATACTGTCCCCAGGAGCTCATAGAAAAAGCGGACCTGGTTACTGAAATGCGGGAAATCAAGCATTATTATCAAAAGGGGATCATCGCCAGAAAAGGCATTGAATGCTGATGAAAAATCCGGAAAAGAAATGAGCTGTTCACGAGGATGCCCATGCCGGGAGCAGAGAATTTGCCATGCATATGGCAATTTCTTTGAATCGCAACTTGACATTGTTGGATTTCATGTAAACCACGGAGACACGGAGGGCACAGAGAAAGACTTTCAAATGAACTCCCATGACCGGAACGGTCACAACGAAAAATGAAAAAGGCAAAGAGATGCAAGCCAATATGGAAAGCGGGAAACGCTCTTGAAAAGCGATGTTATCATGAGCCATGAGCTATGAGCCTTTTTTCAGATAAAATCTTTGTGTTCTCCGCGCCTCCGTGGTTAATATAACAATATCGAAGTAATTTCAATTGGATAAAGATGAGGAATGGAACCGCCTCATGAAAAACCGCCTGCCCTCATGCTCCATTTCCAGGATCAGGCCCCGATTCAACAAATTTTGAACCACCGTCCAATCCGCCTTGGCTTTTCGCAACATCTCCGTCACGGCATCTTCCCGCATGGGATGCACTGAAGTGATGTTCAAAAGGTCTTCCTGGACATTGCCCGTATGAGCAAAAGCGTTCCCCTCGTAACCCATCAAGCATTCCACCCTGGGGATATGCCGCTTCAGGATTTGATAGGCGTTATGGAGCGTTGCCTCATCGGGCCGGCCTACCCATTCTTCTGCGGGGGGCCTTGTCGGGATCGACAGGTACGCGGTGAAAGGATTCAACCGCCTCAGGAACTCCCCCATCCCCTCCACCTGCTCCCTGCCGTCATTGACACCGCGGACCAGCATGGTTTCGGTCACCAGCTTCCCCCGGTAGTTTGCCGCGAATTCGAGCATTCCATCCATTACGGACGCGAGGCGAAGTTTTCCATAAGGCCGGTTGATTCGGCGCCATACAACCTCCTCGGCAGCATCGAGTTTCAGTGAAACCCACTCCGCTCTCGAAAGCGCATCCCTTACCTCGGGCCGCCATAAAAGCGATGCATTGCTGATGACCGCTATTTTGATTCCCAAAGGTTTCAGCAATTCAATGGCTCGGGAAAGGCCCCTGTCCAGAGTGGGTTCCCCATCGGAAACAAAAGTCAGATAATCGATGGGTTCGGATGTCGGCCGAACTTTCTCCAGCTGCCTTTTCACCTCTTCGAAGATCTCTTCCGGAGGGTAGAAGACGGATGGATCCACGCTCATTCTGCCAGCGGAACCCAATTGACAATAAACACAAGAATAGCTGCACACCTTGGGCGGGATATTGTTGATGCCCAAGCTCTGGCCCAAACGCCTGGAGGGGACCGGTCCAAATGCAATCATGAGCTCCGTAACTCTCTTTTAAAAGTTTGGATGAAGGTTCGGCTGCAGGAAGAGGGCAGGAACGATTTCAGAAATCTCTCCGAGAAAATCCGCCCGGCATTTCTCAGCCCCGCGCGGGGTTTTCAGACAGCCGGGCGGGACTCAAGTCTTCCCTCAACGGCGTCCACCACCGCCCATGCCGCGGCCACCTCCCATGCCTCGGCCCATACCACGGCCTCCACCTCCTCCGCGGCCCATGCCCGCACCTCTTCCACGCCCCATGCCCATACCTCCGGCCATTTGGGGTTGCTGAAGCGCCTGGAGCCTCCCTGCTCTGAAGGCTTCAAGGGCATCGCGAACTTTGCCGGTAGCCCCGCCATACATCTGAATCCCGGCAGCGGACAAGACCCCGAAAGCGTTGGGACCGACGCTTCCGGTGATGACGGCTTTCACACCTTTGCTTGCCACAAACTGAGCTGTTGCCACCCCCGCCCCCCCAGCAGCGCCGCAATGGGGGTTTTCCACCGTTTCAAAATGTTCAGTATCCGAATCACAGATAACGAAATACTGACATCTTCCAAAGCGAGGATCGATATCACTATTGATGTCCGGCATAAAGCTCGATATCGCTATCTTCATTTTCATTCACCTCCTTGGCCTTTCACGGCCTTTTCCGCGGATGATTCCGCTATTGCTCCAGTTTCTTTCACTTTCCGTGCGTGGACGATTCACATGAAAGAGATTTTGGCTCCCTCTGCCTGAACAGCCGGTGAAAGACAGGGGAGCCTTGAGAGAAACCGGCCGACGAACTCTATGAATTTACAGCAAAGGGAATGCCAGGGGAGTGATACCGTGATAACTATATGAAAATGATGTTAAAAAATAAAATCCAAAGCTTCAGGAAAAGTGACAGCCGCTCCGGCCAAGTGCAGAATGAATCTATTTTATTCAAAGATGGGTGCGGAATGTTTCCTCGAGAGGGAAACTCGAAGAGGTCAGGAACCAACCAAAAATTGACGCTCGTTCTCCTTCTTTTACTTTTCAGAAGCCCTTCGTATGGGCAGGAATACCGTAAAGACAGACCCCTTTCCCAGCTCACTGGTGACAGAAATACGCCCACCATGTCCTTCCACAATGGCCTTGACCGTAGCCAGCCCCAGGCCGAATCCCTCTCTTTTTTCCATGGCGTGTCCGCGATGAAACAGATCGAAAATGTGCGGAAGGTCTTCCGGTTCAATACCGACCCCTTCATCGATGATCCTCACCACCAACTCCTGCTCCCTTTCCTCCGCCTGGATGGTGATGGTTCCATTTTCCTTTGAAAATTTTATGGCGTTGTCCAGAAGGTTGGTGAATACCCTGCGTAAACGGTTGGGGTCCGCTTCGATCACCGGCAAAACTTCATCCATCTGCAGCTTGAGGTGTAATCCGGCCTCGGACGCCCTGGTCTGATAGAGTTCGTAGAGTTCCATCAATTCCTTATCCGGCGATGTCGCAGTGAAGTTCAATTTCAGGCCTCCCGCTTCAATGCGGGAAAACTCGAGAAAATCATCCACGAGGGATTCCAGCTTGGAGGCTTCCTTGCTGATCACTTCCAGGTATTTCTGTTGCTTTTCCGGATCCATGCCATCCACTTTCCTGAGGAGGCGAAGTCCCAAACCATGAATGCCCGTGACGGAAGAACGCATGTCGTGTGCAAACATGGAGATCAAATTCGCTTTCTGCCGTTCCAGGATTTTAAGATGCGATATGTCGGCCAGGGCCTCGACAGCGCCAAGGAGATGGCTTTGCTCGTCGAACAGCCCCGCCGTGCTGATCCTCACGGGCACGATCTCATCCCTCTTGTTCATGATGGTGGTTTCTACCTGGACAAAGGATTTGACCTGGGCCATGACCGGTTTGAGGGGGCAGTTCTTCCCGCACATCCCCCCTCTGAGGACTTCTCCGCAGTGCCTGCCGATAACCTGCGCCGCCTTATATCCCGTAATTTTCTCTGCAGATGGATTGAACCCGATAATCCTCAACTGTGAATCCATGACAACGACCCCCAGGGGCAAGCTTTGGATGATGAATTTATAGAAATTGACATCATTCATAAGATCCTCAATCCCCTGTCTCAGAGGTTTTGCTGACTCTGAAGCGTTTTCGTTCGGTGCAAGAATTTCGTCGGTTGTTGACGGCATGCTCTTTTCCTTTCGCCTCCTCGAGAGGCTCGACATATTTACTGTACATGATTGAAGATACGCCGGGCAAAGAGGAAGGCTTTCGGATAGGTTCTAATCCGGGGAGGAAGAGGGGACCACCAGCTTATGCCGGTTGATTTTTCTTCGCAGGGTATTTTTATCGATGCCGAGTTCTCTGGCCGTAGCCAAACGGCGCCAGCGGTTGCGCTCCAATGCCTCAAAAATAGCCCGCTTTTCAATGTCTTGAAGAGTCAGTCCCTGCGGGACGGCAACTCCGGCATTCTCCTTTCGAAGCTGCTCGGGAAGGTGCTCCGGCAGAATCAAGCCTTCACGGCAGAGGATGAAAGCATATTCAATGGCGTTTTCCAGTTCGCGAATATTGCCCGGCCAATCATGATTCATGAAAAGTGCCAACGTATCATGGCTCAGCCCTAGAATCTTCTTGTTCCTCAACTTGTTCAGCCGATCGATAAAATGCTCTGCAAGAAGCGGAATGTCTTCCTTGCGCCGGGCAAGGGGCGGCAGTTCCAATTTGACTACATTGACCCGGTAATAGAGGTCCTTGCGGAATTCCCCCTTTTCCACCAGTTGCGCAAGGTCCTTGTTGGAAGCGGTGATGATCCTCACATTGGTTTGAACACTTTTGGAAGATCCCAGGGGTTCATAGCATCGCTCTTCGAGCACCCTTAGAAGGCGCACCTGGAGAGCAGGGGAGATGTCCCCGATTTCGTCCAGAAAAAGAGTCCCTTCCTCCGCCATGGCAAAGCGCCCCAGGCGGTTTCGCTTGGCGTCCGTAAAAGCCCCGGCCACGTGTCCGAAAAGCTCGGATTCCAGCAGCGTATCGGGAAGCGCTCCACAGTTGAGAGCCACAAAAGGACCCTTGGCGCGGGGACTCAGGTCGTGAATGGCGCGGCTCAGCAGCTCCTTTCCGGTTCCGCTCTCGCCCTGGATAAGGACAGAACTTTCACTTTGAGCAACATCCGGGAGAATGGAAAAGATCTTTCTCATGAGGGGGGAACGCGAAATGATGTCGTGAAAGCGGTAACGGCGGTCGAGCTCCCGCCGCAGGGTATCCACAAGGCTGAGATCGCGGAACGTCTCCACGCCTCCGAAGACCTGGTCCGATTCATCCTTGAGAAGAGCGGTGCTCACACTGATGGGAATTTCCGTGCCGTCCGCTCTTAAAATCGAAACAGGCTGGTTGACGATGGGTTTTCCGGTGTCGAAAGTGTATTTCAAAACGCACATGGACTCACACACGTTGGCCCGGAAAACCTCGCAACAGGGACGACCGATGGCTTCGGCGGCCGGAATTCCCGTGATCTCTTCCGCCGCACGGTTGAAGAAAGTGACACGCCATTCCAAATCCACGGTGAAAACCCCGTCGGCAATGCTGTCCAAAATGATTCGAGTTTGTGGAGAGAGATCAGGCCGTTTTGCCACTCCGTCACCGTCTTGACCCATCGGGTCGAAAGGTTTGCGTTATCCTTCAGGCCCCACACCGGATTTCTCCACCGCCTGTGAGACCTTTTGCCAGAGCTCCATCACTGCGTCCTTAGCAGGCCCATCATTATATTCTATAATCGTCTTACCTTCAACTTGGGCTCGCGTAAAATCGGAATCAAAAGGCAGATACCCCATAAATTCATAGCCCCTGGCACGACAGTGCTCGGCAATCTCATGCGCTCCTTCCCAATGGAGATCAGCCTTGTTCACGCAAACCAGGACAGGTACCTTGAAATGTCTGGCCAATTCTGCCACCCGGTTGAGGTCATGCAAGCCGGAAACAGTGGGTTCGGAGACGATGAGCACCGCTGAAGCTCCGCCGATGGAGGCGATGACAGGACATCCGATGCCTGGAGGCCCATCCGTGAGGATCCAATCCAGATGATCCTTTTCCGCGATCTGCCGCGCTTCCTTTCGAACGAGCGATACCAGTTTGCCGGAATTTTCTTCCGCGATCCCCAGTCGGGCATGCACCATGGGGCCGAAGCGGGTCTTGGAAAAATACCACTCTCCGCAGAGGCTCTCGGGAAAATCAACAGCCCCCGCAGGGCAAAAATAATAACAGACCCCGCACCCTTCGCACTGGAGCTGATCCACGACAAAAGAAGGGGAAATCGCGTCGAAGCGGCACCTTTCCCGGCAGTCGCCGCACTGGATGCAACGATCCGGATCGATGGAGGCCTTGTGGCCGGCCCTGAAGTCATGCCGCTCTATGATGGTGGGAGTGAGCAGGAGATGCAGGTCTGCAGCATCCACATCCGCATCGCACAGAACCTTTTTTTCGGCCAGAGCCGCAAAGGCTCCCACAATGCTGGTTTTTCCCGTTCCGCCTTTTCCACTGATGATTACGAGTTCATGCATTTTTTTCTTCTCTATTGTTGAGGCCATGGAGTCAATCATTTACGTGCATCACAGACGGCGTCAAAGAGGTCCAGCATCTTTTGGCGCCAGTCAGGAAGGGCTTCCACCAGGATATCTCCCCGTGCATAGGATTCGGCCACGCGACGATCGAAGGGGATTTCCATGAGGATGGGGATCTTTTCCTCCCGGGCGAACTCGCGAACGCGATCATCCCCAAGGTCGGAACGGTTGACCACAATCCCCATGGGAATTCCGAGGATGCGGACAGCACCCACAGCCAGTTTCAGGTCATTCAGCCCGAAAGGGGTCGGCTCCGTTACAAGGATCACAAAATCACTCCCCCTCAAAGAGGCTATGACGGGGCACGAAGTTCCCGGAGGCGCATCCACGATGGTGATACCGTTGCCAGTGGCGGCTTCCCGGACCCTGTGAATGAGGGGAGGCGCCATGGCTTCTCCCACTCGAAGACGCCCTTGAATGAAACGCAGGGGACCACGCGATCCCTCTTCCACCGTCCCCAGGAGACGCTTTCTGGAAAGCACCGCATTTTCGGGGCAAACCATAAAACATCCCCCGCAACTGTGGCAGAGTTCCTGAAACGTCAAGGCCACTTCAGGCAGAATGGCAATGGCATTGAACTGGCAAATTTCCTGGCATTTTCCGCAATAGGTACAAAGTTTCGCATCGATTTCGGGAACTTCAGCATAAATTTCCGTCTGCCTCGTAATAGTCGGCTTCAGGAAGAGATGGTCGTTCGGCTCTTCCACATCACAGTCCAGCAGTTGAACGTTCCTATCGGCCAGAGCAACTGCAAGATTGGCGGCTAGAGTCGTTTTACCAGTCCCCCCTTTCCCGCTGGCAATACTGATGATCATTACAAATTCTCCTTATCTGACAAGCTTACTTTCTCACCATCGGCTGATCACATTCGGGACAACGGATCTGAGTGCAGGGAATCCCACGCTGATGCAGAACCTCAGTACCGCACTTGGGACAAATGCAGAAATCCTGGATATCGAAATTTTTTCCCCCTCCTTGAATATTTCGTTCCATACCGTAACGCCCTCCCTCCCGGCGCCCACGGCCCTGGCCTTCACATCTTCCACCCGGCCCTTTTCGTCCAGGCATTTTTTGACTCCTTTCATCCGCTGCTTCAAACAGTCCCTCCTTCAGGCAGCCGCCCCGATACTGGCGCTGACCGCGGCACCCCGGCAGCCAGAAACGGGGTGCATCCAAATCGTGCCCCTTATAGGCACAAAGGACTTCCGGAATGGGGCCCGATACTCCACAAATGATCTTCAACCCCAGGTTTGTTCCATAACAAAGGAGGTCACGGCTCAAAGCACCGCATATGACGGTATGGACCCCCCTTTCCTGCAGGCACCGCAAGAGCTCAAAACCTGACCCCTCAGAGAATGCGATTTCCTCTCCCTGCGAAATCTCAGGAACCTCGTCAGGAACAATCAAGACTCTCGTAGACCAGTTGAGCACCGGCGCCACCCGGTCGCGAAAAACGGGTATTGCCACCATGTAGAATCCCCTGCCGCGCGTTTTATTGATCCCCACACAAAAAAATATCTTCACCAACGGGATATCTATAAGGCAATCCTTGTGCCAAGAAAAATCGAAAGAGAAAAAGTGGAGGGATCGGAAAGGAAATCACTCCACAGGCCTTTGATTTAACACTCTATTGCATACATTCGACACAGCAGAAAAGACTCGGGTCACCGCAGATGGAGGTGCTTTTTGATGACTCCGACTTTTGCGAAGGGGTTATTTTGCACCCATTTGATTTCGAGGGGGGATTTTATCCTAAAAATTCCCCCCTCGAGGGGGGGTAGGGGGGTGTAGGCTTTTCAAAATGAGAATTGATGGGTCAAAGGGATTGACTTCGGGAATCAATTTGGGTAGCGTATTTGCCACATTGAATCAAGGTGATAGAAATTACCTGAGGTTTCTGTTCCAAAATGTCTGTCCCGCCGGGTCAGGCTGCAGGTTGAAAATTTGAGTCTTTGTCCATTTGAGGCAGAGGCTGGAGTCTGTTCAAGAAAGCCACGAAGGCTGATTGCTCCTGGAAAGGGGGTGTCGTCTCGTGGCTTTTTTGTTTCCTGCACATCGAGGGATATCCTGCGGAAGGACAAGAGGAGGAGAAATGGGGGAAGAGAAGTGGATGGTTGCGGCAGTCGTATTCATGATCATGGGAATGTGTGCTCCGTGCCTGGCCGATGAAGCCGCCCCGGATTTGACTGCCATGGATGAGATCGTGGTCACGGCCACCAAAACGGAAAAGAAGGTAGAAGACGCTCCCGGCAGCGTGACGGTAATCGACAGGGAAGATCTGAAAAAGCAAAACATCAAAACGGCGGATGACGCCCTGAGAATCCTTTCAGGCGTTTTTGTGAAGCGCAGCAAGGGGCTGATGGATTCGACGGCATCCGTAAATCTTCGAGGCTTCAAAGGCGATCAGTACACCCTGGTCCTCATCGACGGGCAGCCTGCCAACGATGCCTACACCGGCGGTATCGAGTGGGGAACGCTCCCGGTCAAGAACATCGAGCGCATCGAAGTCATTCGGGGGCCCGCATCAGCCCTCTATGGCGGCAACGCCATGGGAGGCGTCATCAACATCATCACCAAGACTCCTCAGAAGCTGGAACTGGAGGCTTCCGGCGGCTACGGCACCGACGACACCTACCGTTACCGGTTCAGTGCCGGCGACCTCCTCTGGAACCGCCTCAGTGTGAAGGTGGGGTACGAAGAAGAAAGTACGGGCGGTTATGCCTCCACTCCCGTG
Source organism: Desulforhabdus amnigena (assembly GCF_027925305.1). Lineage (NCBI taxonomy): Bacteria > Pseudomonadati > Thermodesulfobacteriota > Syntrophobacteria > Syntrophobacterales > Syntrophobacteraceae > Desulforhabdus > Desulforhabdus amnigena. The sequence goes on along the minus strand of NZ_BSDR01000001.1, from coordinate 3,400,248 downwards.
GTGCAGAGCATAACCTCGGGAACGGGCAATGTTTCAGGAGGTTATGCCATGAACGACATGCTGGGTGAAGCCACTCGCTGGGTGGTGGGTGATAAGGGTGAAAACGGGGCATGGCGACAGAGCTTCGATGCCAAGGCCAACCTCGCTCTCTCCGATACAGGGAAACTCACTCTCACTACAATCCTGGGGAGCGACGACTATGACTACGGATATCCCCAACCTACATGGGGACTTTCGGCGGCGATACCACTTATGCCATCGCGGGAGAGGGGCAGGCGGCACGATTCAGGCCCAACGACTTCATCAGCTATACGGGGATAGGCAAAAACGATACGGACATCTACACCCTTTCTTTCGAAGAAGTATTCGGTCCCGTAAGGCTTCACGCTCAAGCCGGGACGGTTCGGGTGGACGATCGATATACTTTGGAAACGGGAAGCAATAACGCTTTTTACGATGATTCCCCCGGGTCTCTCAAGATCACCGAGAACGGCTCATGGTTCACGGAGATGCGCGGGGACGTCCCCCTGGGCTCCTCTCATCTGCTCACCGTCGGGACCTCTTTCCGAAGGGATGATTCGGACACCAACGATTACAATATCCCCTTTTACCGAAGCTTTTCAGGGGCCGGGCCGAGCACATTCTATTCAGGGGGAAAATCCACCAGTTGGGCAGTCTTCGCCCAGGACGAATGGCAGATCCTGGACCCTCTGACCGTTTACCTGGGGGCACGCTTCGATTCCTGGGAGGTTTATGATGGCGCATCCGGCGTACCTGGATCGGAAATCCAGTATTCCAGCAACAATGAATCAGAATTCAGCCCCAAAGTGGCTGCAGTGTGGAAGGCCCTTCCCGACACCACGGTGCGAGGGTCCGTGGGCCATGCCTTCCGGCCTCCTACGCTCTATGAACTCTATCGCACATGGACCAGCTATTCCACGATCTACGAGAGCAATCCCGACCTGAGCCCCGAAACCGTTTGGACCTATGAACTGGGTATCGACCAGTACTTCTTCGATAAGCGCACCAGGATTTCCCTCACGGGATACCGCAACGACATCGAAGACCTTATCTATTACCGAACCGAAGGGTTCATCAAATTCAGGGAAAACGCAGGAGAGGCAAGGACGTACGGTGTGGAACTGGAAGCCTCGCAGAAGATCACGGATTGGCTGTCTCTGTGGGGAAACTTCACTTACACGGATGCCGTCATCACGGATAATCCCACGGACCCCGAAAGCGAAGACAAGCGTGTTCCCGGCATTCCCAAGACGGCCTTCAACCTGGGGCTGGATGCCCAATACAAGTGGGTCAAGGGAAGCCTCATCGGGCGCTACTACGGAAAAATCTACAATAATTCCGACAATTCCGATGTGGAAGACGGAGTGTACGGCACCTACGAGCCCGCCTATTTCATGGATGCCAAGGTGACCGTTTCCCCCCGGAAAAACCTGGAATTTTCCGTATCCCTGGAGAACCTCCTGGATGAAGAATACTATGAATACTACAAGACCGAAGGCCGCACCATCTTCGCAGAAGTCACACTGCGCTATTGAGTGGGCGGGGAAGCGCCTGCAGATTTTGCTCTGCTGCTGGGTGCTGGGGGGCTTTTTGTTTTTCGCTCCGGCTCCAACCCTGGCAGCCTCTCTTTCCATAACGGATTCCTTGGGCAGAACGGTGGAGATCCCTCAGCCCGTCCACAGGATCGTGGCCTTGAACTCGGATATCCTGGAGGTCCTTCGTACCTTGAAGGCTCAGGACCTCGTCGTGGGAGTCTTTTCGGAAATCGTGCGAGAACCCGAATTCTGGGGCGACCTGGTTCAGAAGCCAAAAGCCGGAAGCTGGCGCGATCCGGACCTGGAAGCCATCGTCAGGCTGGCGCCGGATCTTGTCATCGCCTACAGCCGCAATCCGGGCCCGGAGCTGGAAAAGAAGGGCGAAGCCCTGGGCTTCAGGGTACTCCGCCTGGATCTCTACCGGATCGAAGTGCTGGAAAAAGAAGTCCGGGCGCTCGGGCTTCTCCTGGGAAAGGAGACGGAAGCCGACAGGTTTTGCCGGTGGCACCGGCAGCACCTGGACGCCGTCCGCTCCAAGCTCGACGCAGTGGCGGACCCTCCTTCCGTTTACGTGGAGAGCTACAGCGACTATCACGCAGCCGGGCCGGGCTCCGGGGGGCATGAGATGTGCCTGGTCTCCGGCGGCCGCTGCGTGGCGGGGGACCTCTCCATTCCCTACGCTGTGGTCACGTCGGAATGGGTGATCTCCCGGAATCCGGACGTCATCGTCAAGGCGGCCTCCTTCGGCAACGGTTATGCCGTCAACAATGCCGGGCCGTTCAATCGCAGGCGAAATGCCATCATGAACCGTCCGGCCTGGAATCATGTTGCCGCCGTGGAATCCGGGAGAGTCTATGTCATGGACAGCGCAATCTGGACCGGACCGCGAGCCATCGTCGGAATTGTCTACATGGCGCGCTGGATTCACCCGGGCCGCTTTCCCGATCTGCACCCCGGGGACCTCCATAGGGAGTATCTGGAAATATTTCAGGGAATTCCCTACAAAGGAGTCTTTGTTTCAGACGACATCGCGGGGAAAGCGCCATGAGCTCTCATGCCGAAGCCTTATGCCGCAATTACAGAGCCTACGCTGGCGCCAGGATACTCTTTCTCTTTGTCGTGATCCTGCTCCTGTTGGGGTTGACAGCCATTGGCCTTTCGGTGGGTGCTTCGGGAATGAGCCCCCTTGAAGCTCTCTCCGCCCTCTTTGTGGATAACGGTCGCGCGCACAGTATCATGTGGATACTCCGGTTGCCCCGCATTGTCATGGCGGTGCTGGTAGGCTTCGGTTTGGGAACGGCGGGCGCGGTTTTTCAGGCCATCCTGCAAAACCCGCTCGCTTCGCCCTTTACCCTGGGCATAGGTTCGGGAGCGGGTCTGGGAGCCGTAACCGTCATTTTGTTTTTCGGAGGGGGCTTCCAGACTTATCGCATGGCTTTGGGGGCTTTCATCTTCTCTCTCGTCTCCGCTTTTATCATTCTGGGTGTTGCCCGTATGAGGCGGGCCTCTTCCGAAACCATGATCCTCACGGGCATCGCTCAAATGTTCCTCTTCTCCTCCGTGACTTCTCTCTTTCAGTATATGGGCACCATGGAACAGGTCCAGGAAGTGGTGTTCTGGTTTTTCGGAAGCCTCTCCAAAGTAGGCTGGCCCGAAATCGGCCTGGCGGCGCTCATGATCCTGCTCCCTTTTCCCTTCCTCTGGCGCCGGGCCTGGGACTTGAACCTGCTGACGGCAGGCGATGAATCGGCTCTGGCCCTGGGGGTAAATGTGGAGCACCTGCGCATGGCGGCGGTGGTGTCCGCTTCTCTCGTCACGGCAGGGTGCATCTGCTTCACGGGGGTCATCGGATTTGTAGGGCTTGTGGCACCTCACATCACCCGCATGATTATCGGGAGCGACCACCACACCCTCCTGCCTTCCTCAGGGCTGGTGGGAGCGTTGATCGTGGTGGCCGCCGATACGCTCGGCAGGACCCTGTGGGCTCCCCAGGTCATTCCCATCGGGATCGTGACGTCCTTCATCGGCGTGCCTTTTTTCTTTTACCTCCTGCTGAAACGCTCCAGGGAATACTGGTGATGTTGTACATTCACGACCTTTCCTTTGCCTACGGCTCCAGCCTCATCCTTGATTCGATCGGGGTGACGGTGGAGCGAAAGCAGATCCTGAGCATCGTGGGGCCCAACGGGGCTGGAAAAACCACGCTGCTCAAATGCATGGCGGGAATCCTCAAGCCCACGGGCGGCGCCATCCGTATCGAAGACCGGCAAGCTTCCAGCATGTCCCGCAAAGAACTGGCCGCTCGTCTGGGGTATGTGCCCCAGAGCATCCCCTCCCGCTTTTCCATGACGGTTTTCGATACGGTCCTCACGGGGCGAAGACCCCATGCCGTTTGGCGCCCATCGCAGAAGGATATGATAAAAGTAGCCGAGATCCTTCATGAAATGAATCTCGATGAACTGGCCATGAGAGAGATGGACCGCCTGAGTGGAGGCCAGGCCCAAAAGGTCCTGCTGGCCAGGGCGCTGGCCCAGGAACCTTCTTACATGCTCCTGGATGAGCCCACCAGCAGCCTGGACCTCCGACATCAGATGGAAGTGCTGGAGTTGATGGCGGTACTGGTGGAATCCAGGGGCATGGGCGCCGTCATGGCCATGCACGATCTCAACCTGGCGGCACGCTTTTCCCACAAGATGGTGATGCTGCGGGAAGGAAAGGTCTTTTGCTCGGGCTCTCCCCGGGAGGTGCTCCATGCTGGCAACATTCGCACCGTCTACGGAGTGGAAGCCGCCGTCAATTGGGAGAACGGCTATCCGCTGATTCAAGTTTTGAGGTGCGTCTCCAATGGCCGGGAACACGACGGCCCTTGGGCCGGGCATGCTCAAAGGCTGATTGGTACAACACAACCCATGAGGAGGTGAGATGGAATCCAGTAGGCCCGTTCGCATCGTATCCATCATGTGGAGCTCCTATGTGCCGGCGTTTCTCGCTGCGGCGCGGCAGAGCCCTCACGTGTCCGTCACGCTCTTTTCCATCAAGGAAATCCAGGAAAACTCTTCCGTGCTGGACCGGTTCTGGGCAGCTGCACGCACTTGCGACGCGGTGCTGCTCTTTTGGACCAACGACGGCTTCTGGGACGAAGTGGCTGCCGGCATAGGCGACATCCAGGGGGGGCGGGTGATTGTCACGACGTCCTTCGATCCCACTCACTGGGGACGGTGCGCCACCCTGGATATGGACGACTGTGCGCAGGCCTATGCTTATCTGGCTCAGGGCGGCGAAGAAAACTACCGGCGCCTCCTCCATTTCATCGCCTCCCATGTGAAACGTCACATTCCCGTGGAGCCTCCCGTGCCCTTGCCCTGGCAGGGAATCATGAGCCCCCCGGATGCGGCCATCTACGATTCCACAGAAAGCTACCTGAAGGCCCATCCCCCACGGTACGAAGAGACCGTGGGCATCCTGTTTTCCCGCAACAGCTTCGTCAACACCGACGGAGCCCTGGAATCGGCCATCATTCAAGCCCTGGAGCATCAAGGCCTCAACGTTCTGCCGGTTTTCAGCCACTACACGCCCGATGCGGGTCTCGGAGCCGAAGGGCCTCTGGCCGCCGCCGAGCATTTCTTCCTCCAGGATGACGGCCGGCCGCGCATCAAGGCTCTCATCAACCTCCAGTTTTCCTTTCTGGGCCGGCGCAACGGGTCGGGCTTTTCCGACACGTCCGTGGCTCGCGAATCGGTAGAATTCTTCAGGAAACTCAATGTCCCCGTCTTCAAGCCCGTCATTTCCTACGCTCAGTCCGCCGCCCAATGGGAGGAGAACCCCCAGGGGCTCGTTTCCGAAGTGACCTTCGGCATTGTCCTGCCGGAATTCGAAGGAAACATCGAACCCGTTCTCATCGGCTGCAGCCGCAAGGAAGAAGACGCCGCAACGGGGACCGTGTTCGAAATCCGCGAAGTCCTGACCCGGCGGGTGGAGCGCATGGCCGGGCGCATCGCCCGCTGGGTGCGCCTGGCGCGCAAGCCCCCACAGGAGCGCAAAGTCGTTTTCGTGGTGCACAAGAACGAGTGTGCGGGGCTCGAGGCCAATATCGGCGGGGCGGGCGGACTGGATGCGGGGGAGAGCATCGTGGAAATCATGAGAGCCATGCAGGTTGCCGGTTACCGGGTCGGGAGCATCCCTCCGTCGGGGGAGGCGCTGATGCAGACCTTCCTGGCTCGAAAGGCCATCGCCGAATTCCGGTGGACGACGGTAGATGAAATCATCTCCAAGGGGGGGCACCTGGCCCTGCTGCCCTCGGATGTCTACCGGGAATGGTTCGAGGCCCTCACACCCAAGGCGAAGCGAAAGCTCGTGGAAGCATGGGGGGAGCCTCCGGGGCAGGAGCTCAATGGAGTCCCCCCCAGCATGGTTTTCGACGGCAGGCTCGTCATCACGGGGCTCAACTTCGGGAACGTCAATGTCATCATGCAGCCCAAGCGAGGCTGCGCCGGGGCCCGCTGTGACGGCCAGGTGTGCAAGATCCTCCACGATCCCGATGTACCGCCTCCCCACCAGTACATCGCCACTTACATGTACATGGACAAGGTTTTTGGAGCCGATGTCATCATCCACGTCGGGACTCACGGCAATCTCGAATGGATGCCCGGGAAGGGGGCCGGCCTTTCGGATTCCTGCTGGCCGGACATCGCCCTGGGCGCTCTGCCAAACCTTTACATTTACAATGCGGACAACCCGGCCGAGGGGGTGGTGGCCAAAAGGCGCAGCAATGCCGTTCTGGTGGATCACATGCAGGCCGTCATGACCACGGCGGACACCTACGGCGACCTGGCGGAGCTGGAAGAGCTGCTCGACGAATACGAACGGGCCAGGAAACAGGACCCGGCCCGGGCTCACCAGGTGGAGCATCTCATCGGGGACGCCCTGGAACGCTGTCACCTGAAAGACGAAGTGGAAAAGACCGTGCAGGGCGACTTCCCTTCCAGGGTGGTGCGGTGCCACGAAATCCTCTCCCGCATCCGAAACAGCCAGACGTACACGGGGATGCATATCTTCGGGCGTATTCCCCAAGGCGAATCGCGGGCGGAGATGATCAACACCATCCTGCGGTTCGATTCGGGAAATGAACTCAATGCCCGTCGCCTGGTTTTCGACGTCTGGCGGGAAGAGCTGGAGGCGGCCCTCCGGGCGCCTGCCGACCGCGGTCGGTGTGGAAGGGTCTACGGCGAGCTTCTCTTCGAAGCCGACCGCAAGGCCAAAGACTTCATTGCCGCATTGATCGACGGGAAGGACGTTTCCGACGCCGCGCAAACGGCTTTCCAAACCGTTCCGGACAAAGGGATGGAGGAGCGTCTGAAGCGATTTGCCGGGCTGGTTTCAGAGATCGACCGGCGTATTTCCCATTCGCAGGAGATCGATTCGCTTCTCAACGGCATGAGCGGCGGCCATATCCCTGCCGGCCCTTCGGGCTACATTTCCCGGGGACGCTACGACATCCTCCCCACGGGCCGCAATTTCTACAACGTGGACCCCACCCGCATTCCCACCCGGGCGGCGTACCGGGTGGGCGTGAGGCTGGGGGAGGCGCTCCTCGACCGTTTCATGCGGGAGGAAGGACGCCACCCCGAACAGGTGGGCATGGTCTGGCTCGCTTCGGACATCATGCGGGCCGACGGCGAGCAGATGGGACAGATCCTCCATCTCCTGGGAGCGCACCCCAGGTGGAAGCCGAACGGGCAGGTGGACGGGTTCGAGCTGATTCCCACAGCGGAGCTGGGGCGGCCGCGCATCGATGTCCACATTCGCGTCTCGGGCATCAGCCGGGACTGTTTTCCCGATGCCCTCAAATACCTGGATTCGGTCGTGCAGGCGGCGGCCATGGCCGACGAGCCTCCCGAAGAGAATTTCGTCCGCAAGCACCTCCTCGATCTGGCCCGCGGTGAAAAGGTCGACATCGGGGACCCTGAGCAGTTCCGACGCTTGAGCTACCGCATCTTCTGCGCCCAGCCCGGAGTCTACCGGGCAGGTGTGAACCTGGCTGTGTATGCGTCGGCCTGGAAAACGGAAAAGGACCTGTCGGACATCTACGTCTTCTGGAACGGCTATGCCTACGGGGGCGGTGCGGGTGAGGCCACCTACGGCGTTCCGGCCCACCGCGAGCTGGTGGGAAGCCTCAGGCGCGTGGAAGTGACTTTCGACAAGCACATTTCCGATGAAACGGACTTTTTGAGCTGCTGCGGCTTTTTCGGCAACTACGGGGGCATGACGGCCGCCGCTCACACTCTGTCTGGCAGGAAGCCCAAGACCTATTACGGGGATACGCGTGACCCGGCCAACGTGGAAATCACGGACTTTGCCGACGAAATGCGCCGGGTGGTGAGAGCCAAGCTCCTCAATCCCAAGTATATCGAAGGAATGAAGGCCCACGGCTACAAGGGTGCGGGAGACCTTTCCAAGCGCATCGGCCGGGTGTACGGGTTTGCCGCCACCACGGGAGAGGTAGATGGCTGGATCTTTGATGAAATCGCTGAAACCTTTGTCCTGGATGAAGCCATGCGCCGCTGGTTCCAGGAGGTCAACCCGTGGGCGCTGGAAGAAGTGGGCCGGCGTCTCCTGGAGGCCCAGGCCCGCTCCATCTGGCAGCCCGACGAAGAGCTGCTGGACCGCCTCAAGGATGCCTACCTGGAGCTGGAAGGGACCTTGGAAGACACCCTGGCCGATGTCACCGGGGAATTCCAGGGAGGCGCCGTGGATGTGATGACGGCCGAGGACGTGGCTCACTGGAGGGAACAGATGGGGAAAATCCTGGGGCAGTTGGATGATGCGTCATGAGTAGCTGCAACATGCTCGACATGGTAGCCGTGTATCCTTTTACAGCCATTCTGGGACAGGAGGACATGAAGCTCGCCCTCCTGCTCAACGCGGTCAATCCACGCATCGGAGGCGTGCTGGTGCGGGGTGAAAAGGGTACGGCCAAGTCCACCGCCGTGAGGGCGCTGGCCGCCCTGCTGCCGCAAATCGAGGTCTTCCGGGGATGTCCTCTGGAAACAGGGCCGGACGAAGAAAACCTCCAGTGCGGTCGATGTCGTCTCTGTCTTCCTCCCCGCGCCGTGGAGAAGCGCCGGGTGCAAATGGTCACTTTGCCTCTCAACGCCACCGAAGACCGCGTGGTCGGAGGCATCGATTTCGACGGTACGATGAAAGCGGGGCGGCGCGTCATGCAGCCCGGCTTGCTGGCTCGAGCCCACCGGGGAATCCTGTACGTGGATGAAGTGAACCTTCTCGACGATCACCTGGTGGACGCCATCCTGGATGCCGCCGCTTCGGGAGAGAACCGCATCGAACGAGAGGGTATTTCCTTCTCCCATCCATCTCGTTTTGTGCTGGTGGGCACCATGAACCCCGAAGAAGGGGAACTGCGCCCACAACTGCTGGACCGCTTCGGCCTCTGTGTGGAAGTGCAGGCGGTGCGGGAGCGGGAACAGCGCACGGCCATGATGCTGGACCGGGAAGCGTTCGATGCCGATCCGCAGCAGTTTGCCTGCAAATTCGAGCGGGAATCCGGCATCCTGGCAAGGAAGCTCCTGGCGGCCACGCAAGCTCTGCGCGATACGATCTTTCCCGGCGGTCTTCGCCATCTGGTGGCCGAGCTCTGCGTGGAAGCCTGTGTGGCGGGGCATCGGGCGGACCTGGTCATGGAACAGGCGGCCCTGGCCCTGGCGGCTCTGGAAGGGAGAAACGAAGTGAGCCGGGAAGACCTCCTGCGCGTGGCTCCAATGGTTCTGCTCCATCGGAGGCGCGAAACGGCCCCTCCACCTCCCCCGCCTCAACACAAGCATGAGCCCAACGACCATTCCCATGACGATCCCCCCGAGGCGAAATCGCAGCAGGAACAGCAGGAGACGGACACCCCGGGCGAGATGGAATCTCAGCGATCCTCCGGTAGAGACGGTGACCCGAAGGAAGCTCCGGTTCCCGATGCATCGGAAAATACGGAGCACCCCATGCCGCAGCCTCAAAAGAACGCGGAGGAGAAAACCTACGATATAGGCGATACGTTCAAGGTGAAGCGGTTCTCGGCCACCAAAGACCGAACCTTCAGGCGCGGATCGGGCCGGCGGTCGCGTACCCTCATCAGCGGAAGGCAGGGGCGCTATGTGAAAAGCGTTCAGGGGACGAACACGGGCGATGTGGCCTTCGATGCTACTCTGCGTGCGGCAGCCCCTTACCAGAAGCGGCGGAAAGCCTCCAGCGACCTGGCTGTGGTTCTCAAACCTCAGGACATCCGCGAAAAAGTCAGAGAGCGCCGCATCGGGAATTTCCTGCTTTTTGTGGTGGATGCCAGCGGGTCCATGGGGGCGCGCGGACGTATGGCGGCCACCAAGGGAGCCATCATGTCCCTGCTGCTCGATGCCTATCAGAAGCGGGACAAGGTCGCCATGATCTCCTTCAACAAGTCTGAGGCTCGAGTGGCCCTGCCGCCCACATCTTCCATGGACTCGGCGGCACGGCTGCTGGCGGAGCTTCCCGTGGGCGGTCGCACTCCGTTGTCTGCGGGGCTGGTGAAAAGCCATGAACTCCTGCGCGGACACCTGCTGCGCGACCCGACGTCCAGGCCCATCGTGATCCTCATCACCGACGGGAGGTCCAACGTGCCCCTGGGGCGGGGGAAACCCATGGAAGAGTCCGTGGCTCTGGCCGGGAAACTGGCCATGGACGAGCGCGTCCGGTTCATCGTGGTGGATACGGAAGACAAGGGCCTCCTGCGATTCGACATGGCATCCCGCCTGGCTTCGGCCCTTTCAGCCCAATACTTCCAGACCAAAGACCTGAAAGCCGACACCCTGGTCGGCCTCGTGAAAGGAGTATCCCCGAAATGAGTGAGCATCCCGTGTATCCGTTTGTGGCCATCGTGGGGCAGGAGCGTATGAAGCAGGCCCTGGTCCTGAACCTGGTGAACCCCGGCCTTTCGGGTGTTTTGATCCGCGGCGAGAAAGGCACCGCCAAATCCACGGCCGTGCGCGCCCTGGCGGAAATACTCCCTGAAATCCGTGTCGTCGAGGGATGCCCCTTTCAGCTGGCCCCCGAAGATAACCTTCCCCTGTGTCGGGAGTGCTTTCGAAGCGAATGCAGGGAAAAGCGGCTGGCCGGGGAAGCCGTGGAATCGGTCTCACGCCGCATCCAGGTGGTGGAGCTTCCCGTCGGGGCTACGGAAGACCGTGTGGTGGGAACCCTGGACCTGGAGCACGCCCTCCAGAAGGGGGAAAAGCGCGTGGAACCCGGGCTTCTGGCGGCTGTCCACCGGGGGATCCTCTATGTGGATGAAGTGAACCTCCTGGATGACCACGTGGTGGATGTGCTGCTGGATTCGGCCGCCATGGGAGTGAGCACCATCGAGCGGGAAGGGGTTTCCTTTTCTCACCCCGCGCGGTTTGTGCTCGTGGGAACCATGAATCCCGAGGAAGGGGAACTGCGCCCTCAGCTTCTGGACCGCTTCGGGTTGTGCGTGAGGGTGGAAGGCATTGCGGATCGGGCGGAACGCGTAAAGGTCATGGAGCGGAGGGTGGCCTACGATGAAGATCCGGAAGGGTTTGTGCGGAGCTGGGAAAAGGAAGGCCGCTCCCTGGTGGAGCGCATCGAGGCGGCGCGGGATTTGTATTCCCGGGTGGAAATCCATCAGGACCAGCTTTACGCCATCGCCGACACCTGCCTGGAGGTGGGAGTGGACGGTCACAGGGGAGACATCATCATGATGAAAACGGCCAAAGCCCTGGCGGCCTTCGACGGCCGCAGGAAAGTCACACTTCCGGATGTGGATACCGCCGCGGAACTCGTCCTCCCCCACCGGGTCCGTCGCCAACCCCTTATGGACATAGCCGCAAGCGTCCAGGAAGCCCGCACCGCAAGCCGCTGATAAAATATACTTCCACACGCATGAGAATCGAACTGGTGTGGTGAAAATCAGGCTAAATCGATCCGCAGATTACACAGATTGCACAGACTAAATAGCCTCCTGCCAGCCCAAGATAAGGGGTTTTTTAATCTGCGAAAATCTGCGTAGTAATCTGCGGATAAAAACGGGATGAAAAAGTCTTACTGCCATCCTCCGATTTTCATCATCCCGGAATCAAACCTTCTGCAGGAGCGGCCGGGAGAAGTCTGGAACTCAGCCGTTCGCACTATATTTTCACCAATGGGATTCCTGTCAGGTAGACAATCCTTTCATACACGGATCGGTGAAAACCGATGAGGAAAATTATGTCTTATGTCAAGGGCTGACCCCAAGCTTGCCTGGAATGAAAAATAGTTGTATTTCTGACCCGTTTGATAAAAAAGCGCAGGATCCCTGCCGCAGCACATGAAGAGGTGGTTTGCCCGGAAAGAGGGGAGAGCAATGGAGCACATGCTGGAATTTTTCAGGAAAGACAAATTTGCGGAGCGCGTCGGCATCGAACTGCTCGAAGTTTCCGAGGGAAGCGCCCGGGCTAAAATGGAGATCAAGGATCACCACTTGAACGCCGTGAACATCGTACACGGAGCAGCCATATTCACCCTGGCGGATCTGGTTTTCGCGATGGCATCCAATTCCCATGGCAACGTGGCTGTAGCGGTCAACGTCAACATCTCGTTCCTGAAAGCCGCCTCGCAAGGGACCCTTTTCGCCGAGGCAACGGAAGTCTCAAGGAATTCCAAGCTTGCTTCCTATACCATCCGGGTCACCAACGAAAGGGATGACCTGATCGCCATTTTCCAGGGAATGGTCTACAGGAAAAAAGATCAAATTTTGCCGTGAGGTTTCGATGATATCCTTATCCAAAATCCGGAACGTGCACTACGGCTGGATCATCGTCGCTACAGGCGCGCTGGTTCTCTTTTCGTGCCTCGGGCTCGCCCGCTTCGCCTATACGATGCTTCTGCCCGGCATGCAGGCCGGGCTCGGCCTTTCCTATGATCGCATGGGATTCATCGGTACCGCCAACTTCATTGGATACCTGGTTGCTGTGATTCTCGCTCCCACCCTTCTTTCACGTTTTCGCCCCCATCCCACCATCGCAGCGGCGCTCCTGCTGATTGCCCTCGGCATGTTCGGCATAAGCCAAAGCCAAAACTTCGCCATGGTCAGCCTTCTGTACACCCTCGTGGGTATTGGAACCGGTTTTGCCAATATCCCCATGATGGTGCTGTTGACCTACTGGTTCCACAGCGATCAGAGGGGCAAGGCGGCAGGGCTGGTCATTGGCGGCAACGGCATGGGGATTATCTTTGCGGGCTTTCTCATCCCTCTGCTCAACCACGGCTATGGCCCCGATGGGTGGCGCATGGGATGGTCGGTGATCGGGCTCATCTCCCTGATGACAGCCGCCTGCGCAGCCCTTCTGCTGCGCAGTCACCCCTCGGACCTTGGACTGGAGCCGGTCGGCCGCCCCCTGTCGATGACTCCCGACCAACTCAAGCCCCATCACAGGCCGAGCGTTGGATCGATTCTGCTCCGTCTCGGTCTTCTCTATCTCGTTTTCGGCGCCACCTTCATGATCTACGGGACCTTTATCGTCACCACGATGGTCAAGGAATACGGCTTCAGCGAACAGCAAGCCGGCCTCTATTGGTCCTGGGTCGGTTTTTTCAGCCTCTTTTCAGGGGTGGGATTCGGTGCCCTCTCCGACATGATCGGGCGTAAACGCGGTCTGGCTCTGGTGTTTGCCGTGCAAACCGCAGCCTACCTGCTGGCCGGCCTCAAACTGGGCAGCATGGCGTTGATGGTTTCCATCGTTCTTTATGGGCTGGCGGTCTTTGCCATTCCCACCATCATGGCCGCCGCAGTGGGCGACTATGTCGGCCTCTCCAGAGCCGCCGGCGCCTTCACTACCATCACTCTTTTTTTCGCCCTGGGTCAGGCCGTCGGTCCCGGCAGCGCCGGGCTCATCGCAGGGGCGACCGGTAGTTTCACCGCCGCTTATCAGGTTGCCTCCCTTTTGACTGCAAGTGCGGCCGTGCTCGCCGTGACTCTTCCCTCACCTGGCGATGCCCCCGCTGGAAACGCTTCCTGACAATGCTGAAATGACATACTCTGTCAGCCCCTGGCGAGAGCCACCGGTCGAGGTGCCGTAAAGCGCTTCATGACCCATCCCGACTCGCCACGCGGCCCCTGGACATGCCACCAGTCCCCCTTCTCGCCGCGCACATGCAGGACGGTCCCTTTGCGAGCAACGGCCAGAACGGGCTGCTTCAATCCCGGCCCGGACCGTACATTCAGGCGATCGATGGCGACCGAAACCCGTTCGACACCCCTTCCAGTCCATACATGGACTGCAGGCGCTTCTGCAACGATATAGCCCGATGGGGCTTTCCTGTAGTAGACGTCTCCATAGCGGTAGTAGGATTCTCGCCCGATGTCGACTCTCCGGAAACCGACGGGAAGATCAAAGACCACCGCACCCACGGGGGCCTTTACGACAACAAAGCCGCCCGGGGCCCTGCGGTAAAACGCACCGCCATGGTAGAAATAATCGACATTCCGGAACCTGAGGGGACGATATCCTCTCGGCAGCGTACGGACAACCACACCATGCCGCGGCCCACTGTCGGCGACGACCACGGTGCGATGAGTCCGGTAAGCCTGGGCGGTTTCCACATTTACAACTCCCATCGCCAGTAAAGCGGCAAAAGTGACGGTTCCCACAAGATATTTGAAGTTTGATTTTGCTCTCATGTTCGTTTTCCTCCGATCCATGTATACCCGCAATGTTTGATAGTTGCACTTTTACTGTCACGATGCTTACCGCATGCGAGCTCCAGGGGGGATGAAGGGGGCTCCTTTCCGGAATTGTTTCCGCCGAAACCGTTATGGAATCTTCCGGGAGCCCCCTTGAACAGGCCAACCTTCCTTATACAAGGGCGCCTGGAACCGCGATCAAGAGCATTGAATGCTTCCTGTAGCTCGGGAAGTGAAACGTTTCATCCACTGCTCATATGGCCCTGGCCGGCTGGTTTTACATTGGACCAAAGCCGACCCGTTCGCCAGTCTTTCAGCGAGGTCTCGGCATCAGCATTTGAGCCTGTTCCCGGGTTATCGTTCCATCCTTGATTCCCTTTTGAATGAGGCGATCCATGAGTTCCCTCCGCTGTTCACGGGCTTCCATTCTCTCGAAAATTTCTTTTTGCTGCTCGGCGGTGATGAAGCCATCCTCCGTGAGCTTCTTGATCATTGAAGTCGTCTTCGCACGCATCGCTTTACGAAAAACGTCCTGGTCGATCTTGTATTCATCGAATACGGCAGGTATGTTCCGCTCTTCGATTTTCTGACGAATGGTCTCCGCCGGCTGTCCCGTCACTTCGGAAAGCACTTGCACCATGAGATTTTCCTGCATATACCTCTCAAGAAAATCCATGCCCTCACCCCTGTGATGGAATCCCGGTCCCATCCTCCCACCCTGTGGCACTTCCATAAAGGATGCCTTTGCATTTCCAGACAGGGCGAGTCCCAAAGACAGAACACAAATTACAATGGCCGTTTGCATCTTTTTCATGGTAGCTTCCTTTCGTTGTGAAATGGATTTGAACGGGATTGAAGACACCTTTTCCCCAACCTTTGCGCATAAGGATAAGGACCAATTGTGGGTAAAATATGATGAAAAAATGTGAAGAATGTGAAGTCTTCCCAAAAAGAGAAAAGATAACGTATCATTTGCTCCGAGGGCTGTTTTGCGTCGGATATACCCCTCTCCGCCAGCCTGCCGGCAGGGCGGATGGAGAAAAGTGACAGTCAAGGTTTGCCCCCATGAATCCCTGGAAATTACTGGATATTGCCCAGGCCCCTAAAAAAGGTGGGGAACTCCGCCTCTATCAGCGGGGCACGGAGTTTTCCATAAGAGTCGACAATCATGAACTCATGGGCAGCCATGAACACGGGTCTGAAGAGGCCCTGGGCGAACTTGCTTGTGCAAGGATTGCGGATCGCTCCCGCCCTCTGGTCCTCATCGGCGGGTTGGGGATGGGATATACTCTCGCCGCAGCGCTGCGGCGGCTCGGCCCCGAAGGCCGGATCGTGGTGGCGGAGCTGGTGCCGGCGGTGGTGGCATGGAACCGTGGCCCCCTGGGGCATCTGGCTGGCCATCCGCTGCAAGACCAGCGGGTGGTCGTGCGCGAGGTCGATGTCGCTCAGATCCTGCGGTCGGAACAACTTGCCTATGACGCTGTTTTGCTGGATGTGGACAACGGTCCCGAGGGGCTGACCCGAAAAGGGAACGATTGGCTCTATAGCCTGACCGGACTCAGTACAGCATTCGAAGCGCTGAAGCCCGGCGGCGTATTGGCCGTTTGGTCGGCAGGTCCCGATCGCGCCTTCACTCAGCGGCTGCAGAAGGTTGGCTTCAAGGTCGACGAGGTTCGCGTGCGGGCCCGCGGTGCCCGTGGAGGAGCACGTCATGCCATCTGGCTTGCGGGCCGCCCCCTGTGAACCGCCGGGGAGGACAAAGACTGCCTGCGTCCATCGATGCCTGATCGAGTCGATTTAAGGGAGTGGGTCTTTCTTGAAATCCCCATTCAGCACGGAGACACAGAGATCAAACAGGAATTCCATAAGAATTCCAAAATCTTCTCCGTGCACGCCGTGTCTCCGTGGTAAATAACGGGATATTGGAATCCGCCAACTTCTTAAACGGATTCCATTCCTTTCAAGATCCTCATGAATTGGATCCGGAACCGGCCAGGGTTTCCTCCAGCATGATGAGCCAGCGGGTGAGGCAACGGTTCAGGATTTGCTCGGCACGCTGCACATCCAGCCGGTATTTCTCGGGAATGAAAGAAAGGTCAATGACATGAATGCCTTCGCATTTTGAGAGAAACGGCATCCCGTCCAGAGAGGCAGGTTCCAGCTGGGCCAGGTGGCAGTAGACCCGGTTCAGAACGGACTTGGAGTTTTTGATCTTGACGTTTTGGAGGGTGTAGTTGTTGGCAAACAGGGTCAGCCCGGCAAAGGCGGGTCCGGGAGGAAACGCTTTCGAGCTTATACCGTCCCGCTTCAGCAGGTAGAAAGGGGCCACCACCGAGAGATGAAGGGGAGAGGAGGGGTCCTGCAGTATCCTCCCCCGAATTTCCGGTATGATATTGGAAAGGCTTTCCCGGAGTGGGTCAAAATCCCGCATTTGTATGCGTTCTCGCGTTTCTTCCAGAAGAGGCGCAATTTTTTCCCTCAGTTCGGGGAGGATGAGCAGCGTCCAGCCCTTACAGGAATTCAGGACGGTACACCGGAGGAACTCGGGAGCGAGTTCTCCCGGCGTCTTGACCTGCAAGAGCTGAAACCATTGATCAGGCAGTTTTCGACGCTTCTTCAACTCTTTTGCCACTTCACATGCGTTTGCGACGAAAGGTGCTTCCAGGGCGGTGAGTTCCTCTTCCTCAATGAAAGCGATGGATGCGGCCTGGACGATGTGATCGACGGCCACTACCTGAAGAATGTGCCGCGTGTGGTCAAAGGGAGAGTGATCGGCTTTCCATTCGTCGTAGGTGAGGATTTGGAGTTCCTGCTTGAGGGCTTCCGGAAGCCGTTCGATTCCTTCAGGGCCGTACAGGTTTTCCTTAGGAATGATCATGGTCTTGCAGCCGACATCGCAGGCCGTTTCCAACTTTATGACCAGTGCGCCGATGGAAGAGATACGCCCCTGAGTGTCGATTTCCCCTGTCATGGCCACGTCCCTTCGAATCTTGCGATCCAGTATTTGGGAGGCCAGGGCCAGAGCGATGGCTCCTCCCGCGGCAGGGCCGTCCTTGCCCGTGGAAGCCCCCATGAAATGAAGATGAACGGGGTCCTGCAGGTGCTCCAGTTCAATGCCCAGATCTTCCGCGCAGTAAAGGAGCGCCGTGGTGGCCACCTTGCGGCTCTCATCCATTATCTTTTCTATATTCCCTGTAGCTTGAACAACGCTCAAGGAAACCCGCCCGCCGGGTTCGGCTCCGCTCGGCAACCGAATGCGAGTGGCCTGGATGGGAATGATGGACCCGACTCCCCGTTCCACGTCGACTCCCAAAGCCAGCATCTCCCCCACGCGGTCATCCTTGTTGATCTGCCTGGGGCGGATGGGCTCTTCCAGGTACTGCTTGATTTTCACCCGGGTGATACGAACCGACGATTCCCCCCCCGTCAGGATCTCCTTGCGCTGAATTCGAAGAAAGAGCGTCCGAATGATTCGCTCCAGTTCGCGCACCCCCGCCTCGTAGGTGTACGTTCGAATCAGGTAACGGAGAAGATCGGCTTCCTGCTCGGGGTCAAAGAAGATTTCATCCCTGCTGATCTGGTATTTTCTGCGCAAGCGATGAATCAGGTGCTTGCGGGCGATGGCGATCTTTTCCTCGACACTGTAGCGGTCCAGAAAAATCACCTCGCACCGGTTCACCACCGTGGGAGGAACGGTCTCGAGCGTGTTGGCCGTGAGCACGAAGTGGCAGTTGGACAGATCGATATCCACGGTGGTTTCAGTGTACTTGTCATGGAAGAGGTGGTTCTGTTCGGGATCGAGGATTTCAAGAAGTGTTGAAATGGCGAACTTTTCGGTCTTATCGGCCTCATCCATAATGATCATCCCGTTCATGGCCCCCATCTTGATGAGACCCTGGACGATGGCCCCCGGTTTGGAGCCTTCGTACGTAAAACCATGCCCCCGGATGTCGGCTTCATCGCGCATTCCGCCAAGGGAAATCTTGTGGTAGGGAATTTCCAGATTCTGTGCGATGGAAATGGCGAGGGAAGTCTTACCCACTCCCGGCGGCCCCACGAAGAGAAACGCGCTTCCCGTGTGATGCCAGGAAGCCGCCGACGATTCGGAATATTGCCTGTACCTCCAGATAAGATTTGTAAAAAAGTCGCAGAGAATCTCCTTGGGCTTTTGCAGCCCGTAGTGCGTGCGATTGAGACCTTCCTCAAACGCCCCCGGCGTCACCTGGATTTTTTGAATCTTCCCCCACGGAATGGCCAACAGAGTCTCTATGAGTTCACTGTACTTGGCACCGCTGTGCCCTATGGCATTGAGCTTGTTCCGGTCGATGACCTCCAGCACCTGGGGTGGAAAATTGGGATCGCTGTGCGCGATTTCGATGCGATCCCTCAGAGTCTTTTCGGAGGGAACGTGTGGAGCCGCTTTCTTGGGTGGAGGAGCGGCAGCGGCCTGGGGAGGGAACCAGCCCCTCTCCTGTTCCAGAAAGGAATGCAACTTTTCCTTGAAGAGTTCAAAAAGCTCCCCTGGCTTCCTGCCGTTTAGACTTCCCTCGGGCATATCCAGTTCATGGAAGAGAGTGACCACTCCCCACCGGTCCTTAAAAGCACGGAAGACCTCCCTGGCCTCGGGTTCCTTGACTCGAATCAGCAGGTCGAAGAGCTCGAGAATATCCTGAAAACACGAGGCCCTCTGCATGAGGGAGAGGACGTTGCTTTGACTTCTGCGGTAGCATTCCCCCAGAAGCCTGCTCTTGAGATCCATATCCAGCAGCGGAAAAACATCGCGCAGCAAGAGACCGGGAAGGTCCGCCAGGGCCGATGCGAATCTTTCCAGAACCTGGCTTATAACCGCATCATAAGGGAGTTCCTGCTCGGCGTGGTCCATGAGCTGGATGTAGAACTCCCCACGAATTCCGTTCATTTCATCGGAAAGAGCGCTCCGTAGCATTCGATAAAATGTCGGGTCCGCCGTGCGCTGTTCCATGGCAAACTTCACATCTGCGGCAATCGCATCGCGTTCCCTCCGCTCCGGGTAAAGAATGTGTTCCATCTGATGCCGCAGCAGGAACTCGGCAAAGGCGAGCATCTTCCGTTCATCGACGGTCCCCTCCCCCAGGCGGGATTCCGGATCGCTTGGAATCACAAAAGCCAGATAATCGAAGATACGTTCATGAATATGGATGGTCCAGCCCCGTTCCGACCGGGCGAGCAGGGTCACCAGCCGGTTCCGGTTTTCCTCGTCCTCCAGGCGGTCGATTGAAAGTTGTTCCTCCGATCGCGCCAGCAGGATGGGATCGGTCCCCCTTTTGGCCTTGAAATAGGGAACGATTCGCCGTGTCACTACTGCTTTGAGAAGCTCGACTATTCGCTTCAGCTGCTCCTCGGATGGAAAAGGCAAGGTACCCAGTATACGATGCTCGAATTCCATGGGAAACATAAAAGCGTCTCCTTATCCGGTGAATCCATTGCGCAAATGCAGAGCTCGTTTTCCAAGATCATAGTATTCTACATTGTCAGGCACGGGCCACAATTTGTTGTTCAGCTCGACCGTCTGCCCTCGCCCCATCATGTTGCTCTGACCTGCAAAAATCACAAGAAAGTACTGCGCTGCCCCTGCGTCAGCGACATTGATAAAACATAGTAAGGATCATGAGAAGCAGCGCAGTTTTTTTCATTAATTTTCTCCTTTCATTATTATCTTGAGATCACTACATATATCCAATAGAATTTCAGAGAACATGAAGCGAAGAAATAGACTCCCTGAAAGTTTGCCCAAAGCGACAGGGGGATACATACGATATACATTAAAAACCTTTTGCTATTTTAATGTATCATATATGTTTTTTTGAATAATTACAAAAAGCTTTTGGGCACAGGGCAATCAACATGTGTAAGTGCTCACTGCAGAGGATGTGGAAAACACAGGGAATAAGGAAAGTTTAAAAATTGGCTGTTTTTCCGTTTCTGCGGCATTTGCGTAATTCTGCGGATGCAAAGGGTAGTGAACGGTTACCGCGAAAGAGAGTTTTGAAACGGGGCAAAGCTGGGCTAACAGACAGGACCATATGGTTCCCCATTATCCTTGGAATGGTCACGTGAAAATAAATATCCTAAAGTATACAATCAGTTGGGTCGGGCTGCTCGTTCTTGCAATCCTCAATGGAGCGATTCGGGAAAAAGTCTATCAGCCGTTCATGAGCGAACTCTCCGCACATCAGTTGTCGACAGCGATGGGACTCTGCCTTTTCGGGATCTATATCTGGTTCCTTACCGGAACCTGGCGGATTGGGTCGGCAGCGGAAGCATTCACTGTAGGCGGCATATGGCTCGTTTTTACTATTTTATTTGAATTCTTTTTTTTCCACTACGCCATGGGCCATCCTTGGAGCAGGCTTTTGCAGGACTACAACCTGTTCAAGGGTAGGGTTTGGATCCTGGTTTTGCTGTGGACGGCCATTGCCCCCTATGTGTTTTATCGGATTCGTTCCTAAGAGGAAGTTTTCGGGCACCTGCCCGGCTCGAAGCGATCCCAGCAATTGCTTAAAAAATAGGCATTGACACGCAATGACTGGAGCGGTAAAAGTGAAACCAATGTGCAACTGAAGTTGCATTTATTAATATAAATTATATGAGAGCCATTGAGGAAGAAAATGGGGCCAAGAAGGTTTGGAACGCGGGTGAGCGCCTAAACTTTCGAGGCCTTTTTTTTTGACGGAGGATTGAATGGCAATCGAAATGGAACCTATCGGATTCGTACACACCGAAGCGGAAAAAGTGCCCATACACTGGAGGTTCTCAGATCTTGAAGGCACGCTGACAATTGAAGACAAGTATCTTGAAGGGTTAAGAGACATCAAACCGGGTCAAGAGATTGTCGTTTTGTTCCATTTCGATCGGAGTCCAGCCTTCAGTCCCAATTTCCTTGTGCAGACCCCTCCACATATGAATGAAGCGTTTGGGGTGTTCAGTATCTGTTCGCCCAGGAGACCAAACCCTATCGGGCTTTCGGTGGTTGAAGTGCTGAAGGTGGAAGGGCCGGTTCTGTACGTGAAAGGAATCGACATGTATGACGGGACTCCGATCCTCGACATCAAACCCTTTATCAAGGAAAAAGAGCAGGGCGACGCTTAGCGAGGTCTGTCCCGATGCGGCTTGAAATGCACTTGTTGCCATAATATCAATGTCATATGAAAGTGACGGTGGCAGTGGTAAGTGTGTGAGCCCCCCATATGGACCGGGTCGGTCACAACAAAGCATGAAAATGGGCGAACCGTTCAGCCCATTCACCGACTCACCCATTCACCGGTTTTTCATATAAATTGCCATTCCGGGAGCGGCACCCTGCACGATGAAAACAGCCTCCCGGAGATCTATTTTCCAGCTAACGAAGCCGGGAAAGCTTCTATTGCTCAGAAGAGCTTTGAACTTTCCCGGCTTTTTTGTTTTTCAAACCTACGCGGATGATTGCATAACCTCGGTCACTCGTTGCGAGAAGAAAGTTTCGAGGGAAGAGAGCGATCGAGGTGGCGATGATTGTGGCTGGATGCCTCACTGGTTTGAACTCAGTAGGCCCCGTCACGAAATGAGAGGGGCGAATTGAAGAAGGGAGATGAGAAAAAGAGGAGGGCGGAGAAAATGCGAGGGAGCTTGTGTTTCTTGGTTTCTTTATTTTTATTGCTTTGGAGTGGAGCAGCAGCGGGAGCCGAAGAAATATACGAACTGGATCAAATAACGGTCAAAGTGAAGAAGACGGAGACAGAACTCAACATTTCACCGGAGGGCAATACCGAAGACATACCCGTCGCGGAAAAGGAGAAACCGGTAGTCTCAACGATACCGGATGTACTGGACAAAACCGAGGGAGTCGACGTGCAACGACGTTCCATTCTCACCCCCAAGAACAGCCAGGTGAGGCTGCGCGGATTCGACGAGAGCCGCTACAACGTAATGCTCGACGGACGGCTGCTCAACGGCACCGGGGTAATGGGTGGCTTTTACGTGGATTGGACCTCCATACCGCTGCTGGAATGGGAGCAGGTGGAGGTTGGCAAAGGAGCATACAGCGCCAAGTACGGCAATACTCTTGGGGGAACCATCAATCTGGTACCCAAGAGGCCTGACGAAGAGTTGGATGCGAGTGCTTCGGCGGGTTTGAAGCGTTATGGCACCTTCGGTACGGCAGATTATGCAGCCATACGGTATGGCCATTTCGGGGGAGTGGTGACGGTCGGCTATGACACAACGGATGGGAACCTGAGGAACAGCGAGGCGGAACGGCAAAATTACAGCGGCACGCTATATTATTATCCTGGAGGGGACGGTGAGCTGCGCGCAGCCTTCCGCTATGTGAATGGCGAATTCAACCTGCCTGTGAACAACTGGAAAGGCACGCCGTGGTACGACCCCGCCTACCCGGAATCATCCGGAAGCATGCTCATTGGGCCAGGCGTGCGTTTTCCTTATGGAGACACTTTCGGGGATGGCAGTTATTACACTAAAGAAAGATTTGAAACGGAAATCGCATACCGTCAAACCCTTTTTGACTTCGACACGGAGACGATCGTCTATTACAACTACGAAGACAGGAAGGACGTTTTCACCTCTATGAACCTGGATGAAACGGTTCTGACCAGAGATGCATCTCCTGACCTCTCATGGGGATGGTCGTCGCGCTTCAAGAGGACGCTTGGCTCCCATCTTGTCGGGTTTGGCGGTGAAGGGCATTACCTGGGTTACGATGGTACCACCAACACTTTCATAAGGGACTTCTACTTTTTCTCGCCGATATCGGATGGCAACGATGAACATGACGCCAGCCGATGGCATGGCGTTTACCTGGACGATACCTGGAAGTTGTTCGACAAGTTGGACCTCTATGGTGGACTTCGCCTCGACAATTATTTCGCCGACCAAAATGTGGATGCGGTCTCATCCTATCAATACGGGTATCCTGCAGGCTACGAAAAGGTCCATGCGAAGTTCGATGAAACAACAGTGCTTCCCAAGTTCGGCGCGGTCTATCGGCCTGTTGAGCCGTTATCGCTCTATGGAAGGATCGGACGGGCTACGCGCTTTCCCAACAATCCCGAATTATATTGGTATTATGGAGGATATCGTCCTGAGGTAGACCCGAACAGCAATGTCCGCCGCAGTGACCTCACCTATGAAGATGCGCTGCAGTTCGAAGGCGGGGCCAGTTACCGCTTTTCCGACAATTTCACCTCATGGCTCACCTACTACGACTATCAGGTGGATGACTATATCCGATGGATCTGGGGCTATATGCCGGGCTCGCTCGTCTACAACATCGATGAAGTCCGGTTACAGGGCGTGGAGCTTGCCGCTGAGGGCCGTATCTGGAAGAACTTCTTCGGTTTTGCCAATTTCACCTATCAACATACACAAAAAGAGGGGGACGTGCTGGATGGAAGTAATGACCTCTCCGATGAACTCTCGGAACTGCCCGAGTACAAGGCCAATTGGGGGATCAAATATCAGCGAGCGGATGGCGCCCTGGCCAGCGTAGCCTTCCGCTATGTAGGGCCGACCGGTGTTCTCGTCGTAAATGGAGAGAACTATGCTTCCGGAGTGCCCCTGAGCAGTGCCGTCGAACTGGAGCATCTGGGAGGCTTCGTCACAATGGACCTTCTTTTCCGCTATCCGGTGATTCAGTACGCCGTGGGAAAGAAACAGGTTGTGGGGCTTCTGTCGGTAGGGGTGGAAAATCTGTTCGACAAAAAATATGTCGAGGAATATTACTTTCCGGCCCCCGGCCGTTCCTTCAATGTGGCGCTTGAGGCAAAATTTTAGAGTATAAACAAAAGGAGAATGCATCCAAAAATATCGAAGGGCGAAAGACCAGAGATAATTTTTCAAAAAACTTTATTTTCGAAACGGCTTATTTAGTCTATAAATATTCCCCTCGCTTCGAAAGGCCGCGAGATCTCGGCATTGACTGAAATCGTTTGGTAATCGCTGATGATTTCGGGTGCCTTTGGACATTGCATCCATTCAAATCATTGAGGGGGATTATTATGAGAAGGGGCAAGGCGTTATCGATTATCGGATTTGTGTTGGCGTTGGCATTCATGGTAGGAGCGGGATTTGCGGAGGCACGGGAGAGATGTCCCGAAAACTTTGTTTTCCTGGTGGATCAATCAGGTTCCATGTATATGCATAGCGAGAACAAGGAATTGAAAATGGGAGTCGCCAAGCAAGTGCTTTTGGAAATCAATGATTTGATTCCCCAGGCAGACTACAATTCGGCACTGCAGTTGATGGCTCCCGTGCGGGAGGTTTATCCGCCGGCACGATACGACCGTTCGGAAATGGGTAGAGCTCTGAAGAGCATCAAGGATGAACAGGAGATCTTCGGCCGTTTGACTCCCATGGGGCCGGGAATTATGTCTCTGGATCCCGTATTGGCCAGAATGAGGGGAAACACGGACATCATTTTGGTAAGCGATGGTATGGCCAACCTGGGCCCCGACCCCGTGGGGGAAGCCCGAGCCCTCTATAGCAAATATCCCGACGTTTGCATCCATATCATCTCGCTGGCCGATGCCGGTGACACCAAAGGCAAGGCAATCCTACAAGCCATCAACAGAATGAACACCTGCAGCATCATGGTGGACGGATTTGCACTGGCTAAAGACCAAGCTGCCTTGGCTCAGTTTGTAGCTGATGTCTTCTGCACTCCCAAGAAAGTGGAAAAGCCCGCAGTAAAGGAAGAGGTGCTGATTCTCCGCGGCATTCAATTTGACTTCGACAAATACGACATCAAGCCGGAATGGTCGGTTGTATTGCAGGAAGGCGTGCAAATTCTGCAGAAACGCCCCAACATGAAAGTCATCATCGAAGGGCATTGCGACGGAATGGGGAGCATCGAATACAATCAAAGATTATCTGAACGTCGCGCCAGGGCGGTTTACGATTACTTCGTGGCCAGAGGCATCAAACCGTACCGCCTGCAGACCATCGGATACGGCAAGAGCCGCCCCAAGGCCGACAATACCACAGAAGAAGGCCGCGCCATCAACCGCCGGGTGGAACTCAAGGTCGTCGACTAGACCCTGTAACTCAAGATCGATAGGGGCCTACGTCTCGGCTTTTTCTGGGTAACTCACCTGAAAATTTGGAAAAAAGAAGCCAAAAGGCTGTCACTGGATTCACGACAGCCTTTCGGCATTCTGTACACAATTTCGGTCGGAAGGAAACCGTAAGTATTCAATCACAAAAAATATTATTCTTTTTAAACACTTGCATGATTTCGGAACAGATTGCTTCCTAACTCATCGAACCCACTGAACCGATAAATTTGCCATCAAATCCTACCAGGGCACTCTGAATCGTTAAAGTTTGACTTGTTCAAATGGAACATGTGTGCGAAGAGTGCGTTCCGCCGCGGAAATATGCTGCCTTCTGTTTTTTTCCTTAATGATACGATTCGAATTTTCCGATAATATCGAAGTCTAAAAGAGAGGAAAATCAGACGCATGACTCTGCGCACCCAAACACTGCTCATCATAGGATTGACATTTTCCGGCTTGCTTTTGCTGGCATACGTCATTTTTTACAATATACTGCCTACTTCTTTTGCCGGACCGGAAAAAGAAGCTGCCAAACAGCTTGTTACCCCTATAGCGGAAGCCATATCCGATGTTCTCTCCAATCCGGACAGCAAAACGACCGGCCGGTCTCCCTACCATGTTTTCTCACTCCTGACCACAGGTCTCCTTTCAGGACTGGCGATCCTGCTGTTTCTGAAGAAATGGGCATTATTCCGTTTGGCTCAGTTCACGGAAATCTCGGAACATAAACAAGTGGAGAACGCACTGCGTCGAAGCGAAGAGCGTCTCAAGCTGGTGCTGGAAGGAAGCGAAGACGGTTTCTGGGATTGGAACGTAGCGTCTGGGGAAGTTTATTATAGTTTGCGCTATGCCGAAATGCTGGGCTACACGCTGGATGAGTTGAAAGCTCATGTCGATTTCTGGAAAGACCGCATACACCCTGAAGACATGCCGAATGTCGAAAAGATATTGGAAGCCCATTTAAAGGGTAAGACAGATCACTATGAGGCTGAACACCGCTTGAAAACTCGCTCAGGTGAGTGGAAATGGTTCCTGGATCGGGGTAAAGTTGTTGAACGGGATAATAGTGGAACACCACTGCGTGCAGCCGGTACTCTGACCGATATCACGGAGCGTAAACGGATGGAAGAAGCAGTGCTGCAGTCACAGCAGTTGCTCGAAAAGACCTTTGCCAGTATGGACCAGGCGGTTTTTGTTGTAGATGCAAAGACCCAGGCGATCCTTGCTTCCAACCCCGCAGTGGAGCGCATTTTCGGCTATACGGAAAAGGAGGTGCGGGGACGGGACACCGGCTTTTTACATGTGGACCAAGAGAGCTACGAAGCCTTCCAGGAGGAAATGGCAGCGGCCCTGCCCGCCAACGGAGTTTATCATGCCGAATTCCAAATGCGAAGAAAGGACGGGAGCACCCTCTTCACCGAACAAACGGTAACGCAAGTCCTAGATGATACGGGGAATATGACCAGCATAGTGTATGTCGTCCGCGACATTACTCAAAAGAAACAAATGGAAGAGGAGCTCATCAAGGCAAAAAAACTGGAGGCATCAGGGGTGCTTGCCGGCGGCATCGCTCACGATTTCAATAATCTGCTCGCAGTTATCCTGGGAAACATCAATATGGCCCAGGAATACCTTGAAACGGGGTCTCCCGCCTTCAAACTCCTGGAGGATGCCGAAAAAGCCGCTTTAAGGGCCAGCCATCTCACCAGGCAATTCATTACCTTTGCCACGGGAGGCAGCCCTCTCAAGCGGGTCACATCCATTGAGAAATTGATTCAGGACGCAGTGAGCCTGGCATGCAGCGGGTCCAACGTCGAATGTCAATGTGAATTTCCCCCTGATCTCTGGAAAGTCGAAATCGATGAAAGCCAGATGAACCAGGTGATTTACAATATGATCCTCAACGCAAGGGAAGCCATGCCCCAGGGCGGGCTGATCCGTATCGTTGCAGAGAACTTTGATGCAAGCTCCGCAAAAGGGCTACCCCTCAAAGCTGGTCTTTATGTCAAAATCTCCATCAGCGACCAGGGGGTTGGAATTCCTGAAAAGGATAAGGACAAAATATTCGATCCCTATTTTTCGACCAAGGACAAGGGTGTCCAGAAGGGAATGGGGTTGGGCCTGTCCATTGCACACTCCATCATCAAGAAGCATGAAGGTTACATCATGCTGGACTCCCGTCTGGGAGTCGGAACCACCTTCCATATTTATCTTCCTACTCTCGATAAGCCGGCAACGGCAGAAAAAAACCCCGGAAAAACCGGGCATCCATTAAAGATTCTCCTCATGGACGACGAAAAGTTGATGCGAGACATGGTCTCTCAAATGCTTCACCGCCTTGGCTACCAGGTCGCTGTAGCGAGTGACGGAGCCGAAGCGATTCAAATTTTCAAAGACGCCAAAGAGCGCGGAGAACCTTTCGACATGGTCATATTGGATCTCACCGTAAAGGGAGGCATGGGCGGCCTTCAGGCCTTGAAAGAACTCCAGCAGTATGACCCGCAAACGAGAGCCATTGTTTCGAGCGGCTATTCCCAGGACCCTGTCATTGCATCCTTCAAACAGTACGGATTTTGCGGAGCGATCACCAAGCCGTACTCTCTTCAAAAACTGAGAGAAGTGCTGGACAGTTTTCTATGTCCGCAGGACCATTAGGGCCAAGTTCTATAATTACTCATGATTGCAATTACGTACCCGTTTACCCACACGTTTTTGTAGGAGAGGCATCCTGCCGCGACAAGGTGTGCAGTTGCCGGTTCCTCTCAGGGCTGGAAGCCGTTTCTACAAAGAAATGACCGCGTATTACAATTTTCGGTAATAGATCGGAAACTTACAGAGTGATGCTGAAGAACAAAACGCTTCAAAGTCAAAAGTGAACCGATTGTTTCATGCTTCAGTGCTCCTCCAAACCGCTTGAGGGGAAGGTCAAAGGTCATATGGAGAATGACAGGCCGGTTGAAAAGACCGAAGTCGCAAAAGAGTTAAGCATCGGGCTGGGCAGTCAACTTTTCATTCAAATTCAAGGAACATCCTCCAGGTTGAAAAGCATCCTTGTCGGAGCCTTGCCGGGACGATACCTGATCCTTACCGCTCCAAGAACTCCTGGAGTCGAAAGCTACATCTACGAAGGAAATACCGTTACGATCACCTTCCTGTCCGAGGGTGTGGTGTATGGATTTCGAGCCAATATCCTGAATCATATTTTTGTACCTGCCAGGCTTGTGTTTCTCTCTTATCCCGAAAAAATCGAAAAGCACGAGCTCCGCAGGCATTATCGAGTGGAGTGCAATATTCCGGCTGAAATAAGCCTAGAAGGGCATGATGCGGTTTACCGGGGAGTCATTTTGGATATCAGCACGGGGGGATGCAAATTCACTTTTCTCGAACCGGAAAATTTGAATGAACATCCCATTCAAGTGGGAGACAGGCTGAATACGACTTTTGAACTGATGGGAATCAGAAATATTCGAACCATTTCCGGCGAAATTCGAAGTCTCAGCATGGACGACAAAAAGGTCACCCTGGGGATCAGCTTTGATCAAACGAACACAGAGCTTCTGAATAAAATAGAATCCTATGTAAACAGCGTCATAAAATTTCTGTAAACATTGACAGAGACAAAGGTTGTTGGGTACAGCTTTTTGGGAGCGACGCAAGGAGTGCACTCGAACAGAACGGTAGCGCCGTCTTCTACGACGGCGCTACCAATGTTGGCCCCCCCAAATGATTCATTTTGTTCCAATGGCCTCCCAGCCGGGACTGCTCCCCTCTGATTTTCCTCAAACACCATCTCTGGATAGAAATTATTCTCTTTTCATCACCTTATAGCCTTTTGGCACTTGGAACAACTCCGCAGGGAGCGGCTTCTGCTCTATTTTGATTAACGTGGAAGTCATTGTGCCTCGCCCGGCATGGGTAATGATCTGCACTGGAAAACCGTCCAGTTTATCCATGATGCCGGCGATGTTCATTTGTTTCAAGACAGGATTGGCTTCAAAACTCATGGCCATCTTTGCGCCGATCCTCTTCAGCTCATCGTAGCCCTTCACATCCTTTGACAACCAATATTCGTTACTGGAGTTCATGAAACCGACATTGTATTTCCGGCAGTTATAACCGGCTATGGTCTTGGTTTCGTCTGTGGGGGTAACTTTCATGCTTCCTGCCATATTTTCGATCATTTTCTTCCGCTGTTCGGCGCTCATACCGGGCATCTGTTCAGGAGCGCCCATCTTTCGCATATCGCTCTTTATGTAAGTCTTGCTTCTGGGATCCAATTGATAGATGGTCATGGAATCCAGATCCATGATCATGACGGCGCCACTGCCCGTCTCCACACGAGAAGCTCTGTCAGTATAGTAGTTTTTCTGTATCCTCGTGGCATCAGGTTGTCCCTCCACCCCTTTAGATACTTGTTTGAATTCCCAGTAGAGATCGGCAAAGGCCGTCGTAGACGTCATGAAAACCGACAAGAACAGAACCAAAGGAAAAAGTTGTTTTTTTCTGCTGTGCTTCATTTCTTCACCTCTTTTTTTCCGACCAACCTCGGAATGGAAGGGTTATTTAAGGGAATGAATCACTCTTGAAATCCTCCATTTAGCACGGAGGCACAGAGAAATCCCATAAAAATTCCAAAATCTTCTCCGTGCCCTCCGTGTCTCCGTGGTGAATAACGGGATATTGGGAATCCGCCAACTCCCTAAGCACTCATGACCCGGTGCAATATCTCGCTCAATTCCTCAATGCGAAAAGGCTTCCCCAACACACCACTGAAGCCGTATTCCCGGTAACTGGCCATCACGGGATCATTGGAATAACCGCTCGCAACAATGACCTTTATGGAAGGATCGATTTTAAGAAGCTCCGCGACGGCTTCCCTGCCTCCCATCCCTCCGGGAATCGTAAGGTCCATGATTACGGAATCGAAGGGTTTTCCTGATTCGATAGCGGCTTTGAACATGCGGATACTTTCCTCACCGTCTTCCGCATGCTCCACTTCATACCCCATGGACCGAAGCATGAGACTGGTCACGTCCCTTACAATCTCTTCATCATCCATCAGCAATATCCGGCCTTGTCCCCCTGTAAGTCCCGCATTTTGCACCTTCTTCCTCTCATGCCCGTGCTCTTTGGAAGCAGGCAAAAAAACGCTAAAAGTTGTACCGATATCCCTTTGGGATTGAACGGTAATATGCCCCTCATGCTTCTTGACAATAGAGTAGACCGTAGCGAGGCCGAGCCCGTTTCCATGAAGTTTAGTGGTAAAATAGGGGTCGAATATCTTGGAGAGGTGTTCTTTTTCAATTCCGGCCCCATTATCCGAAACGGAAATGTTCACGTAGTCTCCGGGAGGTAGAGACAGATCCCGAGACGCATCGAGAGTAACGTTTTGAGCCTTCACCTCTATATTCCCGCCGCCCGGCATGGCCTGCTCCGAATTCAGCAAAAGATTGTGGAGCACCTGAGAAATCTGCCCGGCATCCGCATCCACTAACCACAGGTCCTCTGGAACATCGATCAGACATTTGCACTTCGATCCCGGGAGTGCAAACCGGCAGGAATCCTCGATCACTCCCTTGAGGGAAGTGACCTGCTTGACGGGAGCCCCCCCCTTGGCGAAAGTCAGCAGCTGAAAAGTGAGATCTTTTGCCCGCACGGATGCCTTTTCCGCCTCTTCCAGCCGCTCCATCAAGGGTGTATCCAGGGGAGCATATGTTTTTGCAAGAGAGATATTACCCGTCACGGCAGTGAGGAGGTTGTTGAAGTCATGAGCGATCCCCCCTGCGAGCACCCCCAGGGATTCAAGTTTCTGGGACTTCAGGCTCTCTTCTTCCATTTTTTTGCGTTCATTGATGTTCGTAGCAACCTGCAGGCGCACAAAACGTCCATCCACCCATTTGATGGCACGGTCATAGTTGAGATACCAGTTGCCGGTAACAGGATTCTGGGATTCCCATACGCACACACCTGCAGGATGTTCAGCGTCGTTCATCAATCGGTCGTTGGTGCAGTGTCGGCACGGGCTCGATTCTCCGCGGAAGACTTGCCAGCAAATCTTTCCCACGAGATTTTCACCGAAGGTTCGCGCCATATGTTTATTCATAAAAAGGATTTCATGAGATTTCATGTCAGCGACATAAATATCCGCATCCATGCCGTCCAGCACTGTCACGAATCTTTCATGGGATTCTTTGAGAGCCCTCTCCATCTTTTTGCGCTCATCGAGCTCTTTTTGCAGTTCAGCGTAAAGCCTGGCATTATCGAGAGCGATGGAGGCCAGTTCGGCAAATCGGCTGAGCAGGAGGACCTCTTCTTCCCTAAACCGCCTCTCTTCTTCAACATGGGCAAGTCCTATGACACCCAAGACCTGTGTTTCCGACTTGAGCGGTATCCCCACAACCGCCCGCAGTTCATCGAACGCACTGTCGGGCAGTCGTGCCGGCCATTTCTTGTAATCTTCCAGCACCATGGGCCGGCCGGTTTGCCACACCTTTCCACATAAACCCTCCCCCGGGGTTAACCGGAAACCTACGCTTTTTTCATATACGCCGATACCCACTTGCATTTCCAGGAAATTTCCCTCTGCCTGATACAGGCAGAGATATCCATTGGGGCATCCAACGAGAGCCCCCGCCCTGATTAAAATGGCCTCGAGCAGGTCGCTCACATCCAACCGCCTGAGCAACCCAAGCGAGGTTTCATGTATGGCCTCCAGGTATTCGTTTTGGTGCCGCAAATCCCTTGCCGAATTCCTGAGCTGCGCGAAACTCTGATCCAGTTTTTGGAACATCTCCAGAAAGACGCGCGCCAGTTCTCCGACTTCATCTTTCATTTCGATACGGTTCAGTTCTTCCACAAAATTTCCATGTATTTTTTGGGACTCTGAAGAGGCGAACTGGGCTTCCTGCCCTAACTGCATCGCTGCCCCTCTGAGTTTCTCGAGGGGAGCCGTGATTCTCCGCACCGCCAGGAAACCGATCCCCACCGCAGTCGCTACGGCAAAAAGAATACTGATGAGAATCAGAAAGCGGGCCTGCCGAATGGGAGCGAAAGCCTCCGTTCTAAGTTGCTGCGCTCCAATGATCCAGTTCGACCCGGGGATATGCTGGACGGAAAGCAGCATTTCCGTTCCGCGGGAATTGATGGTCTCCCCCACTCCTTCGAATCCTTCGATGGCCCTGTCAAAAAGCCGGTTTCGACCGGTAGGCACATCTCTTTGAAGTATTCTCTTCTTATCGGGATGCAGGATCATCAGCCTGGAAGTATCGAAGATATAGATATATCCGGAGTTACCGATTTTCGTTTTTCGAATTCCTTCCAGTGCATCGGGATGCAAAAGCTGCACGGAACATCCCACCATGCCCAATACTTCATTTTTAGCCCCTCTCAGGAGGGCAGTGAAAGTCAGGACGGGTTCCCCCGTCCTTCCTGACCGGTAAGGACAAACCACCCCCTTTTGCTCCTGCATGGTGCGAATAAAGTATTCCTGAAAGGATCGGGACATACCGTACAATTCAGGGTGGGGAGGGTAATCGGCCCAATGTGTTCCTTTAGAGTCAAGAATAAAAATTCCATTGCTGAACTGAGGGTAGACCTCCATCACTTCCCGCAGATATTCCTGCATCCCTTTTTTGTCCTGTTTTTCCAGAATACCTTTGGGAATGCCGGAAGCAATCACCTGAGCATCCCGAAGATTGACTTGCAGAAATTTTGACACGGCTTCGGCAGAGGTGCTGGAAACACCACTGAGGCCGGCGAAGATGGAGCTCTCGATAGCCTTCTCCAGAAAGCGAAGGTAAAAAAAGCCCATAGCGCTGAGAACTGTCAGGATGATAACGGCAAGAAGTAAAGAGGTCTTATTTCTCAATTTCATAATGGAAACCCAATCTGATCTGTAACGCTCTACTAATGGTGATGGTTTGGAACAGATATCAACCCATGTGAATAGATTCTCTCAGTAACTTACCCAGTATCGGATGAAAGCACAAAAAGCCTTAATTATTTCATTTGCACGTCACTTTCAACCTGGAACCATGGCCGGGCAGCAATTCTTATTTTGGATGGCTCTCATGATATTCGCATTTCCGACATCCCTCTCAATCCCCCTTCAAAGGGGGACTTTAGCCTAAAAATTCCCCTCTCGAGGGGGGCAGGGGGGTATAGGTTTTTCAAAATGAGAATTGCTGATGGCCGGAAAAATCGTGATTTGGATCCTTTTGAGGAGCTTTGGCTCATTGGGAACAGGTCGATGTTGTTTGATCCCTGTTGCAGAAGCACTTAAAAGTGTATAAACAACTTGTTGAACATACTGCACTGAGGGGAGATGCTCCCACCGCTGCCCGATGTTATGTTCTTCGGCGATCAATCCACCTCTACTACACAGCGGGCAGCGGTGGTGATATCCACGAAGAACCCGATTTTATTCCTTCCAAAGCTCAAGAAATCATGGCGGAGCAAGCCCACAGGGCAGGTCCCCCTGGGCCAGGCGGAAGTTCCAACGTCCCCTGTAAATCCCTTCGATGTTTTGTCGCAGACACCTGACGGTTAGGAGATCTTAAGCGATGTGCATGACAAACAGAATCCGGCATGAGTTTTCGACGTCCCTTGCGGCGTGGGCCTGGCTGATCTCCCTTGTGCTGTTGGTTGCCGCGTGCAGCAGCCAGGAAAATAAGTATGTTCCTCCTCCTCCCCCGGAGGTCAATGTCACCCGGCCAATTCAGAAAGCCGTCACCGAATATCTGGATCTCACGGGAAATCTTCAGGCCTACGAGAAAGTCGACCTGGTGGCGCGGGTAGAAGGCTTTCTCAAGAGCATCGAATTCAAAGACGGAGACGTGGTGGACAAAGGGCAGTTGCTCTTCGTGATCGAACCGCAACCGTATGAAGCCAGAGTACAACTGGCCCAGGCCAACGTGGAACAACAAAAGGCCACCATGGACCGCGCCCAACAGGAATACGCCCGTCAGCTTCGCCTCATCAAACAGAACGCCACTTCCCAGTCGGAAGTGGAAAAATGGCAGTCGGAAAGCGATGCGGCCAAGGCAGCGCTCAACCAGGCCCAGGCCAACCTCAAACTGGCGCAGATCAATCTCGGCTACACAAGAATCACCGCACCCTTTAAGGGACGTATCGGCAGACGATTGGAAGACCCCGGAAACTTGGTCGGCTCGGGAAGTCCCACGAAACTTGCCACCCTATACCGGCTCGATCCCATTTACGCCTATTTTACTCTGAACGAACGCGACCTGGCCCGCTTGCTGGCTCAAACCTGGCAGGCCGGCGAACCCAACCGCAGGGACAAGCCCGTTCCCGTTTTCCTCAGTATTGAAGGGGAAAAAGGCTATCCGTACGAAGGATACATCGATTTCGCCTCCACTGAAGTTGACCAGACCACCGGCACGCTCCTTCTGCGTGGAGTATTTCCCAATCCTGTCATGAACAATGTCCCTGCTCTTCTGCCGGGCATGTATGCCGCAGTGCGAATACCCGTGGCCGTAGATAAGAAAGCCCTTCTGATACCGGAGGTGGCGCTTGGCATCAATCAGGGAAGACACTACGTGCTGGTGGTGAACAATGAAAATGTCGTGGAGCAGCGCACCGTCCAGTTGGGGCGCCAGGTAGATGATTTGCGGGTGATTGAAGAGGGTCTCAAAAAAGAGGAACGAGTGGTGGTTTACGGCGCCCAGA
Organism: Desulforhabdus amnigena; assembly: GCF_027925305.1. Taxonomy (NCBI): domain Bacteria; kingdom Pseudomonadati; phylum Thermodesulfobacteriota; class Syntrophobacteria; order Syntrophobacterales; family Syntrophobacteraceae; genus Desulforhabdus; species Desulforhabdus amnigena. The sequence continues at coordinate 3,365,206 of NZ_BSDR01000001.1, read as the reverse complement.
GAGCGCGGCCCGGGGCCAAGGTGACGCCTGTGGAATCCAGCAACGAAAAGCAGACGGAAAAGAAAGAGGATGCCTCTTAATGCGACATTGTCACATTAACCGCGGAGACACGGAGATCATTAGATGATATCCTCGTTTTTCATTGAACGCCCCATATTTGCAAATGTGATCGCCATCCTCACCATGATCCTGGGTGTAGTGGCCCTTTTGCGGCTTCCAGTGACGCGCTATCCCGAGATCACACCGCCCACGGTGCAGGTGAGCACGATTTATCCGGGAGCCAGCGCCAGAACCATCGTCGACACAGTGGCCCTGCCCATCGAACAGCAGGTCAACGGCGTCGAAAATATGCTCTACATGCAATCCACGAGCTCCGGCGACGGCTCCTACAAACTGGTGGTGACCTTTCAGATCGGCACCGACCTGGATATGGCCCAGGTGCAGGTACAAAACCGCGTCTCTACGGCTACGCCCTTCCTGCCCCAGGAAGTTCAGAAGCAGGGCGTCACCACACGCAAAGTATCCACCTCCATTCTGCAGGTGATCACACTCACCTCGCCGGACAACCGCTACGACAGCCTATTTCTCAGCAACTATGCGCTCATTCACCTCAAAGACGTCCTTGCCCGGACGCCCGGCGTGGGAGATGTCTTCATCTTCGGCATCGGCTCTTACAGCATGCGCGTCTGGCTGAATCCCAACGCCCTGCAAAACCTCAACCTCACTCCAGGAGATGTCATTCGAGCCATTCAAGGGCAAAACATCCAGGTGCCGGCAGGCCAGATCGGCAGTCCCCCGGCGTCGCCCAATCAGGCCTTTCAGTTCACCATCAGTGTGGGCGGACGGTTACAGGAAGTCGAAGAATTCGAAAATATCATCGTCAAATCGGAAACGGGAGAATCGGCGCGCATCGTACGCATCAAGGATATCGCTCGAGTGGAACTCGGCGCTCAGACCTACAGCCAGTTCTCCGAAAAGGGAGGCAAGCCCTCTGCCGGCATCGCCATCTACCAGCTTCCTGGAGCCAACGCTCTCGATGTCGCCCGGGAAGTGCGCAACACCATGGATTCCCTCAGCCGGAGTTTTCCGCAAGGAATGCAGTATGATATACCCTTCGATACGACCAAATTCGTCAAGTCGTCCATTGACGAAGTGTATAAGACTCTTCTGGAAGCCGCGCTCCTGGTGCTTCTCGTCATCATGGTCTTTTTGCAGGATTGGCGCGCCATGCTGGTTCCAGCCACCACAGTGCCGGTGACCATCATCGGCGCCTTCATTGCCATGGCGGCGCTGGGTTTCACCATCAACATGATCACACTGTTCGCGCTGGTGCTCGCCATCGGGATCGTCGTGGACGACGCCATCGTCATCGTGGAAGGGGCCGCCCACCACATCGAACAGGGAATGCGGCCCAAGGGCGCGACCATCGAGGCCATGAGGGAACTGGCAGGCCCTATTCTTGGCATCACCTTCGTGCTCATGTCCGTGTTCCTGCCGGCAGCGTTCATTCCAGGAGTCACCGGACAGCTCTATCGCCAGTTCGCACTGGTCATAGCTTCCACCGCTTTCATCAGCGCCATCAACGCTCTCACTCTGAAACCCGCACAGTGCGCCGTCTATCTGCGGCCCCAGAAAGCCAGGCTCAACATATTTTTTCGCACTTTCAACTACGTGTACGGAATAGGAGAAAAGCTTTACACCCGTGTAGTGGGATGGATGGTGAAGCATTGCTTTCCAATGATTCTGGTATTTATTGCATTGATCGCTTTTACCGGCTGGAGATTCACCCAACTGCCCCGCGGTTTTTTACCCATGGAAGATCAGGGATACCTCATCGCCGGAACGCTTCTTCCTGACGCGGCATCCCTGGAACGCACCTACAAGGTCACGAAGCAACTGAATGAAATCCTCGGCAGCACTCCTGGGGTGGCGGACTGGGTCACCATCGGCGGGGTTTCCATTCTCGACAATTTTTCGAGCCTCCCCAATGCCGCCGTAACTTTCATTCCACTCAAAGATTGGGACGAACGCGACAGCAGTCAAAGCGCCGAACGCATTGCGGATCAACTGCAGAAAAAGGTATCCAAAATCAAGGATGCTTTTGTTTTCGTGTTCATGCCTCCGGCCATCCAGGGTTTGGGCGTTGCGGGGGGATTTCAGATGCAGTTGGAGCTTCGCGGGGGCGACTTCGACTTTCAAAAGCTCGGACAGATGGTGAACGAGATCATTCGCGACGGCAACTCTCAATCGGGGTTGACCCGCATGGCCACATCCTTCAGCCCTAATGTTCCGCAGATTCTCGCTCGTGTGGATCGGACCAAGGCGGAAACCCTCGATGTACCGGTAAGTGACGTCTTCGGTACACTCCAGTCCTATCTCGGTTCCTTCTTTGTGAACCAGTTCAATAAATTCGGACGGACCTTCCAGGTGTACGTCCAGGCCGACCGCCCATACCGCATGCAGCCGGAAGACATTCGCCGCCTCTACGCACGCAACAGCAGGAACGAAATGGTGCCCCTCGGCACTCTGATCGATGTGGAGTATGCCAACACGCCGTTCCTGGTCACCCTTTACAATCTTTACCCTGCTGCGGTCATCAGCGGTCAGGCGGCCCCCGGGTTCAGCTCCGGCGAAGCTCTCGAGCTCATGGAACAGATGGCGTCGGAAAAGCTGCCTCCGGACATGGGTTTTGAATGGACGGGCCAATCCTATCAGGAAAAACTGGTGGGTAACCAGGCCATCATCGTTTTTGTGCTGTCGGTGCTGTTTGTGTTCCTGGTACTGTCCGCACAGTATGAAAGCTGGGCCAGCCCCGCCGCCGTCATTCTGGCCGTGCCCCTTGCGATGCTTGGGACCGTACTGGCTCTGGCGGCACGTGGGTACAGCAACGATATCTATACCCAGATCGGAATCGTGTTGCTCATTGCTTTGTCCAGTAAAAACGCTATCTTGATTGTCGATTTTGCGAGAGACATGCGCGCCGCCGGGCATTCCATTACGGATTCAGCCATCGAAGCGGCACGTCGAAGGCTCAGGCCGATTCTCATGACGTCCTTTGCATTCATTTTAGGAGTGTTGCCGCTGACGCTGGCCACCGGAGCCGGTGCTGCCAGTCGTCGGGTGCTGGGAACGGCGGTCATGGGCGGCATGTTCGCCTCCACCTTGCTGACGGTCCTTTTCGTTCCCGTATTTTTCGTGATCCTTCAGCAGTTGAGCGAATGGTGGATTCGGCGGAAAGGCAAAGGGGACACAGAGGACGAGGAGGATTTAGCGTCTAAAGAAACCGGGATCAAGTAACTGGAGGAACTGAATATGCCACAGAAAAAAACATCAACCGAAGGGAGCAATCTGGACGAGGTCATTGCGGAGGCCCTGCGCAACCGGGAGCGCCGGGAAAAGAGTTACCGCGAGCAGGCGATGAAGATTTTCCCGCCCATCTGTGCGCGATGCGGGAGGGAATTCTCGGGCAAGAAGCTTCGCGAGCTCACGGTACACCACAAAGACCACAATCACGACAACAACCCGCCCGACGGCAGCAACTGGGAGCTCCTCTGCCTCTATTGTCACGACAATGAGCACTCCCGGGATCTGAACTCGGAGTATTACGATGCACCGACGCCGGGAGATGAGGAGAAAAAGCCGACCACCACCTACAAGGCATTCGCCGGTCTCGAAGCCTTGCTGAAGCAAAAAAAATAACCCTTCCCACAAGGGAGTTGGCGGATTCCAATACGCCGTTATTCACCACGGAGAACACGGAGGGCACAGAGAATATTCTGGAATTCCTATGGAATTGCTCTGTGATCTCTGTGCCTCCGTGGTAAATGGGGATTTTAACAGCGACTCACTCCCTAAAAACTCACTAAAAATTGGAAAAATCTTCTTCGTCGAAGGGGATCAATTCCTCGGGCTTTCCTCGGCCGGTCTGGGTGGGGTGGGCTTTTCCGTTCCCGTCCCTCCTGCCGTTCCCATTGCCTGCATGTGTATGCGATGTCCTGGCTGCAACAGTTTTAGCCGTCAAAGACGACAGTTTAGATTTAAAGGATCTTTTTCCGATGCTTCCCTCTTTGATGTCTGCTCCTGTGAGTCTGACCAGCTCCATGACATATTCTTTCATGTGCTCCGCCTGTGCACTCATCTCTTCGGAGGCCGAAGCGGATTCTTCGGCGGTGGCCGCATTCTGCTGAACGACCTTGTCCATCTGGGATACGGCCTGGTTGACCTGGCTGATCCCTTGAGCCTGCTCGTTGGACGCGGCGGCAATTTCTTCCACCAGTTCACCCGCCCGTGAAACCGTATTTGCCACTTCATTGAATTCGATGCTGGTTTTTCCCACCAGCTCCGTGCCTCCTTTAACGGTCTTCACTGTCCCCTCGATCAGGTCCGCTGTATTTTTTGCGGCGTCCGCCGCACGCAAAGCCAGGCTTCTCACTTCATCCGCCACCACGGCAAAACCCGCACCGGCTTCTCCCGCACGAGCCGCTTCCACGGCGGCGTTGAGCGCCAGGAGGTTCGTTTGAAAAGCGATTTCATCGATCGTCTTGATGATTTTTTGCGTTTCCTCACTGGCGGAAGATATTTCCCCCATGGAATGGGTCAACCGCTCCATGGATGCATTTGCCTGAACGATCACACTCTTCGCTTCACCCATGAGGATATTGGCCTGCCCCGCATTCTCTGCGTTCTGCCGGGTCATGGAAGACATCTCCTCGAGAGAGGAGGATGTCTCTTCGATGGCTGCCGCCTGTTCCGAGGATCCCTCCGCGAGCTGCTGGCTGGATGAGGAGACCTGGCCCGCAGCGGTGGCCACCTGTTCAGCGGCCTCCTGCAATCCCTCGATGGCACGATTGACCGGTTTGGTGATGCTCCTCGTGAGGAAAAAGGCGAGGATCAAACCTCCCGCAGCACCGATTACCATGAAGAGGATCATGAGCATTTTTTCCGCCGAAGTGCTTTTCTCCAGTTTTTCCACGGCGCTCATTTCGATTTTTTCGGTGTTGCTCAAGACCTTTCTCGCTGCTTCGATAATCTCAGCGATCGCCTGAGTGCGCTTTTCATTGTTTTTCACGCACTGGTTGAACCCTGAAAGATAAGATTCGGCCAGTTTTTTTATTTCGTCCGTTACACTAGCCAGCCCTTTCAGTTTGGTGAGACTTTCCCCAACTTTTTCTGGATCCTGCCTGAAAGCATAATATTGGTTCGCATTGAGCCGCGCTTCCAGGGTCAGACTGTCGATCGCTTCCGCTTCTTGGAGTTTTGAAAGACCGTCTTCGAGCATTTTACCGGTCTTGACGACTTCGGCTTCGATATCCTCCGTATAGGCCCCGGCGCAAACGACCAGCCCCCAGGGTTTATAATATTTGGCGTAGGTTATTTTCGGAAAAATCGCATCTCCCTTCCCGGGTTTCGTCCAGAAATACTCGGTGAAGGAGTCTCCATTTTTTATGGCGTCCCCCACCACATCCTTCATAAAGGTCTTCCCGGTTTTTTTATCCTGAATTTTGCCGAAATCCATTCCCTCCAGTTTGGTATCCGCTCCGTGAGCTACCAGCGTAAGGTCTTCCTGAACAAGAAAAAAGTAGTTATCGCCGTCGAAATGCATATTGCGCAGAACCTCCAAGGCCGCATCCTTCGGCATCGACCTTTCATTATAGAACTTCAGGACATCGTAAGCCACGGCCACAACGTCTTTCACCCTTTTGAGAGCTTCCGCCTTTAGAGTCTTTGCATTGGCATCCAGAATGATCTCTTTGGTTTTCGTCACTTGTTTTTCCGACTCGTTTTGCGAGAGTGTTCGAATGACTCCGGCGGTCTTTATGAGATCTTTCAGGATGGCGGCATCGTCCTGTTCCAGCCGCTTCAATTCCTGGGCCGCGCTCTTGTATATTTTCCCCGCTTCGAGGATCTGTTCATCTTCTGCCGTATTCGAGCCCATTAGGGACTTGAGCTCCGTGGCCGTCCGGTCGAGTTCATCCAGGGTTTTAGTCAGGTTGTTGTAGGATTCGTCGTCTTTTCGAATGATATAATTCTTCTCAAACCTCCTCGCGTCGAGAATCTTGATCTTCACTTCATTGGCCTTACTTTCCAGATCCGAAGCCTTGATGACCCGATTGAGAGAAAAAAGTCCCGAGCTTCCAATGCCGATACCGACGAGTACCAGTGCAACAAAGCCCACAAAGATTTTAAAACCGATTCCGACTTTCGATCTGTTCATGGTTTCAACATTCCTTTCAAATTGAAGTGAACTGCCTCTTGCAAAGGCGGTGAAATGTTTTTTTCTCTTGCAGCTCTGAAAAACCGTCTAACACTTACATCTCAGGTTAACCAGGGTAACAAGGTAGACACAGCCATAATTATCGGCATATTAAAACTTGACCTTGAGTGCAAAATGAGTAGAGGGATCAGGTAAATCCATTCACTTTGGAATTCTTTGGGCCGGTTGAATCAAGGTGGGGGAAGTTATGGGAAAGTACGAGTTGATGAATTCATAAAAAGTCGTCACCCCGGTGAAAACCGGGGTCCAGGAATTTTGTAAGACACTAAAAATACTGGATTCCGGCTTTCGCCGGAATGACGAAACAACGCTTTTCGGGGCTTTTTGCGAGACCATCAAGAGTTGAGTCAAAAATGAAAACCCCGCGGATCAAAGGATCCGCGGGGTTTTTGTTCGGTCCATCAAGATGGATCTATTTTTAATCCTTGATATTGTTGTGCACCTTGCAGGCGCGTACCGTGTTTTTCATGAGCATGGTGATGGTCATGGGTCCCACACCTCCGGGAACGGGGGTAATGGCACTCGCGACTTCCGAAGCCGCTTCGAAGGCCACATCCCCTTTGAGAATGCGTTTTCCATCAGCCGTCTTGCCCACTTCATTCACCCCCACATCGATGACCACAGCGCCGGGTTTGATCATATCTCCCGTCACATATTCCGTGACGCCCGCAGCCACGATGAGAATATCGGCACGTTTGGTGTGAAATTTAACGTCCTTGGTGCGGGTGTGGCAAACGGTGACCGTGGCGTTAGCGCCTTTTCCCTTTTGCATGAGCATCATGGCAATGGGCTTGCCGACAATGTTGGACCGTCCCACGACAACCACTTCGGCACCTTCAATCGGCGCCCCGGAACGAACCAGCAGTTCCTGAATGCCGGCAGGAGTACAGGGCAGGTAATCGGGTTTGCCAATCATCAGTTTGCCTACATTGACCGGATGAAAGGCATCCACGTCTTTACCCGGATCGATGGAGAGAAGGATCTTGTTTTCATCGACACCCTTGGGAAGAGGCAACTGAACGAGAATACCGTCGATCTTGGGGTCCTTGTTGTATTTATCGATAAGAGCCAGCAGCTTGTCTTCGGACAGATCGGCAGGCTGATTGTCCTGAACCGAATAAAAGCCCAGTTCATGAGCCGTTTTCTGCTTGGCCCGCACATAGCTTTGAGATGCGGGATTTTCTCCCACCAGGATCGTTACCAGTCCGGGAACGACTCCATATTTCGCCTTCATGGCCTCGACTTCGGCTTTGAGTTCCTCGCGGATTTCCTTGGCCACATCGGCACCCTTCAGTAACTTGGCCGCCATAAGGGATTCCTCCTTAAAAAGGGAACAGGAGAGTCTCTGTCCTGCCCCCTGATGTTTTGTTTCAAAATGAAGTTCTACAGAATGATGACGCCTTTAGAACAATCCACTGACCTTACCCGTCTTGGGATCCACGTCGATGCGGCGGAAAGCCGGGTTGGAAGAAGTTCCAGGCATCAGACTGATGGTGCCGGCACAAGGACAGAGAAACTTGGCCCCCGAGTAGATCAAGACATCGCGAATGGGGAGAACCCAGCCTTTGGGAACCCCTTTGAGAGTGGGATCATGGCTGAGGCTCAAATGAGTCTTCACCATCATGGTGGCATAGTCGTTGTACTTGGGATCGGCTTCCAGCATTTTCGCCTTGGCTTCGGCTTCGGGGGTCCAGGATACACCATCGGCTCCGTACACTTCCTTGGCGACCAGGGCCACGCGATCCCTGAGCTTCATCTCGATGGGATAGAGGAACTTGAACTGATTTTCTTCTTTACAGGCATCCATGACGGCATCGGCAAATTCCAGAGCGCCTTCGCCACCCTTGGCCCAGTGTTCGGAAACGGCGAAGCGGGCGCCCGCAGCTTCTGCATGCTCACGCACCAGGGCGATTTCGGCCTTGGTATCCGTATGGAAGGCATTGAGGCAAACCACGGGATTGATGCCGGCCTTGCGGATGATATTGATGCAGTGGACCATGTTGGGGATGCCCTTTTCCACCAGTCCAACGTTTTCCTTGGTGTATTCTTCGGGCAGGGCGATACCGGCAACCACCTTGGGTCCGCCGCCGTGCATCTTGAGAGCACGAATGGTCGTGGTGAGAACGGAAACGTGGGGTTTGAGCCCGCTGAAGCGGCATTTGACGTTCCAGAATTTTTCGAAACCGATATCGGCGGCAAAACCGCTTTCCGTGACATGGTAATCGAACATCTTGAGACCGATACGGTCGGCAATGATGGAAGACTGGCCTACGGCAATGTTGGCAAAGGGACCGGCGTGTACCATGCAGGGCTGATATTCGGCCGTACACATGAGGGTCGGATTGATGGTGTTTCTCATGAACGCGGTCATGGCGCCGCCGACTTCGAGGTCGCCCGTGGTAACGGGCTTACCGCTCTTGTCAAAGGCCACCGTAATCTGATCCATGCGCTCCCTCATGTCGGCAAGATCCCTTACAATGGCGAGCATGGCCATCAATTCGGAACTGACCGCAATGCCGAATTTGGACTGCATCATGAAGCCGTCGGTGCGTCCCCCGATGCCGATGATGATGTTGCGCAGAGACTGCGCGCAAAAATCGATGATCCAGCCCATTTCAACGCGGGTGGGATCCACGTTCAGGCGGCGCATTCCCGTCAGGCGGGCCAGCTGTTCATCGTTGTAGTTGCGTTCATGCTGCATACGGGCGGTCAGAGCGACCATCGCCAGGTTGTGGGCATTCATGATGTCGTTGATGTCGCCGGTGAGCCCCATGGAAAACTCGGTCATGGGGATCAGGAGGGAGTTTCCGCCACCGGCGGCGGTGCCTTTAACATTCATGGTGGGGCCGCCGGAGGGTTGCCGCAGGGCTCCACCGACATTCACGCCGCGCTTGCCAAGGCCTTCCATGAGGCCGCACGAAGTCGTACTTTTTCCTTCCCCGAGGGGGGTCGGGGTGATGGCGGTTACTTCGATATATTTTCCATCGGGACGGTCTTTCAGGCGATCAATGATCTTCATGAAGTCGAGTTTGCACAGTCTGCCCATGGGAAGGATTTCATCTTTCTGCAATCCCAGCTTTTCCTGCCAATCCCAAGGAGTGGGCATATTTTTTTCAGCTTCTTCAGAAATTTGCCAATCTTTCAGCTTAGTTGCATCGTAGGGCATTTTTGTCCTCCACCTGCTTTCATTTTAGTCCCCGGTTAAGCACAACGTGTTCTCATCGCCATCTAAGAAAGAACAGAACCAGCAGAACGTACTTCGTTTCACCTCCCTTTTGCCTTTAGGATCCATAAATTGTGAAATATATGACCAAGAAAAAAGGAATTTTAAAAACGAACGACAAAGATTGGAGTCGAGAGAAAGGACAACTGGATAAGCGCGAATACCGCTCCCCGCTTGCTCTTCTATGACGAGTTGTCCGTTTGGAAAGAATGCTGCTCGAGCTTTGCACTGGAAGATTGGAGAATACTACTTTTCACAAGTGCTTCCAACCTAGATAAAATGTGAATCCTTGTCAAGAAGAAAAGAAAAGTGCAAGCGGTCCCAATGTATCACCTGTAAAGAAAATTTCCATCATTGGGGAAAAGAAAGGGAGACAAAGGGCTATTGTTCAAAACCCTGTTGAAAGAATGTTCAAAAACTGTTCAAAACATGTCGAGAGAATGTCAAATAACGATTGCACAATACACTCACTGTCCAATCCGTTCGGTTTTTGTTCAAGAATTGTTCAGAAATATTATATGTAAAAACAAGAGGATAATAAACTTTTTGACATTTGAACATGCTCTTATTAAGATGATGATCCTTTATATAGAAAAAAACTCTTAATAAAAACACTTCCGGCAAGCGTTGAGGGCTGAAGAATGAAAGTCCAGGTAAGCAAGGGAATTCTAACGCAAGTTTTGCAGAAGGTACAAAGCATTACCGAAAAAAAGACCAATATGCCCATTTTATTCAACACATTGCTGACGGCATCCGATCGTCAGGTCATTGAATTCTCTGCTACGGATCTGGAATTGAGTCTTTGGACGCAAATGGAATCCCGGGTAGATTTGCCGGGCAGTACTACCGTATCTGCACGCAAACTTCTCGAGATCGTCAGGGAGCTGCCTGATGAAAATATCTCTCTGGAGCAACTCCCCAACGATAAATTGTTGATTCAATCCGGACGCGCCCGTTTTGAACTTTCGACCATTCCTTCCGAAGATTTTCCCCACATGAACTTTTATCGCGATATTGATTTTGCCCAATGCGATGCTTCCATGCTGAGGACCTCTTTGACCAAAACCCTTTATGCCGTGCCTGTGGAAGAAGATCCTTTCAGCATCGCCGGCCTCTATTGGCATCCAGTGGAACCGAATTCTTTTCGATTTGTCTCTTCCGACGGCCATCGCCTGGCCTACTATCAAACAGGGGAAGATTCTTTTTCTCAACTCGAACTGGGGAGAGGAATTATCATCCCTCGCAAGGGGGTGCAGGAGGTTTTGAAGGTCCTGGAAAAGGAAGAAGAAATCTCCATGGCCATCTATGAAAACTGCCTGGTGTTGAAAACCCCTAATACCATGCTCAGTATTCGACTTCTTGAAATGGAGTTTCCTGACTACCAACTGATCATTCCCGACGAAAGGCCTTTCTCTTTTCTGGTGGACCGTGAGCCCTTCTTTCACGCCTTGAAACGCGTGGCAGTTCTCACCAACCAGAAATGGCGCCATGTGCGCTTCATTATATCTTCCGGCATCTTGGAGTTGGAGGCGGGAAATCCCGAGATGGGGAGGGCTCAAGACACTCTGGATATCGAGTATGAAGGCGAAAGCTTCACCGTCGCTTTCAACATAAAATACGTGATGGATACGGTACAAACCATAGAGAGTCCTCAGGTGCGCTTCGAATGGGTCGATCAGTTTCACGGAGGGGTCTTTTTGAGCTCCGAAGATACCGCCTATCTCAGCCTGATCATGCCCATGGTGGTTTGATGTATGCTGTGTTCGTTGCGAGCATATGTTGTGATATGGCAGGGAAGTTCTCACCATCTTCCGGATCCGACGTCCATGCGCTGGCGGAGTCCGAAAGATCCTTACAAAATCAGGAATGGATCTGTAACTATTACTTATATCTTTGAAGTATATAATTTTTCGTGATTTTTCCTCTTTTTCCCTTGAGCCCGGCCGGTATTTCTCCTCTCACTCCACGCCATGCATTTTCCGCTTCTTTCCAGGCGGTGCAACCCTTCCGTTTCGCTTGTATTTGCCGAAAATGAATTGAAAAAATTCAGGAAACAGGTTAGATTTATGAGTTTCAAAAAACTATTCAATGGATTCTGCATTCAACAAGAATTACTTCCTTTTTTCTGTAGGGAAAGCTTTTTCGGGTTAGATAAAAAAAACAACCAACAGAGTTGGAAATCGAGGTTTGGGTATGTCAGATTCAAGTCCGGGCGCTAACAGTTCTCTGGAGCAGTACAACGCTCAAAAGATTACAGTCCTTGAAGGACTCAGTGCGGTTCGCAAGCGCCCTTCCATGTATATTGGAAATGTTTCCTCGGAAGGATTGCACCATCTGGTATATGAAGTCGTAGACAACAGTATCGATGAAGCGCTGGCCGGATTTTGCAATCACATTCAGATTCAGATTCATTCGGACGATTCCGTCACTGTAGAGGACAACGGTCGCGGCATTCCCGTCGACCTGCATGAAAAGGAAAATATACCGGCCGTGGAAGTGGTCATGACTAAGCTCCACGCTGGAGGAAAATTTGACAATTCCACGTACAAGGTTTCCGGGGGACTCCATGGTGTGGGCGTTTCGGTGGTCAACGCTTTGAGTGAATATCTCGAAGTGGAAATCCGCCGTGAAGGGAAGGTCTATTTTCAGCGCTATGTGAGGGGGGAGCCCAGGACTCCCCTGGTTGAAAAAGGTGAAACGCAGAGGCGGGGCACCCGCATCACCTTTAAAGCCGATCCGCTCATTTTCAGTGAAACGGAAATGAGCTTTGATGTTTTGGTGCAGAGACTGAGGGAGCTGGCTTTTCTCAATCCAGGGGTCCGTATTGATCTGTCGGACGAAAAAACCCTTAAGGACAGGAGTTTCTGCTACGAGGGAGGGCTTACTTCCTTTGTGGAATTTCTCAACAAAAACAAGGAACCTCTCCACCCGGAAGTGATCAAGTTCAGCGGGGAAAAGCAGGGAGTCGCCATCGACGTGGCTCTGCAGTACAACCAGACCTACAATGAAAAGATTTTCACTTTTGCCAATAACATCAACACGAAAGAAGGCGGATCCCACCTGGTGGGCTTCAAGGCCGGACTCACCCGTTCCATCAAGCAGTATGCGGTTCAGACGAAAATGGCAAAGGTGGATCTCGAGAAGCTCTCTGGAGACGACGTTCGTGAAGGATTGAGCGCCATTGTCAGTGTGAAACTGTCGCAGCCCCAGTTTGAAGGACAGACCAAAACCAAGCTGGGCAACAGTGAAGTCAAGGGTCTGGTTGAAAACCTGGTTTATGAAAAGCTCTCCATCTTTTTCGAGGAAAATCCCAAAGTCATCAAATTGATCCTGGACAAGGTCCTGGAGGCTGCGAGAGCACGGGAAGCCGCCCGGCGGGCGAGGGACCTCACGCGGCGCAAGGGGGTTTTGAGTGACCATTCGCTGCCTGGAAAACTTGCGGATTGCCAGGAAAGAGATCCCGTAAACAGTGAAATTTTCATTGTGGAGGGGGATTCCGCAGGGGGATCGGCCAAGCAGGGGCGAGACCGGAAGTTTCAGGCGATTCTTCCCCTGAGAGGAAAAATCCTCAATGTGGAAAAAGCGCGTTTCGACAAGATGCTCGAGAACCAGGAAATCCGCAATATGATTGCGGCATTGGGGACCGGTGTCGGAAAAGACGAATACAATCCCGATAAGCTCCGCTATCATAAGACTATCATCATGACCGATGCCGATGTGGACGGTGCCCATATTCGAACACTTTTGCTCACTTTCTTTTTTCGCATGATGCCCGAACTGATCGAACGGGGAAACCTTTTCATCGCTCAGCCTCCTCTTTACCGAGTGGCGGTGGGCAAACAGGAATATTACCTGAAGGACGAAGATGAGCTGAATGCCTTCCTTTTGAAAAGAGCGGTGGAAAAAAGGGAAGTCTATTTGTCCGGCCAGGGAGGGCCTCTTCCTTCGGAGCAATTGATTCAATTGATGAAGACTTTCTCCCGGTACGAAGAGCTGCTCGAACGGCAGTCTCAAAGGGGAATACCCGGAAAACTGATGGAAGAAATCCTTAAGATCGCCAGTGAAAACCGGCTTTCCATGTCGAATACCGATTCCATGTCCTTGCTCAAGGCCGAGCTGGAGAAGCTCGGATATGAGATTCTCTCCATCGAACTGGGCGAAGAAGAGCAGGGGTACGACCTGGAACTGTGGGATCCCCGATCCGTCGAGGGACAGGTTCGCATTCGGCTGGAGAATCGCCATCTCCAGTCTGCAGAGTTCAAGAGGCTTCAGGAACTTTACGCTCAACTGGAGATATTTCACCAAACGCCCTACCGGGTCAGGGAAGCTCAGGGAGAGGAAAAGTTCGATCATCCGAGGGCGCTTTTTCAATATCTCATGGAGGAAGCTCGGAAGGGGACGAGTCTTCAGCGTTACAAAGGGCTGGGTGAAATGAACCCGGATCAGCTTTGGGAAACTACCATGAATCCGGAGAAGCGCACCCTGCTTCAGGTCAGAATCGAAGATCAGTACCAGGCGGACGAACTTTTCACGACTTTGATGGGGGATAAGGTGGAACCCCGCCGGGATTTCATTCAATACAATGCATTGGATTTCAGGGAACTCGATATTTGATGGTCTCGTAAAAGATCCCGAAAGGCGCTGTTTCGTTATTCCGGAGAGAGCCGGAATCCGGTGTTTTTTAGCGGCTTGCCTCCATGGACCCCGGTTTTCACCGGGGTGATGCCTTCTTACGAATTCATCATATCTTACGAATTCCCTCTTTCGTGGAAGCGGCGTTGAAAAAGTCTCGCGAGAGGCTCATGCTCATAGGAAATTTTTAGATGGATTTAAATTCAATCAACATCGAAGATGAAATCAAGCTTTCATATCTCGATTATGCCATGAGTGTCATCATCGGGCGTGCCATTCCGGACGCCCGGGACGGCCTGAAACCCGTCCACCGGCGTATCCTGTACGCCATGCACGAACTCAGGAACGACTACAACAAGCCATACAAGAAGTCCGCCCGCATTGTGGGTGATGTCATCGGTAAATACCATCCCCACGGGGACATGGCTGTCTACGACGCCCTGGTGCGTATGGCTCAGGATTTTTCCATGCGCTACCTACTGGTGGACGGGCAGGGAAACTTCGGTTCGGTGGACGGAGACCCTCCCGCAGCCATGCGTTACACGGAAGTGCGCATGCACCGGCTCGGTCACGAGTTCATGCGGGACATAGAAAAGGAAACCGTCAGCTTTCAACCCAACTACGACAATTCTCTTCTGGAACCGACGGTTCTGCCCACCCGCGTTCCGAACCTCTTGCTGAACGGATCTGCGGGCATCGCCGTGGGCATGGCGACGAATATTCCTCCTCACAACCTCCGGGAACTCTGCCGGGGCCTGCTCGCCCTCCTCGATGATCCTCAGATCAGCATCAGTGAACTCATGCGTCACATCCCGGGGCCTGATTTCCCGACGGGGGGGTTTATCTACGGGCGCAACGGCATCAAGGATGCTTACGAGACGGGGCGCGGCATCATCAAGATGCGGGCACGGGTGGAAGTGGAGGAGTCGGGAAAAAGAAACCACCTCATCATTACGGAGCTTCCCTACCAGGTCAACAAGGCGCGGTTGCTCGAACGCATCGCGGAGCTCGTCAAGCTGAAGAAAATCGAGGGCATCCAGGACATCCGGGACGAATCGGACCGGGAAGGGATGCGGGTCGTCCTGACCCTGCGACAGGGAGATGAACCCAAGGTCGTTGAAAATCAGCTCTACAAACACACCGCCCTCGAGAGCAGCTTCGGGGTCATCATGCTGGCGGTGGTGGACAACAAGCCGGAAGTGCTCACTCTCAAGGGGCTGCTGCAGAACTTCCTGGATTTCAGACGCCAGGTGGTCATCAGGAGAACTCAGTACGAGCTCAAGCAGGCGGAAAAACGCATTCATATATTGGAAGGCTTGAAAATCGCCCTGGAAAATCTGGATGAAGTCATTCAGCTGATCCGGGCCGCACCCAGTCCCCCGGAAGCCAAGCGGAAACTCATGGAGCGCTTCGAGTTTACAGATGTTCAGGCCCAGGCCATCCTGGACATGAGGCTGCAGCGGCTGACAGGGCTCGAACGGGAAAAAATCATCGAGGAATACAATCAGCTGCTCAAGGAAATCGAACGGCTCCGTCAGATCCTGGCTTCACCGGTTCTGCTCGATGGAGTGATTCGCGAGGAGATCAAAGAACTTGTGGATCAATATGGGGACCTGCGCAAAACGGAAATCGTGGCCGAAACTGGGGATATCTGCATCGAAGATCTCATTGCCGATGAGGAGATGGTGGTCACCATCTCCAGGGCCGGGTACATCAAGCGGACTCCCGTGGCGCTTTACCGCAGCCAGAAGCGGGGAGGAAAAGGCCGCAGCGGCATGAGCACCCGGCCGGAAGATGTGGTCACCACGGTGTTTACGGCTTCCACTCATGATTATCTCTTGGTGTTTACCAATCGGGGGCAGGTGTTCTGGCTCAAGGTCTATGAAATACCTGAGGTGGGTCCTTCGGCCATAGGAAAAGCCGTCGTCAACCTGCTGCCGCTGCAGGAAGGTGAAAAGATTCAAACCATTCTGCCCGTCAGAGAATTCAAGGAAGGGTTGTACGCCGTCATGGCCACACGCAACGGCATTGTCAAGAAGACGGAACTGGCCGCTTACGGGAATCCGCGTTCCACGGGCATCAAGGCTATCGTGCTGGATGACGACGATGAGCTCATCTCTGTTGCCATCACAGACGGCAGCCGCCATCTTTTCTTCATGAGCAAGTCGGGGAAATCCATTCGCGTGGACGAGCAGGAATTTCGGCCCTTGGGGAGAGTGAGCCGCGGTGTAAGGGGAATGAACCTGGACGGCAGCCAGCTGGTGGGGATGGATGTCATCGATCCGGGCAAGTCGATGCTTGTGGTGACGGAAAACGGCTTCGGCAAGCGTACAGCCAATGAGGACTACCGCCCCCAGAGCCGCGGAGGCAAGGGGGTGTTCAATATCCGCATTACCGAACGCAACGGGGATGTCATCGGTTTTCGCCAAGTGGCGGAAGAAGATGACATCCTGCTCATCACGGACAAAGGACATCTGATTCGTTTCCCTGTTGCTCCGCTGAGACTCATCGGGCGAGTGACTCAGGGAGTCAAGCTCATGGGCCTGGACGAAGGCGAGAAAGTGGTGGATATGACGGTTTTGACGGAATCCGACGATTCAAAGGAAGAAACGGAGGTTTGATGGAACATTCAGGACCTATAGGCGTTCTTGGTGCTGGGGCCTGGGGAACCACTCTGGCGCAATTGCTGGCGGAGAAAGGTTATCCGGTGGATTTATGGGTTTATGAGGAGGATCTCTGCGGCATCATTCGGGAGACTCGCGTCAATGAATATTACCTTCCGGGTTTTGTCTTGAGCGAAAACCTCGTTCCGCACAACGATCTGGAAAGTGTGGTGAAAGACCATGATCTGCTCGTTATGGTGGTTCCTTCCCACGTCTACAGGCAAGTGGCCGGCCGGATGCTTCCTTATCTCAAGCCCGGCGCCATGGTGGTGAACGCAACCAAGGGAATCGAGAATGAGACACTCCTGACCATGTCCGGCATATGGAAAGAGATCCTTCCGGATCAGGACTTCATTCACGAGCTTTCTCTCTCCGGGCCGTCCTTTGCCCGCGAAGTGAGTCAGAAGATTCCCACCGCTGTCACCGTGGCCGGCGATACCATCGAAGCAGCCCAGTACGTTCAAAGGATCTTTTCAACGGATTATTTCCGGGTCTACACCAGCCTGGACAAGGTTGGCGTGGAACTGGCCGGCGCTCTCAAAAACGTCATCGCCGTCGCCGCGGGCGCATGCGATGGCCTGGGATTTGGACTCAACAGCCGTGCGGCTCTCATCACACGTGGATTGGCTGAGATTTCACGCCTGGGCGTCAAAATGGGGGCCCATCCTCTCACCTTCGCCGGCCTGGCGGGCATGGGAGATCTCGTGCTGACCTGCACGGGGGATCTCAGCCGCAATCGCTCCGTCGGCATGCAGTTGGGGCAGGGAAAGAAGCTGAAAGAAATCCTGGAAGGAACCCGTACTGTTGCGGAAGGAGTCAAAACGACGCGCTCCGCTTATTTCCTGGCTCGGCGGATGGAAGTGGAAATGCCCATCACCGAAAGAGTCTATCAGGTCCTCTACGAGGACAAAGATCCCAGGACAGCCGTTCAGGAACTGATGGGCAGGGACCTCAAACACGAATTGGAACATGCGTAATATCTGGATATTGTTTTGATGTGAGACCGAATCCGTTGGACCAATAATTATTGGTTCAACGGTGATTTTTAGTGTATATTGAGATCATCTCCAATTTCTTGTACCTGTGGCCAGGGTTGAACGTCCGGTATTCACCAATCATCCGATTTTCGTGGAGTGATCTCATGGCCGAAAGTACTCTTTCAACTTTGAACGCCGAAGAAAAACCGCGAAGTGAAAGCATATTTCAGAATTTGGGTTCGATCATTTACGACCGGGTGAAAGACAAAAAGGAAAAATACAGGCACTATAATCTCGAACGCGTTCAAGAGGAGGCTTTTGCCACTTTTTTTGACCTGGCTCAGGAATACACAAGCATCGATGTTCTCTACCTTATCAGTGTGGCCGTGCCCAAAGAGTTTCTGGGGCTCGAGAGCGCTCTTCACATCCTAGATTTCAAGACATCCAGGCTGGAAAAAGTCTGTGACAGTGTGCAAGGGTTGATTCCCCCGGAAAAACGGGTCCAATCCGGATTGAATATTCTGGAGCACCCCTATGAAACTCATAACTGCATGATTTTTCCCATTCGTGGAAACGAAGCCCTCACACAATTGATTCCCTTTCTCAGTAAAAGCCCTATCCTGGGGCTTTTCGAAATATGTCCCAAAGAGGGGATGGATACCAAGAGGCGGTTCTTTTTGGAAAAGTTCACCAACCGCATTGGTTTCAACCTGCATCAGAAAATGCTTATTCAGCAGAATATCAATCACTTGAAATTCATCAACCAGCTGGTTTCCGATATCGAACACAACGTGATATCGCCCAACATGTATTACAGGCTCTTTCTGATTCGCCTGAAAAAAAGCCTCGTTACCTATGGGCAGGCGCAGGAAAGACTGGGGAATCTGCTGGGGTCCGTCAAAGACCTGGACGAGGGGCTTTCCAGGGAATTGAGTGAAATTTGTCAGTGCATTCAACGCAACAATCAATCCCTGGAAGAAGACTGGAAAGCGCTCTCCAAACATTATGAACACACGAGTCTCTTTCTTGAAACCCTTTTGAGGCGTGACCATTTCGAGAAGGGCACGTATGTTTTGAGAAGGCAGGTCTGCAATTTCAGAGCGGAAATCATCGAGCCCCTTTTAGAACGTTATATTCCCATCTTCGAGAAAAAGAAGATCATGATCGACAATCTCCTGGAAAGCGTTCCCGACGAAGAGGTGACATTGTTCGTAGATAAGGGGCTCATTTCCCAGGTTTTCGACAACCTCTTTTCCAATGCCGTCAAATACGTGCAGCAGGTGGAAGACGAATTGGGAAACAAGATAAAGCTTCTTTCCTATAACCGGCAGATCCTCAAAGACTTTTTCGGTAAAGGCATCAACGGCTTCCGGTTCAACTTCTTTACCACCGGCAAGCCCCTTTCAATGGAAGAGTCTCGAAAGATTTTCGAGGAAGGATACCGTGCGGCATCTGCGGGAAAAGAGCGGGGGACGGGTCATGGATTGAGTTTTGTGAAAAATGTGGTGGAAATTCACGGGGGCAGAGTGGGGTGTGAACCCCAGAAATTCGGAAATCTTTTTTATTTCATTCTACCTCTGAAGGGGTAGCTTTCAAAAAATTGTTCATGGGATTTTTACCCATCCTTTTCTCCAGACGATATAAAAGGCCGTATGACTCGTAACGAATCATACGGCCTTTCTGCTTCCAGGATCATCTATCTCGGTTTTGGATTACAAATCCGAGGTGAGGGGTTACGAGCAGGAACCACCACATCCACAACTGCTGCAACCGGATGTGCAGGGTGACACTGTGGGTTTATCGTTGACTTCTATAACCTGAACGTCAAAGGTAAGGCTCTTTCCCGCAAGAGGGTGATTCAAGTCGAGAATGACGGAGTCCGTTTCGATGCTCTTGACAGTAGCGGGGAACTGCCCCTCTTGAGAGCTCTGCAAAACGATGACCTGCCCCACTTCAGGCTGAAAATCATCGGGAAAATCCGAGCGCTGAAAGCTTTTCTCGAGGCTGTCGTCGCGTTCTCCATATGCTTCGGAAGCTGCAAGCGTAAAAGTCTTTTTTTCATTGGCGCTCATGCCGATCAGGGCATTTTCGAAACCGGGAATCACTTCACGCGATCCGATATGAACCTCGAAGGGCTCACACCCTTCGTTGGAATCGAAAACATCACCATTGTCGTACTTGCCGGTATAAAGCACCTTAACATAATCGCCGTTTTCTACCTTTTTCATTCTTTTCTCCTTGAGAGTGATCATAAAAAATCCATACTGCGGTTTACATTGCCTTCATCCGGAAGAGCGATTGATTTTCCAAGGTGCTGAAAATAAACGCAAATGATTCGACAATGCCGGTACCAAGTGTGACCATAAAATAGGGTGCAGGCTGGTAGAAGTCAAGATAACATGAATCGCCGGTTGGGGCAATTCCATGGAATTTTCAGATGTTGAACAGAGTGTGAACTTTGGGGGCAGCCCTTGGCTTGAGGCGGGTGTATGCTGGAGATCCCGCCTGTGGGAGAAGTTTTTACCCGTTACGGGTTCAACAAGAAAATATACAGACCATCAACCCGGTGCGGATGAAGACGCCGCCGAAGGTAGTTCTTCCAGGAAGCTGTCCAAAACCTCCCTTGCTTCCCAGAGATTTTTGACATCATTCAGGATGACGGTCACGGCATAGAGATCCCCCTGTGGGCCGGATACATAGCCCGAGAATCCCACGACATCCTTGAGAGTTCCCGTTTTTCCGCGAACGGTGACTCCCGAATGGCGCAGTCTTCTCCTGAGAGTCCCTTCATTGGAATTCATGGCGAGGGAGGAGATGAATTCCGGGGTTATGGAAAAATCCCGGTATGCACTTGTGAGTACGCTGCAAAAAGCCCGGGGGCTGACATGGCAGTTGCGGCTGAGTCCCGACCCGCTGTCCAGCAGGATCTCGTTTCCCGGCACCCCCAGCTGTTCGAGGGTGTTTCGAATGACGGAGACTCCCTTGTTCACGCTGCCCGGCGTACCCACGACTCCGGCTCCGAGGCTTCTCAGAAGCATTTCGGCCATGAAATTGTTGCTGTAGCGGTTCAATCCGAACAGCATGTCTCCAAGGGGTGCGGATTCGTACGAAGCGATCTTTTTGGCTCCCGGCGGTACGGTTCCCGTTCCGGGAATTTTCCCGAGGACGTCGATACCTGCCTGCTTCAGGAGCATGCTGAAGGAATGAGCGAAAAAAGCTGCCGGGTCATCCACATTGACCCGGTATTGACGTCCGCCTTCCGAACCGATGGGCAGGTTGCCCGACAACTGGTAGATTTCGTGGCCGTCTCTGGTCAAACCCCGGGATTTGAGCTGAAGTTGCAGTTTGGAACCGGATGATCCGGTGGTAGCCATATTCTGCACTTCAATGTAGTCCCCCGGCGGAAACTGGCTGACTTCGACCGGAGCCCCCGCTTTCTCACCGGGAGTGATGTTCAGAGTGACCGTGTTGAACTCCATGGCCGTGGCGGAAACGACCGGATTGTAGCTGCGGTCGCATTTTTCATCCACACAGATGTGTTCGGATGGAGGAAAAAAGAAGCTGTTGTCCACAATGATTCTACCACGGATGGTCTGAATGCCCTGCTCTTTGACTTTTTGGGCCAGCGTCCAGGCTTTTTCGCTCAAAAGGTAGTTGTCACCGTCGCTTCGAATCCAGATATCGCCCGCCAGGGTGCCTTGCTGAGGTGCAGCCATTGCCCAGATTTCCGTATTGAAATGGTGAAAGGGACCGAGCGTCTTGAGGGCGGCGTAACTGGTAAGAACTTTGACGAGGGATGCGGGTACCAGGGTGTTCCGGGATTTGTGTTCCCACACTTCATGCCCCGATGGGAGCGCAATGACCTGTAGACCGAACTGCCCCGAGGTTTTTTGAAAACGGTCGATGAACGACCCGTAAAAACCGTCGGAAGCCTGGCTCGCGAAAACCGTTGCCGAGAAATGGAACAAAAAAACCAGGATCGGGACTGAATAAAGAAATCTGAAACGCTTCATGCCGAATCTCTTTGAATGTTCGAGTTCATCGCGAGGTTTTTTTTCCTTTTTTCTTATCCGCAGATTACGCAAGTAAATGTGACATTGTCACATTCACCACGGAGGCATAGAAATTACGGAGGAATCCCATAAGAATTCCAAAATCTTCTCTGTGTCTCCGTGGTGAATAACGGGATATTGGAATCCGCCAACTTCCTCAGCATACATGGATTAGGGTTGCAACTGCGCGAAGACGTCCCAGAAGGTGGGAAAGGATTTGGCCACCGATTCCGCCCCGTGAATTTCAACACCCTTCACACAAAGCCCCGCCAGGGCGAAGGCCATGGCGATGCGGTGATCGTCGTGGGCTTCCAGGCCCGTATCGGGAGTGTGGGCATGCCCTCCATCGATTTCCAGACCGTCGGGGAGTTCCCGAACCGGGACTCCGAGTTTGCTCAATTCCATGGCCACCACGTGGAGGCGGTCGGATTCCTTGACCCTGAGGTGCGCCACATTGCGGATCCGTGTGTGACCTTCCGCGAAGGCTGCCAGTACCGCTATGGTGGGAACCATGTCGGGCATTTTGTTCATGTCGAGATCCACGGCCTTCAAGCGCTCGGGGCCCGAAACCGTGACGCCTTCCTCTTCCCACTGCACGCGGCATCCCATATTTTCCATGACTTCCAGGAGGCGGCAGTCTCCTTGGGAGCTGCCGGGAGAAATGGGATGGGTGTAGACTTCCCCTTGAGTCAGGGCAGCGGCAGCCCAAAAGTAGGATGCCGAGGAACAATCCCCTTCCACCGTGTACTTCAATGCGGGGTAGGGCTGTGGGGCCGGAACGATGATCCGGTTCGTGCCCGACCAGCGGTACTCGATTCCCACTTCTTCCATCATGGAAAGGGTGAGAGCCACATAGGGGAATGAGGCTATGGGTTCGTGCCATCCCACGCGCATTTCTTTCCGGGCGCAGGGAGAAGCGATGAGGAGAGCCGAAAGAAACTGGCTGCTCTGGCCGGCATCCACCCAGACTTCGCCTCCCGCAAGCCCTCGGCTGATGATCTTGACGGGAGGATATCCTTCCTGCCCCAGGCACTGACATTGCACACCGAGGGTCTTCAGGGCCTCCAGAATGGGGCCGATGGGGCGCTCCCTCAAGCGGGGACTTCCGTCGAAGAGGAATTCCCCGGTTCCCGTAGCGGCCACGGCCAGGAGAAGCCGCGTGCTGGTGCCGCTGTTGCCGAGGAAAATGGGGCCATGGGGCTCTTTCCACCGCTTTTGAGCCGGAATCACCCGGACAATTTGTTCTCCCCATTGCATTTCAGCACCCAATTGCTCGAGCGCTTTGGCAGTGAGGAGGGTGTCCTCGGCCACCAGGGGATTTTTTATTTGACTCTCTCCCTGGGCCAGAGCCGCCATAAGCAGGGCCCTGTGAGTGACGGATTTGGATCCAGGAAGGCGGATCCGTGCCTTGACGCGGGAAACGGGTTCAATTTTTTTGATGGTTTTACTCATTTTCAAGAGCCCTCTTCAAAGTATCTCTCATGACCTGGATTCCTTCACTGGGAAGATGCTGCAGTCCCAGCCACCATTCCAGCTGGGCCACGCCCTGGTGCAGGAGCATCTCCAGTCCGGGAACCATTATGCAGCCGGCTTTTTGAGCCGTCAGCATGAATGGGGTCCATAGAGGCCGGTAAACCGTGTCCAGGACCACCATGCCCCGTTGAAAAAAAGATTCGGGAACGAGAGGTGAAGATTCCTTTCCCATGAGGCCGGCGGAAGTGCATTGAACGACCACCTGAAAGCCGTGATCCTCTGGAGACCGCTTCAGTTCATCGAGCGGAATGAAATCGCAATGAAAGGCTTCGGCCAGAGCTTCTCCGCGCTTAACCGTGCGGTTGCTCACGGTCACCGAAGCTCCGCTCCGTTTGAGTCCATAGGCCACGGCCCTTGCCACGCCTCCCGCGCCCAGAATCAGGGACCTTTTGCCTTCGAGGGAAGTCACCTGTTCCAGGGATCGGTTGGATCCGAGCCAGTCGGTGTTGCAGCCTTCCCACCCATTTTCCAGACGCCGCAGGGTGTTCACCGCTCCTATGGCCTGTGCTGTGTTATCCACAGCCTTTGCCAGGCGATAGGCGGTTTCCTTGTGAGGCAGCGTCACACTCATCCCCCGGATTCCCATGCGATGCAGGGTCTCCAGGTCTTCCTCGAGGGCATCCACCTCCAGGGCGACATATACACAGGCCATGCCGAGCTTCAGAAAAACCGCGTTCATCATGGCTGGGCTCAGACTGTGAGCCACCGGGTTTCCTATGACGGCGAAAAGATCCTTTTGAACGGGACGGATCATAAAAAAGCTCCGTTGTATGTTGTTGAATTAAAAATTCAAATTCCCACTTTGAGGAAGGCAGAGGGGGACTCTCAAAACATCTCCCCCTTCAATCCCCCCTTCGAAGGGGAAATTTCGCGGTATCCATCTCTTCCAGCCAGTTGCCTGTTTCCAGGATGGTGCGCATTTCAGCTGCCGTGAATTGTCCCGGTGCGGCCACTGAAGGCCCCGGCAGCTGCACGTATGTCCATGGACTTCCGAGAGGCAGGCAGGCGAATCTGCTCCAGCGCCCCGCCGGGCCCATACAGAATGCAATGACTTCCATGCCCAGTTCCTGGCGGCCGAAAGGGATGAGATCCAGTACCCTGAGATTGTCTTCCGGCGCGTGGGCGAGGGTCACGATCTTGAGCACATGAGGCTTTTTGATGGCCATTCTCTCTGCCAAGCGCTGCAAAGTCAGCCGGTCTGGCGTTCCGGAAAAAACGTGGTGCGAGAGAAGCGTCCGAGTTCCCCTGGATTTGAATTCTTCCACGATGCTTTCCGGGGTGTCCTCCTCGAGATCCACCCATTCGGCTCCGGCCCCCACGGCCTTTCGAAGCACCTCCAGGCGGAGTTCTTCATTCATTTCGAGTACTCCCCCCTCTCTCACAGGCCTGTTGGTCACCAGAACGGGAAGCCGCGGTTCCGTGGAAAGAAAACCCAGAGCCTCCAGCGTTTTTTTCAGGGAATGCTTTTGAATGAAGATATCCAGGCGCCACTCCAGGAGGTCCACCTGGTCGTTGGTGAGCAGTTTTGGGATTTCCTCGATGGGAACATCCAGCAGACAGCCACATAAGGCAGTTTTTCGTTTCATGGAAACAGCGCTTTCGTTTTCTGAACTTCCTGTTTCGGCCTCTATCCCTGCCGGTCCGACTGACGCAGCTTTTCTTTTTCGAAGCGGATGGGAAGCTTGGGGTCTCTCTTGGGGTAAGATCCCAGTACCTTTAGAAAAGTGACTTTGGTCCGGAGTTCGTCCAAAGCCTTGTGCACGTTTTCGTCTTCCACATGCCCTTCTATATCGGCATAGAAGAGGTACTGCCAGGGAAAAAGGCGGTTGGGGCGCGATTCGATCCGCGTCATGTTGACATGGGCATCTGAGAAGGCTTCCAGAGCGGCATGAAGGGCTCCGGGCTGATCTGAAACCGCAAACAGCAGGGAAGTCTTGTCGCTTCCGGTGGGAGGGTTCAGCTGGCTCGAGAGGGCCAGAAAACGGGTAGTGTTTCCCGCCTGGTCCTCGATACGGTCGGCCAGGATGTTCAGGCCGTAATGATGAGCCGCGTAAAGGTTGCAGATGGCGGCCCCGATGGGGTCCTTCTTTGCCATCTGGGCCGCCTGGGCTGTGGAGGTGCTCTCATAGATTTCAACATGGCGCAGGTTTCCCAAAATCCAGCGCCTGCATTGCTCGATGGCCTGGGGGTGCGCATAGAGATGTTTCAGATCCGCGATGGAACTTGACGTGCTGCAGAGATTGTGAGCGATTTCCAGGTAGCATTCTCCCACCACGCGCATTTCCGATTCGTAGAGGAGGTCCATGCTGCGGCCGACCCCTCCCTGCAGGGAATTTTCGATAGGGATGACCGCCACGTGCACTTTTCCTTTGAGAACGGCTTCGAACACATCTTCCAGCGTGGAACAGGGAATGTAACGGGCGGAATGTCCGTAGAGGGAAAGGGCCGCCAGGTGAGAGTAGGTCCATTCCGGGCCGAGGTAGGCCACCTGCAGAACATACTGAAGCAGCCTCGAGGCTGCAAAGATTTCCCTGTAAATGGCCCGCAGGGATTCTGCGGCAATGGGACCGGGATTGGCCTTGGTGAGGCGTTCGAAAATGAGTTCCTCCCGGCCGGGATGGAAAAGAGGGACTCCTTTTTCCGCCTTGAAGCGGCCGACCTCGCAGGCAAGCTCCATGCGTTTGTTCAAGAGCTTCAGAAGCTCCGTGTCCACCTCGTCTATCGCTTCTCGTAGTGCTGTCAGTCGGTCTTCCACAATCATTTCTCCCAAATGGTTTCTTCCACTTTCATCCCGAAATGCCGTCCGGCTTTTTCCATGGCGACCAGAACAGAATCCCCGGGCTTCAGATCCACAACGGAAACAGCCTGTCCGTCAGGGCTCGAAAGGCGGATGGTCTCCGCATTTTGCAACAGAATCGATCCCTTTATCTCCCGGCAAACGGCTTCAATGAGCAGCAGGGGTCTGCGTTCTATCTTGACGCGGCCGACGGTGGCGGTTTGGGTTGTCCCGTTCGCACGCACGATGAGGACGGGATCTCCCGAGGCAAGCTCGCTCAAATACCTCGTGCGTCCGTCGGGAATCTTGACGTAGGCGTGAACAGGTCCTGCGTTGACTCGGAAAGGGCGGGGAGCCACGTAGGGATTTACCTTGGCTTCGGCCTGAACCAGAAAAAGAAAGGCGCTCGAGTTTCCCACGAGCACTCCTTCACCTTCCTTCATGAGGGTGCAGGTATCGATGCAAACGCGATCCCCCAACCCTACCGAACGGATGTTTTCAATGGTGGCCGATTCAAGCGTTTCGTTTTCGTTTATTTCTTTCACCCGTTTCAAAAGTTTTTTCAATTCCCCGGGGTCCAGGGCATGTATAGCCACGCCTGCCACTCCTTTTTCCAGAATGCCCATGGCCAGATCGACCTCTTCGGTGGAGTGAACCGGCACCAGGAGGCGGCCGCCCCGAGCCACAAGGTTTTCCAGGGGAATCACTTCCCAATGCCGCTTGCTGGGAATTTCGCCCTGCGCTTCATCAACATTGGGGGTTCGAGCTTCCAGAACGACGGGCCCCTGAGGGAGCAGTCGGGCGATGCGCGCCTCGTCTTCCGGGGAATTGAGCGGTTCGAAAAAGACATCCTTTCCCGGCTTCAAGTCTCCGTCTGAGCCGATGGTGGCGATTCGGCCCAGAGCTTTGACCCTTTCCTGGCAGCCCGGCGGAATCACCAGGGCGTCGGCACCATTTTCAAGAGCGGTAGTCACCATCTCTTTGGACCATTCATCGATGTAGACCCAGGCTTCTTTCAAAGGAGTTCCCCCACGGATTGAAAGGTAAAAAGGTTCAGCACCATTAGTATGTGCGCCATGCGATGATGCTAAAAAACAAAAAAGCCGCAGGCTGAACCTGCGGCTTTCTGAAGACTTACTCTCGGGTTTTCTAAATTACAGGCAGGTCAGCGCAACTCTCCGCTTGCGGGAAAATAATAATAAAAATAATAATCGAAAAAAGCCTGACCTGTCATTTTAAAGCTGCATCCTCTTTGATCGTGATGAACATACCTGTTAAAAATGTTTGGATAGAATAAAAGGGTACCACGAAGACTGTCAAGAAAATTGTGATGCATTCTCAAATCAACTCCTCGTAAATGTCCACAATGAGAATTGCAATGAGAACCGCCGAGTGGGATGGACAAAAGCCGACAAGAGCAGTATAGTTAATTCAATTGTTTAATGTATCATTTGAATCAGTTACATCCCGTGAATCAGTTACATCCTGCTCTCGACCCTGATTGCCTTCTCTGTCCGTATTTGCGAGATTTCTTTTCGCTCGTGAACTGTTGAAATATTTTGCATCCGATCCATTTTCCAGCCGACCGTCGCCCGCGACGAGGCATTTGGCTTGACGAGGGCGCAGAAAGTGAGGAAGCCATGGCAGTACTCAAAGATTTCATTAGAATTTCGGACACCATTTGGGAGCTTCCCATAACCTATAAGGAAGGAATGCGCGTTCCGGCGAGGATCTATGCCACCCAGAAACTCATGGAAAACATGGACGAGGGCGTTATCGACCAGGTGACCAACGTGGCGACGCTTCCGGGTATCGTCAAATACGCTTATTGTATGCCCGATGGCCACTGGGGGTATGGTTTTCCCATCGGGGGCGTGGCCGCCATGGATTTGAAGACGGGGGTCATCTCTCCGGGAGGTATCGGATTTGATGTCAATTGCGGTATGCGGCTCGTTCTCACCAACCTCACCTACGACGAAGTGAAGCCGCAGCTGCGAAAACTGGTGGACAGGCTCTTTGCCCGCGTTCCATCGGGGGTAGGGGGCAGTGGGTTTGTCAGGATATCCCAGGATGAGTTCCGGCATGTCCTGGAACAGGGGGCTCGGTGGTGCATCAAAAATGGATACGGCTGGCAGGAAGACCTGGAACGCACCGAGGAGCGGGGATGTATTTCCGGGGCGGATTCCTCCAAGGTGAGCAATAAAGCCATCGAGCGGGGCTTCAAGCAGATCGGGACTCTCGGTTCCGGAAACCATTACCTGGAAATTCAGGTGGTCAGACCGGAGAACGTATTCGATCCCCAGTTGGCCAAAACCTTTGGAATCACCCAACCCGAACAGATCGTGGTCATGTTTCACTGCGGCAGCCGGGGGTTCGGGCACCAGGTGGCGACGGACTACCTCCAGAGTTTCCTCAAAGTCATGGAAAAAAAATACGGTATCAAAATCCTGGACCGGGAGTTGGCCTGTGCGCCGTTTTTCTCCCCCGAGGGACAGGACTACTTTGCGGCGATGAAATGCGCCATCAATATGTCTTTTGCCAACCGGCAGGTGATCCTGCATCGAGTGAGGGAAGTCTTTGCGGAGGTTTTCAATAGGGACCCTGAAGATTTGGGGATGCACCAGGTTTATGACGTGGCGCACAATACGGCCAAAGTGGAAGAGCATATTGTGGACGGAAAGCCCCGCCAACTGCTCGTCCATCGCAAAGGTGCGACCCGCGCTTTTGGCCCTGGTGCCGCTGAGCTGCCTGAAATCTATAAAAAAACCGGACAGCCCGTCATCGTGGGAGGGAGCATGGAAACCGGTTCTTATCTGTTGGTCGGAGTGGAAGAGGGGGCGCAGACGTTTTTCAGCACGGCCCATGGGAGCGGTCGTACCATGAGCCGGCATCAGGCCAAGAAGCAGTTCCATGGGAAGAAGCTGCTCGAGGATATGGAGCAGCGGGGTATTTATGTAAGGAGTGTTTCCTTTTCGGGGCTGGCCGAGGAAGCAGGCCCTGCCTACAAGGATATCGACGAGGTGGTCCAGGCCACGGAGCGTTCCGGCATAAGCAAGAAAGTGACCCGGTTTATTCCCATCGGGAATATTAAAGGATAGGAGATGCAAGGGATTGGAAATGCCCGATCTTTCGCCGACAGAGAGTCGGGGTGAAGGCTGATCCAGGAGAAGTCATGCAACCGAAAACACCCATCATACTTGTAACGGGTTCTTTGGGCAGCGGAAAAACGACGCTTCTGAAGAGGATTTTAAGAAAGCCGCAGCGGCGAATGGCTGTTCTCATGAATGAATTCGGAGAAATTGCCGTAGACAGTAAGGTGATTCAGGGACGCAACGTTCAAATCGTCGAACTGCTGGGCGGATGTGTCTGCTGTTCTCTGACGGGGGAATTCGAGGCGGCTGTCAGGGAAATCATCCATGATGTCCAACCGGAATTCATCATCGTCGAGGCGACCGGTGTGGCCGAATCGGATGCCTTGGTGTATGGCATACAGGAAAACCTGCCCGAAGTGAGATTGGACTGTGTTGTTTTCATTGTGGATGCTTATCTGAGCCACAGGTACCCTCATATTGGATATACTACCCTGAACCAGCTCAAGGTGGCTGACGTCATTCTCATCAACAAAATCGATCAGGTGACGACGGATGTGGTGAATCAGGTGGAAAATCAGATCAGAAGATTCAATGCGGGCGCCATGTATTTCAGAACCATGGGATGCGATGTGGACACGAACCTGCTTTTTGGACTGGAAACGGAGGAAAGACCCTCCTTGCCCAGAACGCCCCATGGGGAAGCCCCGTTACAGTCTTTTGCATACACGACCGATGCCCGCCTGGATGAGGAAAAGTTCAGATATTTCATCTCCGCTTTGCCCCCGCTGGTTTTTCGGGTCAAGGGTTTTGTGCGATTTCATGATACAGACCATATTTTCAATTACGTGGTGGGACGCGCTGACCTGGAGGAATTCCACGCCGATAAGACGCAGCTGGTCTTCATCGGCCGGCATTTGAATGACATGCGCCAGACCATTCTGGAAGATCTCAAGGAATGCGAAGTAAAAGAGTAGTATAGAGACTATTGGAATTCTTGATTCCGGAAAGCAGCTTTCATATGCCCTTCAAATACCTGGAAGACATTGCAACTGCGGATGTGGCCTTTGAAGCCTGGGGGAAAACCCTGGAAGAGATGTTTGTCTCCGCGGCCGACGCCACAATGAATACCATGGTAACGGACCTCGACACCATCGATGCGAAGGAGGTGCGAAAGTTTCGGTTGGAATCCTACGCCATCGATATGCTGCTCTTCGAACTGCTGCAGGAACTGATTTTCTTCAAAGACGCCCAAAATCTCCTGCTCCGTGTTCCCCGGGTGGAGGTGCAGGGGGAGGAGGGCCGCTTCACGTTGAGTGCGGAAGCCTACGGAGAAGAAATCAACCCCGAAAAGCACGATCTCATCGTGGACGTCAAGGCCGTGACTTTACACCGCTACCGGGTGGAAAAGACACCGCTCGGTTGGGAATGTACCGTTATTCTGGATGTCTGAAGCTTTCGAACATTAAACCAAAACCTCCATTGTGCCTGAAATTTCCAGCCGACGACTATCCGCACTTCTGAAACGACTGTAGCGAGAAGCTGCGTTCCTGCCTTCGTAGTCCGTATATAATCCGTATATAAGCGTTTCAATATATCTTTACGTGTGTCTATCCACTTGTAGACGTAAGCCCATAAAGGATTTGAGTTTTCGCGGTGGGAGTATTACAAATGCGCTCGAAGGATGTCGAATATCATGAGAAAGTATACATCTAGATTACAGCGCATATTAAAACTGGCTATAGAGATCAAATGCCAGCCCCGGCAGTCTCTTCAAGATCTCATTGCCAGGGTGGGTGTCAGCAGGGCTCAGTTTTACAAGGACCGGGAGTTCCTGAAAGGGCTTGGATTCCAATTTCATCATGACCGAAAAAATGACTGTTTCGTTATCGATCAGGACTGTTACCTTCCAGCCGAAGACCTCAGTTTGAGCGAGAGGTTTGCCCTGATCATGGCGGTCCGCCAGCTCTCCACAACAGGAGATTATTTTCTCAGCTACCACGGATTCCTCGCGGCCCGAAAACTCATCAGCGGCCTCCAGGGCCCTCTGCGCGAATCAGTCTCCAATCTTTTTGACGACCTGGTGTTTCGAGAAGGTTTTGGTTGTGACGCCGCTGTTCTTGAAAAACTTCAACTGGCGATTTCCGAGAGCCGCCGTGTCCGTATCCGATATCAGAAACCTTCCGAGTCCGAGACCAGCGAATATGAAATAGATCCCTATTCCATTTTCTTCAGAAAAAGATCTCTTTACCTGGAAGCATTCTCTGTGAAGTCAAAGGAAATAAGAACTTACCGGGTCAGCCGTATGCGAAAAGTGGAATTTACGGCGATGCATTTTCAAAGGCTGGAGGGCTATGACTTCGCAAAACGCAACCGGTCCGTCTTTTCGGTCTTCGGAGGGGAAGAGCCTCAAAGAGTAGCGGTGCGTTTCAATGCTCATGCCAGGCCTTATATCGAAGAATCTCTCTGGCACCATTCCCAAAAAATTGTTCCTTCCGGGGATGGAGGCATCCTTCTCACCGTGGAAGTGGCTGAACCCCGGGAAGTCCTCTGGTGGGCGATGGGATGGGGCGCCGATGCGGAGATTGTAGAACCGGCCTGGCTGCGAGAAGAGGCGAGGGAATCGGTGAAGAAAATGTCCGAGTTGTATGGGTGAGTTTGCATTCGCGGGATTGAAGCACGTCATACGGACGGAACGAGGATCAAAACCGGTTATCACATTCCTTTTCTCTGAGAGGCTGTCTTAAAATTCCTTCTGAAATTTTTGAGGAGTCGGCGACATGAATGAGTTTTTGTCGGAATACTTCGTTCTGCTGAGCGATTTCGAACTGAGCGCACTGGTTTCTGCCAAGAATAGAGATGCATTTCAGCCCGAACTCAAAACATACCTTAATGCCTCACGGAAACTGAAAGAACTGAGACGACTCTCTTTTGCTCCGGAACTCGTGGAATGGAAGCCGCCTGTTTTTTCAGAAGAGGGCGACGGCACTGTCAAAGACGATACGGGAAAAATACGCGGAAAATATGCCATCTTTCCCCTGCCGGCGCGTCCGGGAGAACCTCAGATGGCCCTCGGTTACGACTGGTTCTGGGAAGAGTTCAGCGCATTCCTGTGTGAGAGGTCCTTCTGGGCGATCCTTTCAGGAAATCAGTTCAAGGTAATTGCGAAATCGGATGAAGGGGGCAAGGCCGACAGTTGCGGTGAACTGAAAGCGACAATCAAAGAGTTGTGGGCCGCATTCTGGGAGAAACTCGCTTCGCGGGAACATTTGAAAAAATCGGTGGAAATCTATTTGAACCATAAAACCCTGTTCAAGAACCAGGCTAAGGCGTGGGGAAGAGAGGAAGTCCCCATTCTTTCGGCAGATATGGCCAAATTTCTCATCCACTATTACCAAACCGGCAGCAACCGAAAAAAACTTTTCAAGGAAAAAAGCATTCCATCGGCTATAGACTCCTTAAAGGGAGTTTTAGAAAAAGGGAGTTATGCGCAGGTTGTTTTTCCTGAGCCGAAATCAGACAAGTTTGTAAAAGGAGGGGACTTTTTTTCAGGTAGGGATGCGAAAGAGGTTGCCTGCCTTGCCTGTGGAGAGATTCTCCCCAAAAACGACAGCTATAAACGCCTGGCGGTTTTCGTCAAAGATGCGGACGAAAGGCCGCAGTCGGGAAAATTGAAGGACGACAAGCCCTGCTTCTGCCCCCGTTGCGTTGCCACGGTTTTCCTATGCCCCGTGAAGTTGACTCCTGAAACACTCACCGTCCGCTTTCTCGATCCTGCCCGGAAAGAACTCCCAGACAGCAAAGACCTGCCGGCGGTCCAAATGGAATTGAGGAAATACGTCGCTCAAACGCTGCATGTGGCGGCCGGGAGTTTCGTCAGTTTGCACGTCAATGAATCTGTGGACCGGAAGCCGCTGGTTCAAACTTTTGGGGCCTATTCTTATGCGCTGTGGAAAATGGCTTTGACTTTTTCTCCCGAACTGTTCGCCCAGGGGTTCAGTGTGGAAGTCTATCCGGGAGAAGAAATTTTCACCTTGCCCCGCTGGCAACTGTGGCTGACTTCGGCGCTGGTGCACTGGGACAAGGTGTTCGAGTACCGGTGTTACAGCGACAAAAAGCTGAGGCCTCATTTCGGCCGATTCCTGCGCCTCATTTCTCGCGGTAAGGTCTTTGAGAGCTTTTATACCCTGCTGAAGGGCGGGGTGATCGAAGACTATTCCAGATCATGGAGGCGGTTTCAAATCCAGGACATTTGGGAACAATTTGAGAGAATTCTATCGAAGGAGGAACCCATGCCTATTCCGGACTACCCGAAAATAGTGGGCTTTGCCGGTCTGCTTTTGCCTTTGGCCGAGCGGGTGGAAAACAGCAAAACAGCGGGCAATGAAAAGAAGCGCGCTGTGAGTAAACTTCTGGAGGAAGTGGATCGTCCCATTCAGTACGCCTACACGGCATCCCGGGAGAGTGGGGCACGAGACTTCATTTTCTGCCGTCAGCCACGCAACAGGTATTTCTTTGAAAAGGCCCTGGAACTGCTCGGATGGGCCGGCGAGGACGTCGAGGAACTCAAAAGGGAAGGGGCAAGGATTGTCAATGAAAATGATGGGTTGTCATGGGCCAGGGATGCCGGGGAAAAGATCTTCATCGGTCCCGACCAGATCGCCCGCGTGACCGGCGCTCTGGTGAATGAAGGCGAGAAGCCCTACCAGAACGAAGCCGACTGGCGGGCATTTGCCTACCAGGCGAAGCTGGCATTGTGGAGCATGTTTCCGCAGCATCTCGGTTCGGACAATCAATAGGCGGCTCATTCTCGATTTGCAGCAAAACAAGGAGGCACTCATGGCAGGGAAGAATTCGGAAAAACAGGCCGAGAAAATTTCGAGCGGATTGCCGAAAACCGATGGCCCGCGAAAACACTACGACATTTATGCCATTCTCGAAGCGCCGCAGGAACTCTATTTCGGGGATGAAAAAGAGGTCAACGTCAATATGGTCGAAAAAGTGCGGGTCCAGACCTCCGAAGGAGTGATGGAAAAATGTTACATCAGTCCCACCAAACGGCGCGGAGTGGAAAGACGGTGCCTGCTTTGGAGCGATGCCGGGGGGCAGCTCCTCATGGACAAGTTGTCCTGCGGTATTCCCGGGACGTGCTGCAAGGATTCCTGCCCGGTCTGCGCCGTTTTTGGCGGGCTGATAGCAGGTGAAAAGACCTTCATCGGCCGCCTGACCCATTCGGGGGGTGTGGCCGTTTCCGGACAGATTGCATTGGAAAAGCAGCGTGCCATGCATCCGGCCCTCATTTACAAGGAAAAGGACAGCACCCCCATGCCTTACCGCAAGGAATACGCTCAGCCCGGGATTCTTTATCCCGTGAGCAACCACTGCCTTTCCATAAGCCGGGAGGAATTCACGACCGTGGCCTATGCCTTTCTCATGAGCCTCAACCGCCTTGGGGCTGGAAACCCCAAAGGGGTGGCCCTGGCGCGGGGTGGATGGGAGGGCGGTGTGGAGCCTCTGCTGGTGGTGGATGAATACCGGGTCCCTCTCGGAGAAAGGCCCATCCTGAGCCCGTCCCTTACCGACAACGACGAAGCGGTCAAAACTTTTGTGCAGCTGGCCGAAGATTTCCGCTCGGAACAGCCTGAAAAGTTCAGGAGAAGTACCGGGGCTTCCGCCCTCAAAGTCCTTCAGGATGCGGCCGTTCTGTTTGAAGAAAAATTTCTGAAAGCTTAGAGAGGAATTTTCCGTCATGGAATCCATCTGGATCACAGAAATGACCTTCAAGCCCACGGGTCCGCTGACCTTCAGAAGAATGCCCTCGGGAAGCCTGCCCATCATGAGCTATCCCTTCATGCCGCCGACGACCATGAGCGGCTTTCTTCAGAGGCTTTTGATCATTGCGGAAGGAGCTCAAGGGGAGGACGGGGGAGAGTGGCCCGGATACGGCGAAGATTGGTTTGGAACCGGTGCCAAGGGAAAGGAAAAGCCCCCGGGAAAAGAATTTACCCTGACCCTGGGAAAGGAATTCCGGACTCTTGGGGCCTACCCCCAACCCAACCAATGGAAGATCCACAAAACGAGGCGGCACGGCCCCAAGAATTTTCAACATGCACAGTTCTCTCAAATCCTTCGTGAGGACCATAAAGAAAATTACCAGCTGCACCATTGGGATTATCTTTTTTGTGATAACCTCAAGGGTTGGGTGGCCGCCCGTGAGAGCAGGGACCTCGACAGGCTTCGATGCTTGAAAAACTTCGGCGGCAAGGCGGGAAAGGAAGGCTATCTGTATGTGGCTGCAATCGAGCCTCCTCGTGAACTGTTTTTACAAGACGGGGATTTTCGGCCTGCCGGTCTGGCGCCCGCTTTTTTCAGTCCTTCCTCCGGGACCTATTATTCACTTTACGGCCATCACTGGAGTGACGAATACCTTTGGAAGAACGGGCAAAAAGGCGGAGTGGATGGATTTTTTCAAGTGGGAGCATGGTGGAATGTGAATCACCTCGGGGGGGCTTACTGGGCGCTGGAACCCGGGTTCGGATTTCCTGCGGTCGTTCCCGACCTTTTTTTAAGGGGAGATGTCGAACTTTTCTAT
Organism: Desulforhabdus amnigena; assembly: GCF_027925305.1. Classification (NCBI taxonomy): domain Bacteria; kingdom Pseudomonadati; phylum Thermodesulfobacteriota; class Syntrophobacteria; order Syntrophobacterales; family Syntrophobacteraceae; genus Desulforhabdus; species Desulforhabdus amnigena. The sequence continues at coordinate 3,329,395 of NZ_BSDR01000001.1, read as the reverse complement.
CATGAGGGACAGTCATGAATCATTGGGGGCGCATCTTTTTTATCTATGAAGCCGAAGAGCTTTCATCCGTTTACGGACAGCCGCTCCAAAACCATGTGGGCAACTGCAGAAGCATTTTGGAGAAATTTGATACCCACTATTTTCATGAAGCAACCAGGGAACGGCTCTTTCGTGCGGTGGAACTCCATGATTTGGGCAAGCGGGACACTTTCCGGATTCGCAGGGACGATAAAACGCATCGGCTCCTTTACAGCTTTGCGGGGCACCGTTTCCGTGTGCCTCACGAAGATCCCTATATTGCAAGCCTCATAAGGGCTCATCATGAATTCTCCGTGGAACAGGTCAATCACGAAAGAGCGCGTCAGGGCTCGGAGAGCGAGAAGTCATGGTTTCCCGACGATCTTTATCTCCTGTGCATGGCAGACCAGCTCGAAGCGGAACTTGCGGTAAAATCCGTTGAGAAGAAAGACTCGGTTCCCCGCACGTTTATGGAATTCAGCACGGAACGGCTGGACGATGCCTTCAGGACATTTGGAGTCGTTCCATGGCCCTTCAGGGAAGAGGGTTTCACTTTGAGTGTCCGACTGAAAAAACTACCGGAAAAGGAATTTCGAGGGAAAGAACCCAAAGAGATAGAACGGGCATTGAAGAATCTTCCTCTCGATGAGGAAAGCGCAATCACCATCACGCTTGTGAGGGAACGCCGTCATGGAAATTGAAACATACTATCGGCAGGCCGTTGGTTTCCTGCCCAATCCCCTACAGAAGGCGGTGTGGAACGCCTATGAACAGGATGCGCATCCCGCTCTGCTCATTCGGGCGGGCACCGGTACGGGCAAAACGGAAGCCTCTCTGCTTCCCGCGCTGGCGGATGGAAGGAGGGTCGTCATAGTCCTTCCCACCAAGGCTCTCATTGAAGACATGGGGCAGCGGGTTGTAAAAATCGGAGAAAACCTCTCACGCGGCAATGCCCGTGAAGTGACCATTACCGTGGATATGGGCGGAAGCTGCAGGCGCTCGGTTTGCCGGTCGGGAGAGTCTTTTCACCAGAATTATCAGCGCCACCTCTTTGCCGACGATATCATCGTCACCACTCTCGACAAGTTCCTTTTCAGGCTTTTCGGATATGGGGAAAAAATCAAATCCTATATTTTTCCCCACCGCATTTTCGGTTCCGCACTGGGTAAACGCCCCTTTCTCATTTTTGATGAGGCTCACGATTACGATGGACTCGCCTTTTCCAATTTTCGCAAGCTCCTGGAAACGTTGTTTCTCAAGGGTAAAGACCTGTGTGTCATGAGCGCCACCCTGCCGGCGGAATTCGGTGATTTCTTGAATACAGTGGATGCAACTCAGGGGGACCTTGCAGAAGAAATGGCCCTCTTTCAAAAAGAGACGCGGAAAATGGTTCATGCCCGTAAAGGACTTCAACTGGTAGAGGCCCCCAATACATCGCGCGATCCCGAAGAGTTTCTGAATATCATGGAACGCGAAACAAGGAAACGCTTTGATCCGGCCAAGAGGATCATCGTCCGGACTGAACTCGTGAAGGACCTTGTGCAGCTCTATGGAAAGCTCAAAGATCTCCGCCCTCTCGTCTATCATGGAAGGCTCACCGCCGTTCAGCGCAGTTCGGTCATTCAAAAACTGATTGCCCGGCAGCGAGAGGGCGAAGGGTTTCTGATCCTCGCGACCTCGGCCATTGAAGCCGGTTGTGACCTGGATGCGCATGTCATTGTCACGGAACTCTGCAACCCAGACAGCCTGGTTCAGTTGGCCGGGCGGCTCAATCGCAGGGGAAAAATGGAAGATGCGGAGCTGGTGATTGTGGGCGATGGGATCAAGCCTTTTCTTTGCTCTCTTCCCGGAAATCTTTCAGACCGTTATCTCGAGGACCTGAAGAACATGGGGAACCGCTTCGATCCGACCGTTCTCTTCAATTATTTCCGCATGGTCCAGGGGGACTGGATGGGGGAGGTCCTCTTCGATATGCTGTGGGAATATGTTTACGAAGGAGAGCTGACGAGCAAGCCCCTCTGGGACCGGGGCATCCTGGTCACGCGGTGTTGGGAACCCTCCGTCACTTTATGCACCGGCTTGCATGAAAAGACGAACACTCCCATCAACCCTGTGCAGATCGGCATCAGCCGCCTGGCTCGCAATATCGGTAAGACGCCGGAAGAATTGAAAAAGGAGAAGGTAAGCGATCATTTGTCCATTGAAGAGAACGGGCAATGGCACGCAGAGCTTCTGAAAGGTTACTACAACCTGAACGCCGGCGAAGGAAGCTCGTGGGACATGTATCCTCTGGGGCAGCGGGTCAGTCCCTATGAAACCAGTTTATTCTGTGTGATCGGGGAAAAATTTGAATCGAAGTATTTCGATGCCGATTTGGGATACGTGGATATTCCTACCGTGTTGGTGAAAGGCTACAGGAAAGGATTTGAGCGCATTTTACAGTACAGACCGTTCCTGAAAAGCGATGGCAGGTTCGCTGTGGAAAACAACTCCGTCAAATACGAGGGAAGCCTTTGGGTATTGGAAATGGAGTCTTGACATGCCCGTCACCGCCATCATCAACCTTCGCTCTCTCACGGGGGGACTTGTGCCCCGTTCTTTTCACGCCCTCTTTCATCCCGTGTTTCTGAATCGGATGACTGCCGGCAACGCCACCGTCGGGCATGGCCTGCATGATTCCGGTGGGATGGCGCCGTTTTCCATTTCACCGGTCATGGGCAAAAAGATAAGAGAGAAAATCGTTGAAAACGAAACCTACCGCATTCGAGTCGCCATACTCAACAATGAACTGGAAGAGGTCTTTCTGGAAACCATAGCCAGGGGATTCTGGGACGCTCCGTTTGATCTTTCCGGATTGTTCTTTCAGGTGGAGGATATCGTTCTGGGAGAAGAGGAGAACGATATATGGAGCGGAAGGTTGGACTATGAAGAGCTGCTTTCCGAAGCCTGCAGCTCGGGTAAAACGACTTTGCATCTGTTGAGCCCCACTGCCTTCAAAAGAGGAGATCTGCATTATCCTTTGCCTGAACCCGCACTGGTTTTCGCCAACCTGGCGCGGAGGTGGAATCTTTTTTCCCCCGTCAAATTCCAGGAAAAGCAGGATTATAGTGATGTGAGCTACGCAAATCTCGATATCCACACCGAACCGTACGCCCTTCGAAAAAGCGGCACAGTGATTGGAGCCGTTGGAAAATTGACTTTCATCATGAAGGGGAGCGAGGCCGACCGGTGTTATTACCATACTTTGCTCCGTTTTGCCTTCTATTCCGGAATCGGAGTCAAAACGACACAGGGCATGGGGATGTGCCGGGTGATCGAGAAGCTGGCTTAGAGCCTATCCGCAGGGTTTTTTGCACCTTTTAAGGAGAGGGCAGGGGTGAAGTTTTGGAGACGGATAAGTTCTAAGGTTGAAAGATTTTCATCCTTCATTTGAAGTTTGAGGCGTCAAATGGAAGAACGTCTGATTCCCATATCCTGTCTCAATGCCTATGTTTACTGCCCCAGACGCTTTTACCTGGAATTTGTACGCGGCATGTTTGAAGACAATCTTCATACGGAGGAAGGGCGATCTCGGCATGAGGTTGTAGATGCCAGGGGCAAAGAGGGGCGGGCAGTCAAGAAGGAAGAATACATTCACCGTCGTTCCGTCATGTGGAAATCGGATCGGCTGGGCATTACCGGGCGGCTCGACCTGCTGGAAGAGGACGGCAGCGGGGAAGTCTATCCCGTCGAGTACAAGAAAGGCTACAAACCACGGGGGAGGGAACCCTGGTTGAACGATCGCGTTCAGCTATGTGCTCAGGGATTACTGATGGAAGAAAACGGACTGCCCTATCCCGGAAAGGGCTACCTTTATTACATTGCTTCCAAAGCTCGTGTTGAGGTTCCCTTCGACGCCTCTTTGAGGAACGAGACACTGAAGACCATAGAGGCCGGCCTGGCCGTAGCCCGCAAGGAAGAACTGCCTCCCCCGGTCTCCAACCGGAACCAGTGTTTTGCCTGCTCGCTCTATCCCATTTGCCTGCCCGAAGAGGAAGAAGTCATCCGTGGCAGAAAGGTAAATGCAAAATGCATATTGCCCAGGCGGCTTGAAGACCAGGTCCTGTACGTGGATAAACTGGGTGCTTATCTCAGTCTGTCGGACCGGCAGATTGTGGTGAAAGCCCCCGGTGGTGAGGTACTGGGGGAGGTTTCCCTCGAACACCTTCAGGAAGTTGTACTCTGCGGTCCTGTCCAGATGTCGACTCAGTTGCTCCACAGTTGCCTGTATAATCAAATCCCTGTCCATTACATGAGCCTTCGGGGACGTTACATCGGAGTGGCCAGCCCGTCTCTGCATCGCCATGGTTTGTTGAGGGAATCTCAGTGGCGAGCTCATTTCAATCCCGCTTTTTCTCTCAAGATTGCTCAGAATATCGTTCAGGCCAAGCTCGCCAGCAGCCGAACGCTTCTCATGCGTTATCTTCGCGATCAAAAGAAGGAACCGGAAGACAGCCAACTTATTGACCAGCTCAAACGACTGATCAGGCAGACAGAAACAGCCCTGGATCTGGATTCCTTACGGGGATTCGAGGGGATGGGCGGAAAGCTTTATTTCCAGCAGTTTCAAAGGTTCATCAAACCGGTGCAGCAGGAGCTTTTTGCTTTTGACGGCCGGGTGAAAAGGCCTCCCAATAATCCTGTCAACGCACTGCTCAGCTTTGGCTATTCTCTCCTTGCCAAGGATTGTGTGGGAGCCGCCCTTCGAGTCGGTCTTGATCCATACTGTGGTTACTATCACATCATGAAGTATGGGAGGCCGTCGCTGGCGTTGGACATCATGGAATATTTTCGGCAGCCCATTGTAGATTCCATGGTGATAACCGCCATCAATAACGGGGTCTTTTCGGCAAAGGATTTTTTAATATACCAGGGAACCTGTTATCTCAATGAACGGGGTAGAAAAAAGTTTATAGGTCAATATGAAATGCGAAAGAAGGACCATGTGACACATCCTCTCTTCCAGTATCGCATGAGCTATGAAAGGACCATTGAGCTCCAGTACCGAATTCTTGGAAAATATCTTTTGGGCGATATCGAAGAATACACAGGGTTTCGAATTCGATGAAAAAGAATTACCTCATCGGCTACGACATTTCGGACGGTAAAAGGTTGGGACGAGTAGCCAGGATCATGAAGGAATATGGCTACCGCCTGCAATACAGCTTTTTCCATTGCTGTATCTCCGAAATCCAAAAGAAGAGGCTCATGGATCGCGTACGGAAAGTGATTCATGAAAACGAAGATCAGGTCATCATTCTTCCCGTCCAGGAGAGTCAGCTCAAAAACCTGGAGTTCATCGGCGTGAAAACGCAGATAGAGATTGAAGGGGTGATCATTTTTTAGATCTTCTTCTGCGAGAGGTGACGGAGAAGAAAAAATGCGGGGAGCGCTCGCAATTCCTGTTTTTCTTTTGACATCAGGGTATTGGGTTATGAATAAGCCGAATGAATCTTGGAAAGGTAAGATGAAATACTCTCAAAATAAGAACATCTCGCATTCGGTATTGCAAGCGCTCAAAGTATATCCTAAAATTCGAAATGAGCTGGCCACATCAGAATTCCCTGCAAGGGATTGAAACTGAGCTGAGATCCACTGGATACAAGAACGCCCGTGCCGGCTGGCCACATCAGAATTCCCTGCAAGGGATTGAAACGCTTACGAAGCAGGCCTACGATGTCGGAGTGCTGCTGCAGCTGGCCACATCAGAATTCCCTGCAAGGGATTGAAACAAGAATAATGTCCTCCCCGATTCCGATGGGAGCCGTCCCCTGGCCACATCAGAATTCCCTGCAAGGGATTGAAACTGCGGCACACCGCATGTAAGCGATTTTTCCTTGATTCGCTGGCCACATCAGAATTCCCTGCAAGGGATTGAAACATGTTGGGGGCCGGGCAGGAATACGCCATCGTCGTGGACTGGCCACATCAGAATTCCCTGCAAGGGATTGAAACCGTCACGATAGGCATAAAGCAGCTCGACGTTATCCCCCTGGCCACATCAGAATTCCCTGCAAGGGATTGAAACCTGGCCAGATCCAGGCTGTATCCGGACCAAATAACGACTGCTGGCCACATCAGAATTCCCTGCAAGGGATTGAAACCTGGCCAGATCCAGGCTGTATCCGGACCAAATAACGACTGCTGGCCACATCAGAATTCCCTGCAAGGGATTGAAACGGTCTCCTCGCCCTCCATCACCATTCCCTGGTAGCCAGCTGGCCACATCAGAATTCCCTGCAAGGGATTGAAACTTTCCTGAGTGCGAGTTGTAGAGATTCGGCCCCGTCTCTGGCCACATCAGAATTCCCTGCAAGGGATTGAAACATGGAAGGCGGACAGGCGCAGGGGTTGTCGACATGGACTGGCCACATCAGAATTCCCTGCAAGGGATTGAAACAAATTCTTTGGGTAATGGGCGGATCTGTGGGATTGGCAGCTGGCCACATCAGAATTCCCTGCAAGGGATTGAAACATAAGAGATGCCTATGGACGGATTCAACGTGTAGGATTTACTGGCCACATCAGAATTCCCTGCAAGGGATTGAAACAGTACGGCAAAGTTGAGGGTTGAAATGACTCAGCATCTGGCCACATCAGAATTCCCTGCAAGGGATTGAAACCATCCGGTCCACGATCTCTCCCCTGGATAGATCGCTCCTGGCCACATCAGAATTCCCTGCAAGGGATTGAAACGATCTCGTCGAGGTCCACGAAGGCCTTGACTCGGAATATCTGGCCACATCAGAATTCCCTGCAAGGGATTGAAACGGTAAAAGTGGAAAAGTTCGAAGGAAAGCGGAAAACCGTTCGTGAGGCTTAGCAGGAAGGTGGTGGATGATATGTCCGATATAATAGATTTCAAAAAAACCATGGTTCCGATGTTCATAGGGGATTTTGATCATGTGATTCCAGATTTGCGCATCTTACAGTTCAAGTACCTGCTGAGGCCGGACGAAGTGGCGAACATCCTGCGCATATGCCAGTCGAAGGTGTATGAGCTCTGTGCTGAAGGCGTCATTGAAAGCGTGAAGCTGAAGAAGAGTGTGCGGATCAAGTCCGAATCCGTAAGAAAATTGATGGGGATTCAATAGGATAATGAAAGGATAATGAAAGGAGGGTTGTGTATGCGTTGGATATCCGGTTTGTTTGCCGCGACGTCCATGGCGCTGGTGCTGGCCGGTCCGGTGGGGTTCGTGCATGCGGGGGGCTGCCGTGACGGCAGCCGTGCGACGGTGTACTATTATGACGGCAAGGGGCGTATCGATGGGCGCAGCGTCACGCATGGCGATAAAACGGTTTATTATGACAGCCGGGGGCGCATCAGCGGCAAGAGTGTGACCCGCAAGGGCGAGACGGTTTATTATGACAGGCGGGGGCGCATCATCGGGCGCGCCCTGGCGCGGTAAATCCTGCGGGCATACCTGCGTCCCACTATTTTGACCATCGAAAAGGGGTGATCCATTACGGATCGCCCCTTTTTTGTTTGTTTTTATCCATCCTTTAAGACTCGCGGTTGATATCCGGAGCACTGGATCAGTAAGAAGGAAGTGGAAGCCGTATTTTTAAATCGTTGTTCGGATAGGAGGTTTGACCATGGTGATGCTTTCACTTCAGGAGCTGGGAGATGCGGAGCTGCTCGCCCGGTGCATCTACGGGGAGGCCAGGGGCGAAGGGCTCAACGGCATGATCGCCGTCGGCCATGTCGTGATGAACCGTTACGACGCCGGAGGGCGTTACGGGGTGGGATTGAAGGGTGTCATTCTGAAGCCCCGTCAGTTTTCGTGTTTCAACTCCGACGATCCCAATTTCAAGCAAATTACGCAAAGAGAGATGGTGGGCGATCTGATTTCCGTTTGCAGGAGTGTGGCCGACTTGCTTCTGGAGATGACCCCCGGGGCGAGGAGGAAGGAAGACCCGACGCACGGGGCCACGCATTACCACGCAGCGTCTATCCGCCCCTACTGGGCGGGTTCGTCCAACATGACGTTTTGCGTGAAAATCGGGAACCATCTGTTCTGGAAAGAGGGATAAAAGGAGGAACGAGCATGGCTCAGGCGGAGCTGCCTTCGAAGCCCCCCGTAAAGAGCAAGATCGAATGGGGTGCCAAGATCATTGTGCTCCTGGCGGCAATCCAGGACCCGTTCACCCAGTCTATTTTGCTGGGGCTGTTCAAGGACTTCAACGTGTCGGTCCCGGAGGGGATGTTCTCACGGATCATGGCGCTGCTGGGGGTTTTCATCTGGGTTTCCAGGAGATTTTTCACCAGCACGGTGATCGCAAAACCCAATCTCAAGGACCCCTGGAGCTGATGTGTCGCAATACGATGCTCGCGGTCCTCCTGCCGGCCCTTTTGTGCTCCTGCACCCTGCGCAACTGGGAATGCAGGCCGTGCATGAAGGTGGTTCCGAGATGGGAGGAAGGGGCCAGATGGAATGAGGCGAAGATCGGGACTTTTTTTGTAGGCGTCAACTGTCGTGAAAAAATGGACGCATCGGCGTTCCAGGAAGAAGTGAGGGGAATCGATGGAGTTTTTTGCAAAGATTTACCAGTGGGTCAAAAGAAGTGGTTTTTTTCAGAGGGTGGCTGCGACTCTGGCCGGTAAGGCGGCGGAGAGCATCAAGGACATCGCCGTGTCGGTGGTTTCGGAGCTGGCGTCCGGGAATTTTACCGGAGAAGAGAAGCGCAGGATCGCGTTTTCAAGGATCGAGGCCGCCGCGGTGCGTGAAGGCAAGGAGCTCGGCGCTTCGGCCATCAATCTGGCGATAGAAATGGCCGTGGCTCTCGTCAAGGAAGCATAGGCCATGGAATCCATAGCGATCAAGGAGGTGCTTACGATCCTCTCGAGCTTTGGGCTTCCCGGCCTGGTGCTGTTCATGTGGTGGCTGGATTCCAGGCGCTTCGACCAGATGTTGATCCAGTACCGTGAGCACATGACAAAGCAGGAGCGGTGGTACGAAAACAACGTGGAGCTCGTCTGGCCACATCAGAATTCCCTGCAAGGGATTGAAACAGGAGATAACTTTATGAATTGGTTGAAGGTTGTGGTGTTGTCCTCCGTATGTGTGTCGTTGTTCACTTGCCCTGCCCTGTCCGGCAATTGTGTTGGAATGAAAACGTGCGGCGAGAACCGGAAGACGGTTTATTACGACAAACAGGGTCGCGTGATTGGTACGGACAAGACTTATAAGAGTAAGACGGTCTATTACAACAAGCAAGGTCGCGTGATCAGCACCGGTAAGGCTTATAAGGGTAAGACGGTTTATTATGATAAGCTGGGGCATGTTATCGGCCATTCTGTAAAACGGTAAATATTTTATCCTGCAATCTGAATGCGGCCTTTGTGGGCCTGGCCACATCAGAATTCCCCGCAAGGGATTAAAACGAAATCTCCATGAAATTGCTATATTTTTTTCAGGCGCGAGGACTCGAAAATTCGCTCTGGCGAGTCGGGCGCACCCACAGGCAAAAAACCTGGACGGGCGGGCCAATGGAGGGAAGGGGCGTCCTCCCGCGCCTGTTATAGTCCGCGATATTGGCCAAATCTGAACTCCCTGCAACGGACTGAAACGCGCGAAATGTATGGGAAGTGATCTGTGTCACAGGGAATATCAAATCGATTTTGCATTTTATTGGTTGAATCCCGTCCGCGTTCTCATTTATTTTAAGCGAAGTATTGATATCTCAAATGCTCACTATCCATTACTTTAAAATGCAAAAGGAAAGGACAGGTCATGGCTAATTTCTTGTTTATCTTGAGCAAAGATGATAACGAGGCTGCAACCCGGTGCTTTCAATTCGCTAAAGTTGCGCATTCCAAGGGGCACAAGGTGAATCTCTTTTTTATCGACGCCGGCGTCATGTGGGCGGATTCCACCAGGGATTTGAGCCAGAAGACCGTCACCGGAGATTGTCCCAATGATTACCTGCCTTACCTGGTCGAAAATGAGGTCGAGATAGGGGTTTGCACTCCTTGCGCCAAAAACCGTAATCTCGATGAATCGAAGTTTTTCCACAACATGGCCCTGGATGGCGGACCGCACTTGATCGATATGGCGGCTGAAGCTCAAGTGTTCAACTTCTAGTGCACGGTGGAAAGAGTTTTCATCTTATTGAACGATTCAATTTTCGGCGATGACGCCATATGCAACCAGCTGCAAGCTCAGTGGAAAGAGTTTTCATCTTATTGAACGATTCAATGCTCCCTTGGGGGGCAATGCTGCTGAATGAAGCAAAAGGATTTCCCCTCTGGGGGGATTGGCATCGGGTTAAGCATAAAATTGCTCAATTGAAGATTCAAATTCCCCTTTCGGTGGGTCAAGGGGGATAAAGCTCAGAAAACATCCCCCTTCCCCTTCAAAGGGGGATTGTTTTGAAATGTCCCACATTAATTCCCATGACCGGAACGGTCACAACGAAAAATAAAAAAGGCCAAAGAAATGCAAGGCAAGGGGGAAAGCAGGAAACGCTCTTGAAAAGCGATGTTATCATGAACCATGAGCCATGAACCATGAGCCTTTTTTTGCACACGTGCTACGGTGAAATGGTTACCGGAACGGAGATTTCCTTCTTTCCCCTCAAGATTTTCAGTTCATGGTCCCGGGATTTTCCTTCCAGGGCCCGGTGAAGATCTTCTATGGACTGGAGGGGAACTTCGTCGATCATGAAAAGAATATCCCCTTTCTGAATACCGGCTTTTTCCGCAGGGCTTCCCGACGCAATTCCAAGGACTTCGAGCCCCATGCCTGAGGGCGCCGGGCGAAGCATGATTCCGAGGCGGGGGCGGTGCGGTGTCTCCATGGGTTCCGTAATCCACACATAGTTGCCAAGGTTGGGATCGAACAGGCTTTCAGGATAGTTGATGGGCATGGGGACCACCGTTTTGAAGGGCTGTTTGACCCTTTTGAAAGTGAGCATGGGAACACCCACCCGATTCATAATATGTCCCTTACCAATCAGCACCAGGATCTGCTCGTCTCCGGCCGATTTCGAGAGCCTCCGCGCCAGAGTTTCCGACATGGTTTCCTCCCAGGCCAGTTGCGCTTGAAAAAAGCTCTCAAAATCCCTGATGCCGCCTTTGACGTGCGCATCATATTGTTGCCGCACATAATTTTTGTGTGCGGGATCATCCATGTGAAAATCTTTGGCCACCTGGGTTTGTTCCGCGGCCGAAAGGGACGCAAGCCCCGATGAGGCAATTTTTTCAACCACCTTGCGGGGGGCATTCAGCGCCAGGATTTCAAGACGCTTTTCCCGGGCGAAATTCAGCATAGGGCGATACAGCTCGAAGGGAAATCCCCATACTTCGTTCCAGTCGACCTCTTTCAAAAATTCTTCCTCGGAGATCTGACCCTTGGAATACCGGTCGAGTATGGACTGAGACTCCCTGGGAAACATTTCCAGGGCAAGGACCAGTTTTGGGTTCCGCTCGTACAGGGATTCCAGGATCTTTTGCTGAACACGGTGATCTTCCGTGTTGGTGTGCGTCTCACCGACATAGACGATCCGGGCAGCGGCGAGGTCTTCCAGGAATTTCTCGAAAGAAAGGGTCGTTCCGTTGTTGGTGCTCAGAATTTCGTCCACTTTCAAACCCTCCAGAGGAGTTTTGGGCTTTGCAGGTTTCAACGAAGGAAGAGTGGCGCAGCCCACCATGAGAAGCAGGACCGTTCCCGAAAGGAAAGTTTTCTTGAAGGCGTTCAACATGGTTTAGAATCTCCTGAAGCGGATAAAATTGAAATTACACGCAAAAAGAAGCCATCAAAGACGGTTCATCCATTGAAGGTATTGAACGTTATGAGAATAGAGAAACAACAAGGCGCCATAGTGACGGTGTCGCCAATACCTTAATCCTCTGCCGCGGGGGTGGCAAGGCCAAAGGACCTTCAAAGCATGCGTATCAGCTTTCGATTTGCCGCGGGAAAAGCGTAGTCCTGGAGTTGGTCCGGCGTCACCCAACGCCCGTCCACGGCGGTTCGAAGCACCGGTTCCTGGTGCGGGCTGACGAGGGTGCAGAAATAGGCGTGCAGAGTGACCTTGAAAGACGTATAGTTGTGGCGGATGAGAGCGATTTTATTCAGCCCACAGATGTCGAGATCCAGTTCTTCCCTGAATTCCCGCACCAGGGCCGCTTCGGGAGTTTCATTTTCCTGGATCTTTCCGCCGGGAAACTCCCAAAGATGAGGCATCAGGCCGTGGGGTGGACGCTTTTGAATGAATATTTTCCCGTCGCGCAAAAGAAGGCCTATGGCCACCTGAATGGGTTGGAGGCTTTTGCGCTTCCCCGCCACCGGCCTCTGGTCCACAATGCCTGCCCGACGGCTTTCACAGGAACCACTGACGGGGCAGTCGCCGCAGAGGGGAGTTCTGGGAAGGCAGATGAGGGCGCCCAGTTCCATGAGTGCCTGGTTGAAGTCTCTCGCCATTCCTGAGGGGATCAATTCCTTCGCTGTCTTCCAGATGAGCTTTTGATTTTCTTTCTCCTTCACGGGGGAATCGATATCGAAAAGGCGTGCGAAGACCCTTTCCACGTTGCCGTCCACGAGAGGAAAATCCTCGTTGAACGCAAGGCTCATGACCGCACCCGCCGTATAGGGACCGATGCCGGGCAGCTTCAGGACCGCTCCGTGCTCCCGGGGAAACTCTCCGCCATGATCCGTCATCACGATGTGTGCCGTCTTGTGGATATTGCGCACCCGTGAATAATATCCCATGCCTTCCCAGTACTTCAGGAGCTCCTCCTCCGTAGCTTCGGCCACCGACGCTATGTCCGGGAAGCGTGCCATCCATCGTTCATAATAGGGGAGTACGGTTTTGACCTGGGTCTGCTGAAGCATGATTTCGGAAATCCATATTTCGTATGGCAAGTGGTTTCGCCGCCAGGGAAGCTTCCTCTGGTGCAGTTGGAACCACTGAAGCAACCCTTTTCGAATGGAGGCATATTTTTCCTTTTTCATCGGTACTTGCTTTCCTGTTCCTGCTTGAAAAGAATTACCCGGTATTCATCCTGGCCAATGGACAACCGGAGGATTTCGCCTTTTTCCGGTTTGAAGCGTATTCTATTTGATCTCAAGTCCTCATTGAGAATAAACTCTCATCTGCTCTTGCGGCATATCACGAGAGAGACGCTTTTATTTATTCTTTTAACACGTCTATCAACAGGAGATCCTGCATGAAGCAATTTTTTGATCCCCAGTGGGTAGTGCTCATCGGTGTTTCGAGGCAGAGCGGACCGGGAGCATATAACAACCTGGAAGTGATGCAGCGCTACGGTTACCGAGGACGGATCGATGTGGTGCATCCCAAAGTTTCAGAAATTTTAGGGAAAAAGACTGTGCCCCATGTGGATGCGCTCGATGGAATTCCCGATCTGGCAATCATCTCCGTGGGACGGGACAGAGTGCTGCCGGCCTTTTTGCAGTGCGCTCAAAAGGGAATCCGCCATGTAGTGGTGATCAGCCAGGGCTTTGCCGATGCGGATGACCGCGGAAAGGAGCTCCAGGGGGAACTGCAGGAAGTCGCCCGCCAGTATGGTGTCCGTGTGCTCGGCCCGAACACGATGGGGACGATCAACGCTTTTTCCAGCTTCAGCACCGCCTTTGTGGACATCGAAAAAGAGGACGCTCCGCCGCCTATTTCGGTAGGAGCTCAGACGGGCGTGCTCCAGGTTGGGTTTGAAAGCTTTACGGGGCGCCTCGGGAAGGCCATCGATATTGGAAATGCCGGTGGCGTGGATTTTATCGACGTGCTGGAATACTTTGAAACGGACCCTCAGACTCAAGTGATCGCCCTTCATATGGAAGGCATGCTGCGGGGGCGGGAATTTTTGAAGGTGGCCCGGCGCGTGGCGGCGAAGAAACCCATCGTTATATTGAAAACGGGAAGGAGCGCGGCGGGGGCTCAGGCCGCCCTTTCCCACACGGGATCACTGGTGGGGGAGGATGCGGTTATCGATACGGCCTTCAAGAAAGCCGGTTTGATTCGCGTGCGGAACATGGTGGAGCTGCGTGCCGCCTGTCAGGCTCTTTTGCATTTCCGGTCCATGGCGGGTCCGCGCATCGGGGTAGTGACGGCAACAGGGGCCTGCGGCATTATGACGGCGGACGCCTGTGAGGACTATGGCCTGGAGCTGGCTCCATTTCCCGAAGAAATTAGAAGTGAGCTGGAAAATACGCGCATTGCCTGGCACCGCCTGCGCAATCCCGTGGACATCTGGCCCCTGGGGATGGTTACAGGCTCGTTCGTCGAGGTGTTCAAACGCGCCGTCGGAGGGCTCCTGCGCAGCAGCGAGGTGGATGCAGTTTTTGCCATCGCGGCGGCCATGTCTTCCCCCCTGCACAAAGATCTGAATCTGGCGGATGCCGTTTTGGAACTGAACCGGGGCAATACGGAACAAAAGCCCATCGCCCTGTGGCTCTATGGCGGCGACCAGGTTGCACAGGGGGAGGTCCTTCGGAACGAACCGCATGTGGCCGCTTTTGACAGCATCGATGAAGCGGTCGCCGGGCTGGCTGCCGTATGGCGTTACAGCAAGTTACAAAAGGAACTGCAGGAGGAGGGTGCGGATTCCGGCCCTGTACTTCCCGTCTCGACGGGCCGCCCCGTGGCGGTGCCTTCCCGGGGTCTTCTTGTGGGAGAAGAGGCCTTTTCGCTCCTGAGAGAATATCAAATTCCTCTGGCGGTAGGGGAGTTGACGAAGGATGTGGAAGCGGCGGTTGCCCTTGCTGGAAAGCAGGGATACCCGATGGTCCTGAAAATCGTTTCCCCCCAGTGGCTCCACAAGTCGGACTGGGGCGGCGTCCGCCTCGGCCTGGAAAACGAATGTGAGCTTCGGAAGGCTTACGGTGAGCTGGAAGAGCTGTTTCGGACCCGCACGCCCCTGGGGTCTTTGGAAGGAATACTCGCGCAAAAACAGATCCAGGGAATGGAACTGCTCATGGGCATCAAGAGAGACCCGCAGGTAGGGCATGTTCTGGTCGTTGGAATGGGAGGCATCTATACGGAAGTCTTCAAGGATGTCGCAAGAGGACTCGTCCCCGTCGGTCGCCCGGAGGCCGAAGAGATGGTCGAATCCCTTCGCATCTACCCCATTCTCAAGGGAATCCGCGGCCAGGCGGGGGTCGATATATCCGCCCTGGTCGATGTCATGGTGAATCTTTCGCGGCTGGCCGTGGACTATCCGGAAATCAGCGAACTGGATCTCAACCCGGTTTTCGCAGATTCGCATGGATGCCGCTGCGTGGATGCTCGTATCGTTTTAGAATAAGCGTTTCGGGCCATTTGTGGGGCTGCTGAGACGGCGGTTCTCATGGAGTGTGGCGGAAAACACCCCCCTGCCCCCCTCAAGGGGGGATTTCAAGATAAAAGGGGTGGAACTTCAGCGTAAACAGGGTAAGTGTTGGAATGTCAAGGTAAAGCACCCATTCTTCGTTGTGATCCACCGGGGGTCAGGGGGGTATAGGTCGGAATGAAATGGAAGTGAAATTGAACCCACTGGCAATTGAAATCGAAGATGTCTTCTTTTCTTATGACGGCCACTTGGTTCTTCGGGATGTGAACTTGAAAATAGAGCACGGGGAATTCCTTGCCATCCTGGGTCCGAATGGGAGTGGTAAGACCACTCTGTTGAAACTGATGCTCGGCATACTCAAGCCCCAGCGGGGGACCGTTCGCATTTTCGGCAAGGAACCGCATAAAGTGGTCGATCGTATCGGATATGTGCCCCAGGATACGAACATAAACAAAGATTTTCCCATAACCGTACAGGATGTGGCTCTCATGGGGCGCCTGGGGCAAACGGGACGTTCCCGGCGCTATTCCCATGAAGATATACTCATCGTTCAGCAGGCATTGGAAAGGGTGAAAATGTGGGAATACCGGGGGCGGCCCATCGGGAAACTTTCAGGGGGGCAGAGGCAGCGAGTGTTCATCGCGAGAGCCCTGGCAGCGAACCCGTCCATTCTTTTCATGGATGAGCCTACCTCCAATGTGGACAAAGCCCTTCAAACGGAGCTCTATGAGTTTTTGAAGGAACTGAATCGGTCCATGACCATTGTAGTGGTCAGTCACGATTTGAGTGTTCTTTCGAGCTATATCAAATCCGTAGCCTGTTTGAACCAGACTCTTTATTTTCACGCCGCTGCAGAAATCACTCAGGAGATGATGGATATGGCCTATCATTGTCCTGTGGAATTGATCGCACACGGATTCCCTCACCGTGTGCTGGGGGAGCACAAGGATAAATAGAATATGCTTGAAGCCTTTCATATGGAATTCATGCGGAATGCTCTTTTGGCAGGCTTCCTCACAAGTATCGCCTGCGGCATCATCGGGACCCTCGTTGTAGTCAACCGCATCGTTTTCATTTCAGGAGGAATTGCCCACGCCGCATACGGAGGCATCGGAATCGCTTTCTATCTCGGGATTCCTCTTCTTGCGGGAACGACGGGATTTTCCCTCTTGATTTCGATCCTCATGGCCATGGTCACCCTGAAAAACAAGCAACGGGCGGATACCATCATTGGAGTGCTGTGGGCCGTGGGAATGGCTCTCGGTATTATCCTGATGGATCTGACGCCGGGCTATCACGTCGACCTCATGAGCTATCTTTTCGGCAGCATTCTGGCCGTGCCGAGATCCGATCTCTGGTTGATGATTGGAGTGGACCTGCTGATCCTGGGCACCGTTTTTTCTTGTTACAACAGCTTCCAGGCCATGTCCTTCGATGAAGAATTTGCCATGACCATGGGGGTACCGGTCCGGTTTCTCTATTTTATCCTTCTGACCATGATGGCCCTCACCGTTGTGATGACCATCCGGGTAGTGGGGCTGATCCTTGTCATCGCACTGCTCACTATCCCTCCTTATATTTCTGAAAAGTATTCCCAATCCCTTGGCATGATGATGTTCCTGTCCATCCTGCTGAGTTCCCTCTTTACCTTCATCGGGCTGTGGCTGTCCTATTCCTTCAACTTGACTTCCGGGGCAACGATCATCATGGTGGCGGCGGCTTTTTTCTTCGCCTCTCTGTTTTGGGAACAATTGCAAAAAAGGATGGAGTGAGACAACTGCGGTTTTTTCAAGACTCCGTCCCCTGGAAATCTCTTTAGAGAAACTTGAGAAAATCTTTGAAATGTTATACATACCTTCTATTTATTGTGGTCATCATTGATGGTTATCTTGAACGGGAAAAAGTGTAGATGTGTTGTTTATAAGCAAAATTAGCTAGATATTATACAGTCAGCGTTTCTGAATCCTCCCTTTCCCTGAAATCGAGCTATTGGTTTTTTGAGATGGGAAGCGATGA
Source organism: Desulforhabdus amnigena (assembly GCF_027925305.1). Classification (NCBI taxonomy): domain Bacteria; kingdom Pseudomonadati; phylum Thermodesulfobacteriota; class Syntrophobacteria; order Syntrophobacterales; family Syntrophobacteraceae; genus Desulforhabdus; species Desulforhabdus amnigena. The sequence continues at coordinate 3,312,036 of NZ_BSDR01000001.1, read as the reverse complement.
TCATTAAAATGGGGTTTGTTCGATTCAGCAGCGTGAATTCGATGAGCCGGAACAACCTATGCTTTTGATTTCAACTACATATCGGGTAGGATAATGAATCCAGTTACAAGTAAAAAAGAGAGTTCGTCCGATTACCTCGAAAGAGCCTTTGAAGGGGCCTTCAGCAGCTCGGACTTTTCTTCCGGCTGCCGGCTTTCCGCTTTTTTCCAGATTGAAAAAGGAGGAGGAATTTCAGGCTTTAATGAGGCGGCTTCTCTGCGCCTGGATTCGAAGGCTTACTGGAAGCAGCAGGTGAAAAAGGCTGTTGAATCTTCCAGCAAGTTTTTTCTGGAGACTCAAAATCCCGAGGGATATTGGTGGGCTGAACTGGAATCCAATGTCACCATAACGGCCGAATACATTATGCTCCTCCATCTCCTGGAAATTTCCGAACCGGAGAAGGAAAGAAGCATGGTGAAATACCTGCTCCATGAACAGACTTCAAATGGTTCATGGGGACTTTGCTATGGCGATGGGGGGGATATCAGCACCACGATTGAGGCCTACTTCGCTTTGAAACTGGCGGGGGAGGATCCTGATTCCGAGCCCCTTCGAAGGGCGCGCGGCTTTATTCTTTCAAAGGGAGGAATCGAGTCGGCCCGTGTCTTTACCAAAATATGGCTGGCTCTTTTTTCTCAATACGATTGGGATAATGTTCCCTCCATGCCCGTGGAACTGGTCCTGCTTCCCTCTCATTTTTATTTCAGTATTTACGAATTTTCCAGCTGGGCAAGAGGCACCGTCGTTCCCCTCTCCATCGTTTTGGCCATCCGGCCAAGGTATAAGCTTCCGGATTCCAAAGCGGTTCCGGAACTCTACGTGAAAAAAGCGGGAAGCGGTTCCAAACGGTTTCCCTCTATGACCCACAAGCTCTTTTACCTCTTCGACCGTGTCGCGAAAGCGTTCGAACGCCATCCCATTCCTTCCCTGCGCAACCGTGCCGTGCAGGCAGCGGAGACCTGGATTTTGGAGCATCAGGAAGAGACAGGGGACTGGGGTGGAATTCAACCTCCCATGGTCTACTCTATCCTTGCGCTCCATTATATGGGCTATACTCTGGATCATCCGGTGATCGAAAAAGGGTTGGAGGCGCTCGAGGGCTTCTGCCTGGAGGATGAACACGGCCTGAGAATGCAATCGTGCATCTCTCCTGTGTGGGACACGGCTCTCACGGGGCTCGCTCTCGTTGAAGCCGGGATCTCCCCGGAACACCCTGCGCTCGTGAAAGCTACCCAATGGCTCCTTGATAAGCAAATCAAGAAGGGTGGAGACTGGCAGGTCAAAAACTGTTGCCCGCCGGGGGGGTGGGCCTTCGAGTTTGTGAACAATCATTATCCCGATGTCGATGATTCTGCTGTTGTCTTGACCACGCTCCATCGCATGGGTACCAATCAGTGCGGTGGCCTGGAGTGCGGCAAATCCATGGGAATGGAATGGTGCCTGAGCATGCAGAGCAGCTGCGGGGGCTGGGCCGCCTTCGACCGAGACAACACCATGACCATATTGAACCGAATTCCCTTTGCGGACACTGAAGCCATGGTGGACTATCCCACGGCGGACGTGAGCGGCCGGGTGCTGGAAACCATGGGATATTACGGCTACGATCGATCCGACCGCAGAGCGAAACGCGGAATCAAGTTCATCAAAGACCTGCAGGAGCCTGACGGGGCTTGGTGGGGCCGCTGGGGTGTGAACTATATCTATGGCACCTGGTCTGTTCTTCGGGGACTCATTTCCATTGGAGAAGATCCCAAAGCGCCTTACATTCAGGCTGCGGTGCGCTGGCTCAAGGAGCATCAGAATCCCGACGGCGGATGGGGGGAAACCTGCGAATCCTACCGCTATCCGCAACTGCGGGGAAAAGGCGCCAGTACGCCTTCGCAGACCGCCTGGGCCCTGATGGGCCTTCTCGCCTGCGGCGAAGAGCACAGCCCGGAAGTCCGTAAGGGAGTGCAATATCTTGTAGAAACTCAAAAGGCCGACGGCACCTGGGATGAAAAATATTTCACGGGAACCGGTTTCCCCAATCATTTTTACATCCGCTACCGGAACTACTGCAATTGCTTTCCTCTCATGGCCCTGGGGCAATACCGGCGAAAGCTGCAGGAGGAATAAAAAAAGGCTCGGGGTGCCCCGAGCCTTTTTTTATGTTCAGTTTATTTTTTATCCTGGGCTGAGCCCAATTTGCTGATCTCTTTTTCGTCCATGGAGAAGGTATGTTCCGGACCGGGGAAGGTGCCGCTCTCCACTTCTTCTTTATATTTTATCAAAGCCTGGCGAATGGGTTCTCCCAGATTTGCGTACTGTTTGACAAACTTCGGTGTAAACCTTTCGTAAAGCCCCAGAACGTCGTGTACCACCAAAACCTGTCCGTCGCAGTTCGGTCCTGCTCCGATTCCAATGATGGGAATGGGAACGGCTTCGGTGATCATGGCGGCGATGGAAGATGGGATGGCTTCCAGCACAATGCTGAAGCATCCTGCGTCGGCAAGGGCCTGAGCGTCTTCGATGAGGATTTTTGCCGCTTCGGCCGTCTTTCCCTGTACTTTGAATCCACCAAACTGCGCTGCGCTCTGGGGGGTAAGACCCAGGTGCCCCTGTACCGGAATCCCCGCCTCCACCATGGCCTTGATCTGTGGCACAACGCGCCGGCCGCCTTCCAGCTTGACCGCCTGAGCCCGTCCTTCTTTGAGAAAGAGGCCGGCATTGAGGATAGCCTGTTCGAGGCTTGCCTGGTAGGACATGAAAGGCATGTCGGCGATCACCAGAGCACGCTCAGCCCCCCGGGATACGGCCCGCGTGTGGTGGAGCATCTCAGCCATCCCTACGGACAGGGTGTCTTCATGTCCGAGCACTACCATGGCCAGAGAATCCCCGACCAGTATCATATCGATTCCGCTTTGATCGACCCAGAGGGCCGTGGGGTAATCGTATGCCGTCAATTCCGTGAGTTTTCTCTTGCCTTTCGTTGCCATGATGTCCGGCACCGTAATGCGTTTTTTCATACTTTTTCCTCTCTTTTGGGGTGTTAGTGTCTGTGACGGGAATCCATTTCAGCGGCTGGCGTGAAATGCTTGTTGCCTCATCCCGCGAGGCTGGCTTCGATTCCCGACGCAAATCACTACGGGTAAAATCTGCTGCAGCTTTTTGCTGCTGCCCGCATGCTCAAGGGTTAAAAGTTTCAGTCCTGTTAGTGTAAGCGGCAGCGCCGGCATCATGGTGGACCTGGAAGCTGTCTGAAAATTCCTCTGTTTGAGAGCCAAACCTGCTTCGATTCCCTCCGATGGGGGGTGTTTTTCCGGTTCGCCAAATCTTGACACTCCCCTGCCCCCCTCAAGGGGGGAATTTTCAGAAAGCTTCTCATCTCACTGAAGGCACTGTCGAAATCACTACTCCCTGCTACACTTGAGTCTAAAATATTAAGGAATTTCTTTCTCTTTCAAATACCCGGCTTCCAGAATCTTGACGAGCTGCGTGAGAGTCCGGTTCACGGGAGTGGGGATTTTTTCTTCTTCTCCGAATCGAACGATGGCGCCGTTGATGGCATCGATTTCCGTGCGTTTTTTCCGATCCACATCCTGGCCCATGGAGGAGCGGTTGACCGCCGTGGCCTGGGCGACCTTAAAGACTCTTTCCATTATATTCCTGGGCATTTCAAACCCCCTGGCCACCGCCACTCTCACGGCCTCTTCCACAGTGGCCCGGGAGAGCTCCCTCGCCGTCTCCAGGTCGGCAATCATCCCGTTTCGAATTCCCGTCAGGGCTGTGATGACATTGATCCCTGCGTTTACCATGAGTTTTTCCCAGATGAGCTGTTCCATGATATCGCTGGAATGGGTTTCAAGGCCTGCCCGGCGAAACAGTTCCACGAGACAGTGCACTCTGTGGGAAGCGGGTCCCCGGGGTTCGCCGATAAACGTCACTCCATTGCCTCCGTGTCGGATTTTCCCAGGCTCCAAAAAGGTAGCCCCCTGGGCTGTGCTGCCCAGCAGGACCGATTCCGTGTCCACCACGCGGGCGATGTTTTCCCAGTTCCCTATTCCGTTTTGCAGTGTAAGAAAGAGAGTGGATGCGTGACAACGATGCAGGATGCTGGAAAGAGCTTCCTGAGTGGCGTAGCTCTTCACCAATACAATGACTAGGTCCGCATCGTCCTGAATCTTGTGGGGATGATCGCAGGCGGTCAGTTTATAATGGCTTTCGCTCCCGTCCAGTTCCTCTATGGCGAGCCCATGCGTTTGAATCGCCTGAATGTGCTCGCGGTTGGTGCTGAAAAGAGTGATGTCCGCCTCGGTCCTGGAAAGCCTGGCCCCCAGGAGACTGCCCATGGCTCCCGCTCCAAGCATCAAAATGTGCATGGCTTGTCCTTTTACCTCATTTTTCGCGATCGGTCTGGTTGTCCTTTTAACGGAGCTTCAAGGTAGCCAGAGAGATCAATGCCAGGATTCCCGCTACGATCCAAAGACGGATCACGACCTTGGTTTCGGCGATCCCCCTGTGCTGTAGATCGTGATGGAGGGGGGCGCGGTAGAAGATGCGCCTCCCCACCCATCGCACTCCGATTTTATCCTGAATCTGGCTGGTGAAGGCTTCGGAAATGAAGAGTCCGCCCAGCAGAGGAAAAAGCATTTCCTGTTTGAGGAGTACGGAAATCACCGCCATGGTACCGCCGATGGCCAGGGAACCCGTATCCCCCATGAAAATCTGGGCCGGATAGGCATTATACCAGAGGAATCCCAGGCCGGCCCCCACGAAAGCGGCCCCAAAGATCGTGAGCTCGCCTGCTTCACGGAGATAAGGATAGTAGAGATAGGCTGAATAGATTTTGTTGCCTTCCACGTAAGCGAAAATCCCCAATACTCCTACAACGAAGATCGTGGGGGTAATGGCAAGACCGTCTAGGCCGTCGGTGATGTTGACCGCGTTGGATACGAAGATGAGGAAAAGGAAAATGAACAACCCATAGAGATAGGGACCCAGATCGATGATGGGATGTTTATAAAAGGGGATATAGAGTTTGGTGGAAAGTTCGGGGCCCAGAGGCGAATAAGGCCCTACGCAAATCCAGGCGAAAATGAGACCGAAGATGCCCTGCAAGATGAGCTTGGACCGCTCCGACATTCCACTGTCCCCGCTCTTTCTCCTGACCTTGGCGATATCGTCATAAAAGCCGATGAGACCGAACCAGAGCATGCCCCCCAGGGAGCAGAGAAGAAAGGGATTGCGCCAGTTCCCCCAGATCACCATGGAACAGAGTACCGCCCCGATGATGAGGACACCGCCCATGGTGGGTGTGCCCCGTTTGTCGAAAGCGGAATCGATGCCCGTTTCCCGGACTTGGTCCAGGAGGCAGCGCCGGTGCACGAAGAGAATAAAATGGCGGCTGAAAAGGAAGATGAAAATCACCGCCGTCAAAGCCGCCATGATGGCTCGAAACGTGATGTAGTTCACCAACCGGAAAAAGGGGAGACTCTCGGACATCTGAATGAAAAAGTTAGCTATTTCGTAAATCATGACGAACGCTTCCTTAGGGCTTGCTCGGGTAAGAGTACAGGCGTCTCGTACAATAAGTCTTCAGCCTCTCTTTCTCGGCACAATTTCTTGAGGGTCTGGTAAGTCTCCTTGATGGAAAAGTAGGGGCGAAAATCCGTCGCCGTCAGGATAAAGGATGAAATCTGAAAGAGAAGTTCAGGAGACGGACCGATGACCCTCCGTTCAAGAAGGCGCTTCAGCCCTTTGAGGGCGGCGTCGCGCACCTGCCAGTAGTGGGATTCTTTCAGCTGGATCAGCACCTGCACCGCACGGTCATCCATTCCGATTTCGCCAATGGCCTTGGCTGCTTCGACGGAGACCTCAAAACAGGGATCGTTCAAGCATTTCATCAGGGCCTGCAGCCAGCCTTCCTTTCCCACCAGCCGAGGGCCGAAATGCGCCGCAGCCATACAGGCCTGGGACCGGACCTCGAAATAGGGATCTTCCAAGGCCTTGAGCAGATGTTCTTCCACCAGAGGATCCATCCGGTTCAAGACCTGGAGGGAGTGAACGATATTTCTCCGGATGAACCCCACCTGCCGGAAATCCCCGCCAAACCATCTCTTGATTCTTGCCGCCGGGGTGCGGTCCGAAAGCATGTGAAGGAGGGTGGGGATTTTCTCCAGATAAAGAGTCAGTCCGATGAGCTTGACGCCCAAGTTCCGGTCTTGCCATGGCTTATGGCTCAGCAGTCCTGCAGCTCGATGCCGGTAATAGATGAGATCGTCTTCATCTCCCACCACGTCCAGGGGATTGTATTCCTTTGGATTGGATTGTTGTGCCCGGTTTAGAATCTGCAAAAGCCTGTTGTTGGTGAGCAGGGGTTGGAAAGGGATCGACCGGCCTTCCGTTCCATTGTTGTAACTCTTGTCCTGGTAAAGTTCGCTCAAGATGCGCTCTACCGCATTGCGTCGCAAAAACTGCCTGCTCAGAGACTCCATTTCGGCGAGCCTTTCCTGGTTGTTCAAAAGACGCAAAATGCGTTCGGCAAGAAGTTCGCCTTCCAGCTTTTCAAGGACTTCCCCGTCTTCCACGATGGTGTCTTCGAAAAGTATTTCCGCGGCTCCGGCGTGCTTCATGGCACGGGCATTCATGACCTGGTGGTCTCCCGGAAGGTTGGCTTTGGGGATGAGGATCGCCGGCTTTCCCAGGCGGGATATTTCATTCAGGCTGCCCGCTCCGCTGCGGCAGACGATGAGGTCGCTGACGGAATAAACGTCCCCGATGTTATGGAAATAGTCCTGACGATAATAAAAGTCGTTCAGCTGGGCTATTTCTTCGGGCTGGAACATGGCTTCCAGGCGGGCGTTTGTATCGGCAACGGCGTCGTATTCCGCTGATTTGTTGAGGCCCATTCCGTGAATGATGAAGAGGTGTTCACGATGGGGCAGCAGGTAGCGCAATGCTTCCACAAGAGCACGGTTGATGGTGCGGGCCCCCTGAGAGCCTCCGAAAGCGAAGATCACCTGCCGTCCAGGGGGGATCTTGAAAGAAAGGTTTGCGAGAGCCTCCTCGCGGGATTGGATGCCGATGGAGCCGCGAACGGGGTATCCCACGACCACTCCGTTTTTTTTGAAAAAGGAGAGGGTTTGGGGAAAGGTCAGGAGCACGCGGTCCACCCACCGCCCCAAAAAGGCATTCAACTGTCCCGGAATACTGTTCTGTTCGTGAAGAAAGACCTTCGTAGGGGAGAGCCTCAATGCCTGGAGAATCAAGGTGGCGATGATGATGGGTGCGCTTACGTATCCGCCGGTGGCGATGACCCACCTGGGTGCGAAGCGAAAGAGAATGAAGAAGGATTGAGCGACTCCAAGAGAGAGACGACAAAGGAATCTCAGAGTTCGAAACGATGGCTTCAAGCCCGGAAAGCCTTCAGAGGATACAAAAACGAGGGGGTATCCCACTCGACGCACAATGACGGCTTCCGCCTTCCCCCGGACTCCCACGTAAAGAAAACGGGTGTGGGGTTGCCGGTGCTTGATTCCTTCCGCAATGGCAAGAGCCGGATTGACATGCCCGCCCGTTCCACCGCCGGTCAAAATCACGCGCGGCTCACGCGAAGCGATTCGGCGCCAGCGCCAGGAAACCAGACCGATCAGCACCAAAAGAAAAACAGCAAAAAGAACAATGAAAAGTATCAAGTGACTCTGCACAAGTTTACACTCAAAGGTAAAGAGTTTCCTTACGAAGCTCTTTTGTTAATAGTTTTTAAGCAAACCACCACTCAAATGAAAGCAACCCAAATATAAATCCATCCCAACCAGCTTTCCCATGAGCTATGAGCCATGAGCCATGAGCTCTCTTATCTCTTCCCACGGCAAAACACCGTCGCGCACAAGGCGTGGAGGTTCGACACTTACATCCACAATGGTCGAAGGCGCCCCGCCGGGAAGGCTGCCTGCGTCAAGCAATCCATCGACCTGACGGATAAGCGGTGCAGGTATTTCTTCAGGATCACGGCATGCGGGGCGGCCTGCCGCGTTGGCGCTGGTTGCAATCAAAAGCCCCCCCACTGCCGCTGCGAGATCCCTTGCAACGGGGTGGGGGGAAATGCGAACGGCAATCTTTCCCGTAGCGGCATGCAGCATGGAGGGCAGTCGTGAGGCGAGGGGCAGAACGAGCGTAAGAGGGCCCGGCCAGAAAGCTGCAGCCAGCTTTTCTGCTGCAGGAGGCAAGCTTCCCACGGCTTCTCGGACCGCTTCCATATGAGCCGCGATGAGGGGAAGAGGCTTGTTGAAGTCTCTTTCCTTGATGCGGAAAATGCGTTCGATAGCTGCTTTCATCCCGGGATGTCCGCCGAGGCCGTAGAAAGTTTCGGTGGGATAAATGATTACACCACCCTTCAAAATCAACGCAGCTGCATGGGTGATCCATAGCGGCTCAGGCTGCTGGGGATCGATTTTCCACACAGGGGTCGTCAACATGGGAGAGATAGGCTGCATGATCTTTACAAAATGTCTGCCATGAAAAGGAGTGACGGAAGCCGCGGCTATCGCCCCATGGTGCCCGGCTTGCGTGCAGCCAGAAACTCTTCCAGCTTGCGATTCTTGTCGAATACCACTTCATCGGCCATTTTTCTTTTCTGTGCGCGCAGCTTGTCGGCCAGAGCGGGGTCCTGTAGCGCCAGAATCTGCACGGCGAACAGGGCGGCATTCCGCGCGCCCCCTTTGCCGATGGCCATGGTCGCCACGGGAATTCCGGGAGGCATCTGAACGGTGGCCAGTAGAGAATCCATGCCTTGAAGGGGGGATGAATCGATGGGGACCCCGATCACGGGTAAAACGGTATCGGCGGCAAGAACTCCCGCCAGATGGGCGGCCCACCCGGCGCCGGCGATGAGAACTCTGATGCCGCGATCCGCAGCGCTTTGAGCGTAGGCTGAGGTTGCCTCCGGGGAGCGGTGCGCCGAGAGAATCCGGACTTCATAAGAAACTTCGAATGCATCCAGAGCCTTGAAGGCCTCTTCCATCACTGAAAGGTCTGAATCGCTTCCCATGAGGATCCCCACCAGGGGGACATTTTCTTTCTGACTCATCTTATCCTTGACTCCCTGCTTTATACAAAAAAGGCTCATGGTTCACTTTATATGAAAAAAAGGTTCATAGCTCATGGCTCATGATAACATCGCTTTTCAAGAGCGTTTCCCGCTTTCCATATTGGCTTGCATCTCTTTGCCTTTTTCATTTTTCGTTGTGACCGTTCCGGTCATGGGGGTTACTTGAAGGTTCAAAATCCCCCTTCGAGGGGGCAGGGGGGTGTAAAGCCCGGAAAACATTTCCCCTGAATTCAATAACATTGAATGTCGAGGTGAAGAGAGCGGGCTCTTATTCCCTGCCGATATCGCTCCGGCGGTACAATCCTTCGAAAGAAACCTTATCCATCTCCCTGTAGGCGATTTCCCTGGCCTCGGCAAGGGTTTTTCCTGTGCTTACAATGCAGAGCACACGCCCGCCCGTTGTGACCAGCTGCCCCGAATCGTTCCAGCCCGTGCCCGAATGGAACACCAGGCAGCTGGAATCTATTTTGTCCAGTCCGGTGATGGGCAGGCCGATCTTGTACCGATCCGGATATCCTTTGTACCAGCCTTTTTTGCCTTTGGTGCGGCCGCTGGTCGCAATGAGGCAAAGCTTGTAAAGAGGGTCCCATGCCGGCTGGATTTCCTTGAGGCGGCCCGTCAGGATCGCTTCGCATATATCCACCAGGTCCGTTTGGAGTCGCGGCAGGATCACCTGAGCTTCGGGGTCTCCCAGGCGGATGTTGATTTCAAGAACGTTGGGAACGATGTCGGTGCCTTCTCCCGTAAGCATGAGACCCAGGTAAAGAATGCCGCGGTACAGGAACCCGTATTTTTCCCTGACTCCTGAAATCAAGGGTTCGGCGACCTGTTCCATGATCTTCCGGACAAGGATTTCGTCCAGCCATGGGTGAGGTGAATACGATCCCATGCCGCCGGTATTCTTGCCTTCATCGTTGTCGGCTGCCCGTTTGTAGTCCTGGGCAGCCACCATGGGAACAAGAGTATGCCCGTCGGTGAAGCAGAAAAAGGAAAGCTCCCTGCCGTAGAGGCGCTTTTCGATATCCACCCGCTCACCGGCATCACCGAATATGCGCTCTTCCATGATCGCACGGATGGCCTCTTCGGCATCTTCAACATCATCACAGACCAGGGCTCCCTTTCCCGCCGCCAGACCGTCCGCCTTCACCACGACCGGGTAGCCCACCTGGCGGACATAGGCTTTTGCCTTCTCCGGGTCGGAAAAAACAGCGAATTCGGGAACGGGGATTCCCAGTTCACGCAGCAGGATTTTCGTGTCGCATTTGCTCGATTCCAGGCGGCTGGCCCGCCGGCTGGGGCCCACAATGGCGAGACCGCGGCCCTCGAAAAGATCCACAATCCCCGAAGAGAGAGGCTTTTCGGGACCGACAAAAGTCAGATCTATTTTTTCCTTCTCGGCAAAGTCCGCCATTTCCTCTATGGTCCTGGCATCGACACAGGTGGCGATCTCTGCAATTCCGGCGTTTCCATGGGCCACATAAAGCTGCTTTACCCGGTCGCTTTGAGCAAACTTCCAGGCGATCGCATGGTCCCTGCCTCCACTGCCTATTACAAGTACTTTCATGAATGTATCTCTCTCTATGCTCGACGTGTTCAGGATTTCTTGCGGGTCACGTCCTGCAGGTATTCACAGATGTTTCCATCGTATTCGTGCGTCAGGCAGAAGGCCTTGCAAGCCAGTTTGAGACTGGTCTCGCGGGATACCGAGCCTCCCGTGCGTTTCATCTCCTCGAGAATGACCGGGTAATCTTGCGGGTCGGTTACCACGGCCACATACCGGGAGTTCTTGGCGGCAGCCCGAATGAGCGTGGGGCCGCCGATGTCGATATTTTCGATGGCCTCTTCCAGGGTGCATCCGGGGCGGGCAATGGTCTTGGCGAAGGCATAAAGGTTCACGACCACCATGTCGATGGGTTCGATGCCGTGGGCTGCCATAGTTTTGACGTGAGTCTCATTTTCCCGGATGCCGAGAATACCCCCGTGAATTTTGGGGTGCAGCGTCTTCACCCGGCCGTCCAGCATTTCGGGAAAACCGGTATGGTCTGAAACTTCCGTGATGGGAATTCCGTTGTCGCGGAGCAGGCGAGCGGTGCCGCCGGTGGAAAGCATGTGGACATTCATGCTCTGGAGCCCCTGAGCAAATTCCACCAAACCGGCTTTATCGGTAACGCTCATGAGTGCGCGACGAATTTTGAACATATTTCACCTCCATAAAGATGCGCGGCCGGATGAGAACCGATTGCACCGTCATGAAATGCAGCCGGGGATTCACCCTTGGCCGTGTTGTTTATTTGTCTTTGGAAAGTAATCGGGCAAAAAGAGCATCCGTTGCTTTTACGATGGAAGCATCATCGGGAAGAAGACTCGTCGGCTTGCCTTCCCTATCGAATTGAGCCAGAAGAGGATCGGCGGGCAAGAGGGCGATGTGGTTTTCACCGAAAGTTTCCAGAACATCCTCAGGCCACGATCCGGCGTCGTTTTGCATCTGGTTTACGACCAGGATGGTTTTTTCCACACGAATGGGAAGACTTCGCACCAGTTCCGCAATGCGGCAGGCTGCCGTAAGACCGCGGCGGCTGGGATCCGAAACGAGGAGCAACAGGTCCACATCTTTCTGGGTCAGACGGCTGAAGTGTTCCATCCCCGCCTCGTTGTCCACTACGAGGTAGTCGTAGTTTTTTATCAAACGGTCAATGAGGTTACTCAAAAGATTGTTGGCCGCGCAGTAGCAGCCCGGACCTTCAGGGCGCCCCATGGCGATGAGATCGAATCCGTCCCCTTCGATCATGCATTGTTCCATTTTCATTTCCATGAAGATATCTTTGGTCATGCCGGTGGGGACACTCGTTTTCATCTCTTCACGGGCGTCCGAGAGGGTCCCTTCCAATTTTACCCCCAAAACGTCATTGAGATTTGAATTGGCATCAGCATCGATGGCAAGAACGGGTTTCATGCCATGCCTGATCATGTAACGAATCAAAAGCCCGGCGAGAGTTGTCTTGCCGGTGCCGCCTTTTCCGCCCAAAGCAACAGTATAACCCACGAAAAAACCTCCATCAAAAAATGACCTTATGTCCACCCCGGGCAAAGGTGCCGCCCGACCAGATTCAACCCATGGACAGACTTCTCTCCATCAGTCCCTGGCAAGGTAGAGCCAAAATGCCGCACAGAAACCCCATACGGCATTATAAAGACAAACAAACACGGGGGTAAGCCTCCCCAGAGTCAGCCCGAACATGCCCTCATGCTGCAAAAAAGGAAAAGCATACAGGAGCTGAAACATTGTGGGGAAAAAGCTGAAAAGAATGCCTCGACTGAATACCCCTGTCCAGAATCCACCCCTCCAGATGGGCGCGGCAAAAAGGATTCCCCAGAGCCCCCCCCACACGAGACGGGGATAGAGGAAGCTCAGGCTCCATTTGGGCGTGATCTTGACGTCCACGAGCTGAGGAATTCCTTTACGGCCCAGATAACACACCAGCCAGGTATTGACCAGGGCTCCCACACAGCCTGCAGCAAAACAAACGCTGATGCGACGCATGAGCTGGTTCATGCCTTTTTCTCTTTTCGTCTTTGAATTCCAGACTCTTTCGTCAGGCCGAACTTGCTGCCGGTCGATCCATCTCGAATGGCCCCCGAGACTGCAGTGTGATGGATCATGGACATAAATTAAAAGAATGTTGATAACATAACATTAAAGTTTTATAAAGTCCTATCAAGAAAAGAATCAGCGATTCTCATTTTGGATGTTTCTCATGATATTGGCATTTCCGACATCCCCCTTGATCCCCCTTCAAAGGGGGATTTTATCCTAAAAATTCCCCCTCGAGGGGGGTAGGGGGTGAAGGTTTTTCAAAATGAGAATTGCTGAGAAAAGAATTGATTTGAGAAGCTCTCTTATAAAATTTCTCCTTACGTAAGGGGGGATGAAGGGAATTTTGGGTTTCCCACCGGAGAACGGAATGAGGAATAGGTTAGAGATCGGACCCCGCTTTAGAAGATATTTCAAATCATTTGCCTGCCATATTTGCATTTGCATACTTGTGTGTGCACTGATGCCGGTCGACAATGCCGGGGCCACTCAAGTGCATGGCGGCCCGGAGGGGCTCTATGTCCATCAGATTGCTCATTTCTTCTTCATGTTTTCCATGGCGATCCTCATTTACTGGCTGCGTGAAAGAAGGCTGGTCCAGGAAAAGGGATGGCGCTTTGTCCAGTACGCTGCCTTTTTTTTCATGCTCTGGAATGCGGATGCAATGATTGTGCATTATCTGGACGGGCGAAACGACCTGTTTGAGATGATCAACGTTGGAGATTGGAGGGGCCGCATCCAAATTGTGGAGGAATCCGGAGGACTGGCCTTTTTATACTACCTTGTAAAAATGGATCACCTCCTGAGTGTTCCCGCTGCAGTCTTTCTTTATGTGGGATTGCGTGAACTCCTCAAGCATGCAAAAGAAGCCGGGAAAGAGGAAATACCGTCATGAGTCTTCCCCTTTATCCCATCTGGGTCGTGGACCTGGCCGGGTCCAGCCTCATGATTTTCTTTTCCTTTCTCTGTGTGCGCCTGGCGAGACGCCTCAGAGCACAGGATACCAACAATGTCATATGGATCTATCTTCTCTGGTTCTGCTACAGCCTGGCCGCTTTTGCCATTTCCCGGTCGGTGGGCCATATTGTCAAACGGGTCCTGATCACGGCGGGGTATGAAAATGTCTGGGAACTTCTCCAGCCATACAGCGGGTCCATCAACAGTATCACTTTCATCATTGTTGCTTCCATAACGCTCTTTTTCGAGCGGACCTGGAAGGTCTATCAGCAGATCCTTGGAGACAAACAGATTTTGCAGGAGGCTCATGCAAAGATTCTCTTCATGAACCGCAACCTGGAGAATCTTGTGGAGGAGCGGACCCGCGAACTGGCTTTTTCGGAACGCAAGTATCGGAGGATTTTTGAAGTCTCGAAAGACATGATACTCGTGGCGGGAGGGGATGGAGCCGTTTTGAGCCTCAATCCGGCGGGAGCGGAGATGCTGAATCTTCCCCCGGAAAAAATTGAAAACGAAAAGGTTTTTTTTCAGGATTTTTTCCATGAACCCGAGGATTGGGATGCTTTGCAAAATACCCTGCACTCCCAAGGGTATACAATGTCCATGGAAGTGGAACTGAAGCGCCGTGACGGAACACGCTTCAGCGCTCTTCTGAGCGCGTCCCTCGAAATGCATCCGGATGAGAAAGGAGAAACCCTCCATTTTCTGGTCAAGGACATTTCCCAGAGAAAAGCCATGCAGAAGCAGCTCCTTCAAGCGGACAAACTCGCTTCCGTCGGCCAGCTTGCTGCCGGAATCGCCCACGAAATCAATAATCCCCTGAGCCTGATACTGGGTTATACTCAATTGTTGCTGCGCAACGAAGAGAGCGATACCGAAAGGTTTGAAGATCTCAAGATCATAGAAAAGCACGCTCGAACCTGTAAAAACATCGTTGGCGACCTCCTGAGTTTTTCGCGCAGCGCACGGACAAACAAAGATGTTTCACATGTCAATCAGGTGGTGGAAGAGGTTCTGAGTGTGGTCCGGCACCATTTTGAGGTGGACGGGGTCACGATTCAGGCGGAACTCGATCCCCTCGTTCCACCCATGATTCTGGATGCGGAAAAAATCAAGCAGGTTTTCATGAATCTTGTCATGAATGCCAAACAGTCCATGGGCAAAAACGGGAGTCTGCGGGTGGCGACCCATTTTGACGAGGCCCATCATATGGTTTTTGTCAATTTCACGGATACCGGCACCGGAATAGAACCTCAATATTTGTCGCGCATTTTCGATCCTTTCTTCACCACGAAGGGAACCGGGGAAGGAACGGGGTTGGGGCTTTCCGTGAGCTATGGCATTGTCAAGGACCATGGCGGCGAAATCCTGGTGGAGAGCGAAGTGGGGAAGGGGTCCACCTTCACGGTGGTCTTGCCCGTGATCCTGGAAAGTACGAATTCGAAATAGTGATGAAAGAAATTATTCTGGTTGTGGACGATGCACCGGATATGCTTCAACTCCTCAAGCGGAGTCTCGAACCGGCACTGAACTGTGAAGTGAAAACGGCTCATTCCGGAGAGGATGCCTTGCGCCTTCTCGAACAGGAACCGGCGGACCTGGCGCTGATCGACATGAAGATGCCCGGCATGGACGGGATGGAGCTTCTTTTTCAGCTTCGCCGGAAGCATCCCTGGCTCACCGTGGTGATGATGACTGCCCACGGCTGCATCGAACTGGCGGTGGAAGCCATAAAGAGCGGAGCCTACGATTTTATCACCAAGCCTTTCGATCATGACGCGCTGGTGCTGAATCTGGGGAAAGCCCTGGAACGCAGCCGTCTCCTTAGGGAAAACCTCAAACTGCAGCGCCATGTGCAGCTTCACGACGCGTTTCAGAATTTGGTCGGGCGAAGCGCCAAGATGCAGCGAGTTTACGAAGCCATTCAAATGGTGGCGAAAACGGACCTGACCGTTCTCGTGACGGGTGAATCGGGTACGGGCAAAGACCTGGTATCGAGAGCCATCCATGCGCTGAGCGATCGGCGGGATCGCGCCTTTGTTGCCGTGAATTGTCCCACGGTTCCTGAAAATATTCTGGAAAGCGAGCTCTTCGGGTACAGGAAAGGTGCCTTCACTCATGCTACGCAGAACAAGATCGGGCTTTTTCAGGAGGCGCACCGGGGAACCATTTTTCTGGATGAAATCGGGGACATCAGTACAACCATCCAGACGAAACTGTTGCGCGTCCTCCAGCAGAAGGAAATCAAGCCTCTTGGAGACACCAAATCCGTGCAGGTGGATGTCCGTGTGATTGCTTCCACCAATCGGGACCTGCCCGCAAAGATCAAGACCGGCGAATTCAGGGAAGATCTATATTACCGCCTCAACGTGTTGCCCATTGTACTGCCCCCCTTGCGGGAACGCCGTGAAGATATTCCTCATCTGGTCAGCCACCTGCTGGAAAAGCACTGCGAGGAGCTCAAACGGCCACGAAAAAGAGTTTCTGCGGAACTCATGCACTATTTCCTTCAGGCTCCCTGGGAAGGGAATGTCCGCGAGCTGGAAAACATCATTATCCGGGGTATCCTGTTTGCCCCTGGAAATGAAATTCGTCCGGACGACATTGGCGTGCCCGATCTTCTGAAGGAAAAAAAGTGCCTGGTGGAAGATTCCGTCAAGAATCTCAATTACCGGAATGCCAAGGAAGAGCTTTTGCAGCGGTTTCATGCGCGATATATCGGAAATCTGCTTTCCCACACGGAAGGAAATGTCAGCCAAGCGGCGCGAATTTGCGGACTGGAACGGCAGGCCCTGCAGCAGCTCATGCGTAAATACGGCATACGGTCCGAGGACTTCAGAGGCGGCTGATGGGAAGAAAACGGGGATTTCAAGAGTGGTTCACTGCCTGAAATCCATAAGCCTGGAGTGAAGGATGCATTTTTCGATAAAGGATATTGCTCGCATTCTTGGGGTCAGTGAGAGTGAGGTTCAGGGCCATATCGATTCCGGCAGGCTGACCGCAGAGAGAATCGGCGAAGATATTCGGGTGACGGAATCCGAACTAAAAAAGTTTCTGGATACGGAAAGGAAAGCCGGGGAGAAAGAGATTTTGTCGAACAATTCCCCTGCGCCTTCGGCCCATCCCCAGGGAGGCCTCATTGAGCCCATCCTCGATCACCTGTCGAACCTGAGCCGAGAAATCCGGGATAGATGGGATTTTGTTAGAGAAAACAAGCAATTGGAATATGAATTGCGACAGAAGGAACTCCTTCTGGCCCAGAGAGAGATGGATATTCAAAATCTACAGAATGAGCTGGAGCATCAGAAAGAGCTTTACGCGAAGGAAATTGAAACCCTTGAAAGAATCCTGCGGGAAAAATGGGCTGTGATGGAAAAAGAAACAGAGAAAAGGATTGCTCTGGAGCGTGAAGAGCTGGAAAAATATTTTGCCCTGGAAAAGGAGCACTGGTCAAACAAGCTCAAAGAGGAAAAGGAGCGTTATGTTCAGAAACTCAATGAGGTTCAGCAAAAGGAAAGTTTCTGGTCCAAGCTCATGAGAATGATGACCTGGAGTTGAGGAGAGGGTGCGGCTGACGGCTCATGGCTGATGGGCTATAGTTGAGATGGCTCATGGCCATGGATTTTGAGGATTTTGAAATATGAAAGAACGTTTAGAAGAACTGATACTGAAATACGCCTTCCGCTTTTCCGAGACGCCTTCGTTCAAGCTGGTTTCGGGGGGGATGAGTCAATTTTACTTCAATTGTAAGCGTGTGACGCTTGATCCCGAGGGGCAGTATCTCATCGGCAACATGGTTTTTGAGGCCGTAAAGGATTTGAGGATCGCAGCCATAGGGGGATTGACTCTTGGAGCGGATGCCATCGCCAACGCGGTGGCCTACACCTCCTGGCTGAAGAAGCAGCCCATTCAGTCTTTTGTGGTAAGGAAAAAGCAGAAAGATCACGGGATTGTGAGCCTCATCGAAGGGAAGGTGAACCAGGGGGACCGGGTGGCTGTTGTGGACGATGTGATCACGACGGGAGGTTCTACCCTCCAGGCCATAGCCGCCTGCCGCCAAGCCGGGCTCGAGGTCGTTAAGGTGGTGGTGCTGGTGGATCGACAGGAAATGAACGGAAGAGAAAACATTTTGAAAGAAGTGCCTTTGGTGGAGTCCCTGGTGACGCGGGACGAAATCATGGAAATATATCGAAGGGAGAATAGGGGGTAAGGGGCAAGATGAGTCAATCGAACGGAAAGACGGACGAGGAAAAGCGTGCCGACGATGCCAACAAGGTCTACTGCAAAGCCTGCGAAGAGAGCGGCCTGAAGGTTGCCTCATGGGAGAATTTCGAGGCCTGGCAGGAGTACGTGGAAGGCAAAATCGACGACGTTCAGCTGGTTGAAAAAGCGAAACAGGAAATGGAGCAGTTCTCGAAGAAATTCGGAAAATATATTGTCGTCGAAAAAGAGGACCCTATGCCCGCCAAAAAGGAAAAGGAAAAGCGGGAACGGGCCAGGCAGGCAAACAAGACCTATAAGAGGGTTTGCGAAGAAGCCCGGCTCAACGTTTGCTTTTTCAATAACTTCAGTGCCTGGAGCGACTACGTTAAGGGTGAAATGAGCGAAGAAGATTTCTACGACAAAGTAAAGCTCGAAGTCCGGAAAATGGCGGGCGAGGGCAAGTAGGGGGTTGGATAGTTTTACGAACCTTTTCCCTGCAAACACGGCCGGCTTGCCGGCCGTGTCACCTCTGAAATAGACCGGGCAGCTGCAATCCTGAGGATTTGGACCTGCGAAATATGATCAGGCTGAATCTGCTCTTGAACATCGGCATAGTTTTTTGCTGATCAAGGGGAGTTCCATTCGAGGTCGAAGATTTCTCCCCGCTTCATATGTAGCCAGTACTCGAAAGAGAGCCTCCTGACCTCTTTGAAGTACTCCGGAGTCAAATTTCCATGGCGCTGAATAGCCCCCTGAATGTCCGACTTTATCCGCTCTTTCACGCTCTCCTTGAGCCGAAGCCGGAGCTTCCGGTCTCCTTTGCTAAAATCTGCTTCCACCGTAGGCGGGTCGCTTTCCGTGACCCTGATGGTCCCCCTCCCGAGGCTCGCTCCGGTGGAAACCTGAAGGCCGTCATTGAGGCAACTGAGGGGGGGCTTGAGTCCCGCATGGCTCTCCACGGTCAATTCGTCCAGGGATGCGTTGAGGATTTCCCGGGCCTGTATTCCCATTTTAGCCCCCAGAATGGAGTAAATCCCCAAGTGGCGGTGAAGCTCATTGGTGAGGACCGTGGCCTTCCATTCTTCGATGCCGTGCAGCGCAATGATCTTGGGAACCCAGGGGCGAAGATCTTCCTGGAACCGGGATGGCTGCGTCGGATAGGATTGAAGAACTACGGGGAGGCGCTCTTCCAGTTTTCCCGCACTTGATCGGCCAAGGACTTCCAGGTAGTGAGAATAGGCGGATTCCTTGTCCCATTTTGAAAGGCGAAAAAGGGGGGATTGTCCCTCTACCTTCTCGAAGGTTCCGATTCCGGGCTCATCCAGATAGAGAGCGACGGATTCATCCCATGCTTTGAAGTGGGCTTCTTTCAGGAGCTTCTGTGTCCGTTCATTCTGATGCAGGAGACAAACCAGCCGGGATGCGGGGGAATCGAGCTTTTGAATCTCGCTCAGCATGGAGCCGTCAAAGGTGAGAAGCTCTTCGTTCGATAAACGGAACGCATAGAATGGGATTCCCGAAGCCAGAACAACCTTTGCAGATTCCATATCCCGCTGAACATTCCAGTCGGGATTCGATTCGTTTGGCAGGGATCCATAAAAGAAGATGTTCTTGATCCGCTCTGCCACTCCGGGGTCTTCTCTGAGGAGATCGGCGAGATTCGTCAAGGGGCCGATGCAGATATAGCCCATGCCCTCGTCGGCTTGGGAAAGCACCTTCTGGACGGTTGAAACCGCTGTGGGACAGGAGGGTTTTCCTGAAGCTGTGCCCGCAATCTCCGGCCTGACAGCTGAACCGCTTTCAGCGGCCGGAGGCGACGGCATGTCATCGGAATGAGGGCCTGCCGGGAGGGCAGCCCATCCCATCGCTTCGGAAATCTCCCGCCATGGTGGTGGGGACGAAGCGTTCAGCACCCGTCCCGCCCCAAGGGGAATATCTTCTTTTCCAAGAAAACGGAGAATGCGCTGAAGGTTCTTGCAGCCCACTGCGGGGGACGACGCTCCATCCGAGGTGACAATGGCCTTCACCTTGAGATGATGTGAATTGAGCAGGATAGTTAGGGCCCGGACATCGTCCAGGGCCATGTCGGTATCGATAATGACAGGCGTCTGCTCTTCGTGAGCCCAGGAGGGACCACAGAAGAGCGTAAGAAAAATGGCGAAAATTATGAAAATCTTTTTCACATGCAGCCTCCCTATCGCATCTTTTAATATATCCCGGCAGAAGTGATCATTCTGCCGGGCATATGTTGAAGTCCCCCTTTGAAGGGGGGTTGAAATCATTCGATTGTTCGTCATTCCCACATGCAAAATGTTAAAGAACTTGTGAGCGGGTGTTAATGCGACATTGTCGCATTAACCACAGAGCCACAGAAGGCATGGACAAAGACTCCCAAATAAAATTTCTGTGTCTCCGTGGTTTATATGAAATCTGACAATGTCAAGTTAGAACCACAGTTTGATGCCACTCATGCCACTGATGCCGGGCATGGGATAGCCTTTTTTCTGCTCGTAATCCGTATCCGTCAGATTTTCTCCCGCAACGAAAAATTGGCCGTGCAGATCCCGGTAGGGCAGCGTGAAATCGTAGGTGAGTTTTGCGTTGAGAAGACAGTATGAATCCACCTTGTCCAGGTTTACGGTGTCTTTTTTGCGTGCCCTGGATGTCACGAAGTAATTGTCGACATAGCTGGCATCGATGCTTGCCTGAAAATGTTTCAGGAAACGGTAATTGGCACCGAAGCTGGCGCTCCATTCAGGAGCGTAGGGAAGGTCGTCGGGATCGCTGTTGAGATAAGTCGCGCCGGCGAAAAATGAGAGATCCCTCAGGGGAGAAACCGTAAAGGTTGCTTCCACTCCCTCGTTCGTAAAGGAGCCGACATTCGACCAGGTGGGCGGAAAAGGCGGAGGAGGAGCAACCACGATGCGGTTTTTTCCGTCATCGTAAAAGAAGGTAAGATCCATTTTGGCCATATTTCCCACTTTATGGCTCATTCCCGCTTCATAGTGATCCACCAGTTCCGCGGTCAGATCGTCCCACCGGTTATTGCCGGGCAGGAAGAGAGCATCGTTGGCCTTGGCGAATATCCCTGGATAGTTGATGCCACGGGCGCAGGAGGCATGCAATTCCGTATTTTTATACCCGACGATGAGGCCCGCCTGCGGTCCGGGCTCGCTGGCAAACTGGCTGTGATCGATGTAGCGCACACCGGCGGAAGGAATGGCATAAAAGCCTTCCTTCGATCCAAACATCTGGCTGACTGCCGTATAGGGAGAAAAGAGCCGGAAGGTCGTGCGATCGAAGTGGCTCTCGGGATTGGGGGGCGAGCTGATATCGACCTTGCCGCTGATGAAGTCGAGATCCATACCTAAAAGGATTTCACCCCCCTCCCACAGCCGCAGCGTCTGGCGGCCTCTCAGACCATAGTTGTCATAATCGGTGATCGTATCTTCATCGTTTTTCCCCGTTGTCTCATTGTACTGGTTGATCCAGTCTATATGGCCGTTTTCACTATAGAATTTTATATACCCCTCGGACCGTTCGTAATGATTGGAGAGGGTCCCCACTGTGAAGTAATCGTTGGTCTCGAACCTTCCATCGGGGGGGAAAGAACCGTCCACGGGCCCCGGATCATCGGCCCAATTGTCTGTCCGGTTGAAAACGATACCGGCATCCCAGTTGTTGGAAAGCTGGTAACCGAAGTGTCCGAAGTAGTTTTGCAGCTCCCCGTCGGCATTGTCGCGATGACCGTCCGATCTCCGGTAGCTTTGGATGAGGTAGTAATCCAACGGGCCGACCTTGCCGCCATGTTCCGCTACTTCCACCCAGGTATTGAAGGATCCGCCCGCCCCTTCAACACTCGTGGTGTACCCCTCTTCATGCTTTCTTTTTGTAGTGATATCCACCGCGCCGAAGGCCATGTTTCCGAACAAAACGGGTTGTGCTCCCTTGTAGACCTGCATTTCTTCGATGACGTCCACACTGAGGACATCCATGAGGGGGTGGGTCCACACACTCACGAATTTGGGAACTCCATCGACGAGGATCTGAATTTCGGCTCCAGGCCTCGATATTCCCATTCCACGTATGAAGATGGTTCCGCCTTCGCCTCCGCCGAAGCTTCCGATGGGATTATGGTGCGAAATCACGACACCCGGAGTCATTCGCAGGGCTGAGGGGAGATCCTGGGCATTCAAATCTTCGATCTGCTGTTCGGTCACCACCGTCACCTGGCTTCCCAGGCGATTGACTTGATTGCCCTCGATGACGGGAGGTGCCACAACGACGACCTCTTCCATGCCGTATGTATCATTGTGGCCGGCCTTTTCCTGCTGTGATGCATTGGATTTCGTTTCCTGAGTTGAAACTTCGAGCGGCATTTCCTCGGCGTGCACATTGCTACAGAAGTATTCCGGAAAAATTTCCCCCGAAAAAAAGACAGAACAAATCGACAGCAACAGAACCAATACGCGCATGTATCCCCTCCTTGATCCCACCAGAACTATAAGACAAAAAAGGCCATGAACCCTCCGCTCCGCGTTCACGCAGTGCATGGGGCATTCATGGCCCTGTTTTGTGCATATCTTGATGATGATCAAAAAGACGATCGGATGGATTCCGACCCGGATGAAATGGAACCGCCTCCGCTCTTCGGGCTTTCATGGTCCATCGCACCTTCATGGTGCCCCTGCCGTACCGCCATGGCCCGATATTTATTACCTTTTTCGATGCTATTGCGTCAAATGAATTCTAGTGCAAGTTTTCCCTCTATTTGAGAAGGTTACGAAAAAACCTGCCCCTTCTTTAAAGGCGAGTCAGCCTGCCTCTTCCTGCAACCGCAAGATTTCCCTGCAGCAGGCGTTTTTGAGCGTATAATCCAGTCCATTCACTGAAATGAGGCGGTCGTCGTGCAGGAATGCCGGGGTCGGGTAGTCGCGGATGAGCCTTCCCTGGTGCATCACCATCGTCCTTTCGCAGAGAAGGGATATGATGTGGATATCATGGCTGATGAGAATCTTGGTGACGGGGAGCGCCCGCAAAATATCGCAAAAGAGCTCTTCGCTGCTGGGATCGAGGTTGGCGGTGGGCTCATCGAGAATGAGCACGCGAGGACGCATGGCAAGAACCGCAGCCAGTGCGAGCCTCTTGCGCTCGCCGGCGCTCAGATGGTGGGGCACCCGGTTTTCGTACCCCGACAGGCGGACCAGTTCCAGGGACTCCACCACCCGGGACTTCCATTCGTCCGAAGGAAGCCGCAATTGTTTGGGACCGAAAGCCACCTCCTCGAAGCACGACGGGCAGAAAAGCTGATCCGCCGGGTCTTGAAACGCTATTCCCACATGGCGCCAGAGGTTTTTTCTGAACTTTTCGGAAAC
Source organism: Desulforhabdus amnigena (assembly GCF_027925305.1). Taxonomy (NCBI): domain Bacteria; kingdom Pseudomonadati; phylum Thermodesulfobacteriota; class Syntrophobacteria; order Syntrophobacterales; family Syntrophobacteraceae; genus Desulforhabdus; species Desulforhabdus amnigena. Next base: position 3,288,782 of record NZ_BSDR01000001.1, on the reverse strand, counting down.
GGGATTTCCGTCAAAAAAGTAGGCGCCTTCTCCCTCCAAGATGCCCGCCAGACAGGAGACCAGCGTCGATTTGCCGGCGCCGTTTTCCCCCACAACCGCCACACTTTCGCCTTCGAGTATGGAGAGTGCGATTTCCCGAATCCCCCGGGTGCCGTCGGGATACCGATAGGAATAATGGCTCATGTGGATGAGAGCGTCCGGTAAACGATCATCCCCGCCAACCGGTGCTTTCTCTTCGGGCGACAGGGAAGGGAATTGGTTGGGGGAATGAACATGGGAATGAACGTGGAGCTCCCCGGGAGATTCCTCCTCGTCATTGCGGCAGCACTTCATACGGAAGGAAAAATCCAGGCCGTGCTCTCTCAGATAGGCTCGATACGCCACCAGTTCCCGCATGGAGAAGTCATGGTGGATTTGCCCGTTCTCCAGCACCACGGCCCGGTTACAGAGCCCGTAGAGGAAGGGAAGATCATGGCTGATGCAGATGAGAGTGCCGGGAAATTCCCCGAGCAATTCCGCGAAAAACCGCTCTTGCTTGGGATCGAGATTGGCTGTAGGCTCATCCAGAATGAGCACTTCCGGATCCATGGAAAGAAGAGTGGCGAAGGCGGCGCGCTTTTTCTGGCCGTAGCTCAAATGGTGAGGAGCCTTGTAGCGCAGAAGATCGAGCCCCGTCTTTCTGAGAGCATTTTCCACGCAGATTTCCATTTCCCGGCGGCTGAGGCCGCAGTTTCTCGGACCGAAAGCTACGTCTTCGTCCAGGGTATTGCAAAAGAGTTGATCGTCGGGGTCCTGGAAAAGCATTCCCACCTGCCGCCGCACTTCCAGCAGATGAGGGCCGGTGAGAGCCGATCCCTTGTAGAGCACCTCTCCGCTTCGGGGGCGGTAGAGACCGTTCAAGTGTTTGATGAGCGTCGTTTTGCCCGAGCCGTTTTGTCCTACGAGAGCAAGGCGGTCGCCGCGATGGATGGTGAGATCGATCCCCTTCAGTGCGGGATGTCCATCGGGATAGTGGTACTCAAGGGAATGGATTTCAAAGAGGGGAGGCGTATCCGGCTCCCCCTGGCCGGGCACACGTTCTGCCGGCTTCTCTGGGTCTATATGCAGACACTTATCCAGGTACAGTTCTTTCAAATGCCCCTCCCGCCACCTCGCCGAATGTTCACTTCTCAAGCTTCGTTATTCACCACGGAGACACGGAGGGCACGGAGAAGATTTTGGAATTCCTCTATGATCTCTGTGCCTCCGTGATAAACGGGAATTTCAAGAGCGACTCACTCCTTAAGCATAAGTCACGAAAACATTTTGCCCTGAACCTGTCAAGTGCAATTGAGACGGCATTCCTATCCCATCCATTTGGGCATTGACAGTTTCTTTTTATTGCTCTAAGAATTTGAGCAACCAGGTTGTCGCAACATCCTCTCCCCCATCCAAGGGTGCACCAGAAGGTGCTTTTGGATTCACCACCGAGTGTGTCTTCTTTGCCCCTCAACATGACTATGACCATGAAGGTCGAAGAGCTTGTGTTCATCGTGACGGCTGTCACTACTGGTCGTGCGTTGTGTTATGGAAGAACTGCACCTGTATTCGAGGAGGAGACTATGTCACTAAGGCGGTCATTGTATTCTTTGAGTGTTTTTGCTCTACTGGCGCTTGCTTCCCCTGCGTGGGCTCATTTTGGAGCGCTCATCCCCTCGGATGACATCGTCACCCAGGAAGATCCCAAGACCATCACGATCGAAGCAAAATTCATCCATCCCCTGGAAATGCATTATATGGAAATGCAAAAGCCGAAACGCTTCGGAGTCCTTGCCAGGGGAAAAACGGAAGATCTTCTCAATACGCTGCAGAGCGCTCAGGGAAAAGGCCCCGATCAGGACCGCACCTTTGAATTCTGGAAAACCACTTACACCATCAAGAGGCCCGGAGACTACACTTTCTTTGTAGAGCCCGCTCCCTACTGGGAACCTGCCGAAGACAAATTCATCGTTCACTACACCAAGGTCTGCGTGGATGCGCTGGGACTGGAGGAAGGCTGGGACACGCCCGTGGGGCTCGAGACGGAAATCAATCCCCTCACCCGTCCTTATGGGCTCTGGACCGGGAACGTTTTCACCGGCCGGGTCCTCTTGAAAGGAAAACCCGTGCCCAATGCGGAAGTCGAAATCGAATATCTCAATGAAGCCGCGGGAGACAAGGGTGTCGTCAAGGCCCCGTCCGACCCTTATGTCACCCAGGTGGTCAAAGCCGACCGAAACGGGGTGTTTACCTATGCCATGCCGAGAGCCGGCTGGTGGGGTTTTGCCGCCCTCAGTGACGCGCCCTGGAAGCTCAAGAAAGACGGTGTCCCCAAGTCGGTGGAAATCGGCGCGGTCTACTGGGTTCATACCATCGACATGCCCTGATTCTACAACGGGAAAACGAAGACGGTAGCCTACCCCGCAGGACAAGTCTCTTCAATGGAGAGAACAATGAATCAAAAAATGATTAAATATATAATTATATTATTTTTTTTACTTTCATTCCTCTTTGTTGGACCTGCCTTCGCTCACAAAGTGAACGTTTTTGCCTATGCTGAAGGTGGCAAGATTTACATCGAAAGCTATTTTCCCGATGGAAAATCGGTGGAGGGAGGACGCATCGAAATCCTGGACAGTCAAAATCAGAAGGTGGCCGAAGGGGTGACGGATAAGGAGGGAAAATGCGTGCTGCCTATTCCCAAAAAGGATGATCTCACCATAGTGATCAATGCGTCCATGGGACATAAGAACTCATTCCTGCTGAAAAAGAGCGAACTGGGAGAATAGACGATGCCAGGGAATCACGCGATGCGTCGGAGGATCTGCCTGCTCGCCTTTTTGTTGGTCTTGATCTCCTGCCTGGCGGGATGGAGCGGGAATGGCTTTGCCGCAGTGGAGGATCAGGCCGGTAAGCCGACCTTGGAGGATCAAGATGCTCCGCCGGCTGCAGTGCCTGCCACGGACTGTCGGCAACTGGCGGCGCAGATCGACCTGCTGCGGGGCCTCATTTCCAGGGAGAACGGCCAGATCAAGCGGGAACTCGCTGCCATGAGGGAAGACCTGGCCCGGCCTGGGTTCCAGGAAATTTTTGCAGGAATCGGCTATATTTTTGGACTGGCGGGAATCGGGTTTTATGTTCACGCCAGGCGGAACCGGGCCGCCCGGAAGAGGGAAAACGAGCTTTAGTGCCGCTCTAAAAAAGAAAGGTATTTGCCGTGCATATCTCTGATGGCGTGGTCCCGACTTCAGTCGCGCTGGGAGGGTTTGCCGTGAGCCTTGCCATTACCGCCTGGAGCGCTCGTAAGACAAACCCCGATGATCTGCCCAAAATTGCCGTGGTGACTTCGGCCTTCTTCGTAGCCTCCCTCATACACGTGCCCATCGGTCCGACAAGCGTTCACCTCTTGATTCCGGGGCTTGTGGGCATTCTCCTGGGAAACAGCGCATTCCTTTCCATCGCTCTGGGAATCGCCCTCCAGAGCCTGCTCTTTCAATTCGGCGGAATCACGGCCATTGGGGTCAACGCCTTCATGATGGGAATTCCCGCCCTCATCGCAGGATGGATTTTTCGCATGCTCAGAGGCGCAACCCTCGCCAGGCACGTTTTTGCGGCGGCCGTTGCGGGGGCAATGGGCGTGGTCCTGGCAGTGCTCATCCTGGCTTCCCTTCTCCTGACGGGAGGTGAAGACTTCCTGGGAGTGGCCAAGATCGCCATGTATGCGCATCTGCCTGTCATTGTGATTGAATCCGCCGTTTCCGCCTTCGCGGTTTCCTTCCTCTACAAGGTCAAACCCGATCTGCTGAATGCCCCCTTTTCCCTGCCTCCTCCAGGGTGATGATCCCATGCCCCCTGCGATTCATGTCATCGAGGTATCAGCCACAGTCCTTGTGCCGGTTCTGGCCGGCCTTGTCCTGCTTTGGTTTCTTTCCAGGTGGCTGCTGAAGTCCCTCTCCTCCGTCAAGGACTTGCCGGAAGGGGAAAAGGGGAGGGATTGGAGCATCCCTCCCCTTGATTCCCAAGCCCACGGGGATTCCCCCTTCCACCGCTGGGACCCGAGGATCAAGATCGTTGCCCTCCTTTTCTTTATGTTTTGCGCAGCTTCCCTCACGCGTCCGTTCTGGGCTTTCATCGCCATCGTCTGGGGAGCGCTCTCCGTAGCGACGGCCCGCATTCCCTTCCGCTATCCCCTGAAGCGGCTTACCGCCATGGCGGGCTTTCTCGGGATGTTTTTGGTGATGATGCCCCTTACCGTTTCCACGAAAAGCGGGGATACCCTTCTGGTTTTAGGCGGACTGACTTCGGTCCCCCTCAACTTGAGAGGTTTTGCACTTGCCCTTCTCATCTGCCTGAAAGCCTCCGCCATTGCCCTTCTGGTGGAACCACTTCTCGCCACTTCCCCCTTTCCCGTCACCATGCAGGCCCTGGCCGGCCTGCGAGTCCCCCGGACCGTCTGCCAGATGCTCATGCTCGCCTATCGCTACATCTTTGTCTTTCAGGAGGAAGTGGTTCGCATGAACAAAGGCATGAACGCGCGGGGTTTCACCAAAAGGACGGATATGGAAACCCTGCGCACCATCGGGAACTTCCTGGGCATGCTCCTCGTGCGAAGCTTCGAGCGTACTCAACGGGTTTATGAGGCCATGCTGGCCCGCGGTTACACGGGGGTTATGGTGGGGGACTTTGAGTTTCACGCACAAAGGCAGGATTGGGCCAAGGGCGCCTTTTGGTTTGCTGCCGGGCTTGCATTGATCGTCGCGGATCGCTTCACCGTTTTGCCGGATCTCACGGCTTTTTTTCTAATGTGACAAGAGAGGTAAAGAAATGGTAATGACACCGCACAAGAGAGAATTCGCATTTCCGGGCCTTGTGGTCTTCATCTCCACGCAAGACGAGCAAGGTGTGAGAAACGTGGCTCCCTATTCCAACCTCATGCCCATCCTGCGGCCGACCGACTTGGTGTGTGTGGCTTCATGGCACAAACGGGATACACTTCGCAATATTCGAAAGACGGGAGAGTTCGTTTTGAATGTTCCCCCCGTGGAGATGGTGAAGCACGTGATTCCTACCGCAAAGCACTATCCACCTGAGACAGACGAATTTGTGGTGGCGGGGCTGACTCCGAAAGCGTCCAAAACGGTGAAACCACCCGGCATCGAAGGCTGCCTCGCATGGATGGAATGCAGTCTGGTTCGGCAGCACATCGAAAAGGAATATGTCCTCATCATCGGCAAGGTGAAGCGGCTCGAAATGCAGGAAGACCTCCTGGATGCAGCGGGTGGCTTCGACCCTCACAAAGCCGATCCTTTGATGGTCCTGCTGAACAATTCGGGAATGCGGTTCGTGACGGTAAAGGACACGGGTTACACCGAACCTTACGGGGCCATGTTCCCGGACGGCAAAGACAGGTTGGCGCACCTCTACAAATAGAGCACCATCGGATGTCAGGGAGAGCCGGCAACTGTCCGGCATCATAAAGAAAAGCTTCGTGGAAGTGAGCGGCTCTCGAAAAACCATCCCATTGCAGTGAGGCCCGCGGAGATGGCATCTTTCCAATCAAATGATTATTATTGTAGTCGAAACCGGAAGGATGGTTTTCAGTGAAATAGAAAGGGGTGATGTTTCTAATGGAAAAGATAAGATGCAAAACAAGCACCCTTGACTATACAACTCTTCGTGAACTTGCACAATCCCGTAACGTAAAATATGTGGAAGCACGGGGATTGGATATGAGGAAAGGGGTGCGCTTTCATAAGGATGGAAGCGACTGGATTGCAGTAGATGCAGGCTTGCCTGTGGAGGAAAAAATCCGGACACTAGGCTATCTGCTGGAAAACGAACCCGCAAGCATGGCAGCAAGGATTGGAATGAAGGGTGATTTCTCTGAAACGAGCTCTTTAACCCCTGTTCTGACCTTATGCTGTTCGTGAGTGTGATTTACACTGCGCATATTGTCATGTTTGCCCTCGTAGTGAGAGAGTAGAAAGATGTGAACAATCTGGATGCTCTCTGGTGTGAAAAGGAGGTGATTTGCGTGGAAAGCTGTGAACTGCCGACAGCAGGAATGTTTGACAAGGCGATTCACCTGCGCATCGAGGAAAAAGACCTCTCTTTTGAACGAGCCCGAGATGCTGCCTACAAGCGTGCTCACACTTACAGTTCCGATCCGATGCTGCTCAGCTGGTTTGACAGAAAAAGCGGGACATACTTTCCGAGCGCCGTTGAATGTTGTGGCAGGGGCGAACCCAGTTGGCTTACCTACGCACACGCCCGAGGTGGAGACCTGGCTATAGACATCAATGATGAAGATTACATTTTTGTCTTCAGGGCTAAGGAAGGTTTGAGTTAATGCATATGGGGTCAGCCCTTGACATAGGACAAAATCAAAAAGAAAAAGTGCTTGTCCAAGAAGGCCTGCCCCCTTTTACCGTGAGAATTCTTTTGACAAAATCTCGCGGTATGAATAAAAAGGGTCGCAAAAAATTGAGATGAGCACTTTCCAGGTGCCCGAAAGGGAGAATAGGGAACCGGGTGAAAATCCCGGGCGGTCCCGCCACTGTAACCGGTAGTCCACCTCATATCCACCGTCGGTCGTCCGTTTTTGGCAAGGCAGGCGGGAAGGGAGGCGCGGGCGTTCTAATCCGGGAGCCAGGAGACCTGCCTGAAAGTGTATGAACACAACCCGTGGGGGTTGGTACAAGGTGTTCATGGATGATGGAAAAGTCCATGCCGTAATCGGCATGGACTTTTTTTTGTTCTGAAAGGCGGCATGGTGCATGCGTAAACCAAGTGCCGGTCCTGATGAATAAAATCAACACCAGGAAAGGGATCTGATGAATCAGTTGAGTGAAGCTCTTAATGGAAAAATCACGCCGGAAATGGAACAGGTGGCGGAAAAAGAGGGAATTTCTCCCGAACGGGTAAGGCAAGGTGTTGCAGAGGGCACGCTGGTCATACCCCGAAACAATCGGCGGAGCGGCATGATCCCCTTGGGGATAGGCGCAGGGCTGAGGACCAAGGTGAGCGCCAGTGTGGGTCTTTACGGATCCGGTGCAAGCGTTGGTGTCGAAGTCGAAAAAATCAGGGCGGCCGTTGACGCCGGTGCGGATTCCATCATGGATTTGAGCGTCAGCGGAGATATCGACGCCATGCGGCGCCAAACCCTCGCGGTCACCCCCACACCCGTGGGAACGCTTCCCCTCTATCAGGCCATCGCGGAAGCGGCGGCAAAACATACGTCCCCGGTGCACATGACGGTTGAGGATCTTTTTGAGGTGATCGAGCGCCAGGCAGCAGATGGGGTCGACTTTCTGGCGCTGCACTGCGGCACGACCATGGACATCGTGCAACGGGCCAAAAACGAAGGCAGGATAGACCCCCTGGTGAGCTACGGCGGTTCCCATCTCATCGGATGGATGATCCACAACCAGCGGGAAAACCCGCTCTATGAGCACTATGACCGTGTCCTGGAAATAGCCCGGAAATACGATGTCACGGTCAGTCTCGCCGACGGCATGAGGCCCGGGTGTGTGGCCGATTCCCTGGACGGCGCTCAGGTGCACGAACTGGTCGTCCTGGGAGAACTCGTGAGGCGGGCGAGGGAAGCGGGAGTCCAGATCATGGTAAAGGGGCCGGGTCATGTTCCCCTGAACCACATCGAGGCGACCATGACGCTTCAGAAAAGCCTCTGCAGGGGAGCGCCCTACTTTGTTTTCGGTCCCTTGGTGACCGATATCGCCGCCGGCTACGATCACATCAACGGCGCCATCGGGGGAGCGATAGCGGCATGGGCGGGAGCCGACATCATCTGCTATGTCACGGCCGCCGAACACATCGGCATTCCCGACGTCGCCCAGGTGCGCGAGGGGGTGATCGCCGCACGCATCGGCGCACATGCCGCGGACCTGGCCAGGGGGCTCGAAGGAGCCGCGCAGTGGGACCTGCGACTCTCCCGGGCCAGGAAGGAGCTGGACTGGGAAGCACAGCTTGCCCTGGCCATAGATCCCGAGCGAGCCAGGGAGCTCAGAAGGCAGAGAAGCGAGGAATCTTCTTCTGCCTGCGCCATGTGCGGAAAGTACTGTGCGATGAAAGTGGTGTCCCGGTATTTAGGGACTTCCGAACGATCTTGCTGAGAGAAAGGATGAATCCATGACTCAGGTGCTGGCGGCCCGTGCGGGCAGAATCACTCCCGAAATGGAAATGGTGGCTCACAGGGAGAATGTGGATATCGAGTTTATACAGGCTGGAGTGGCTTCGGGGAGCATCGTCATTCCCAAAAACATCAGGCGAAAAGCATTCACCTGCTGCGGTATCGGACAGGGTTTGAGGGTTAAAGTGAACACCCTGATCGGTACCTCCAGCGATCGGGACGACATCCGGATGGAAGCCCGCAAGCTTGCCGTCGCGCAGGATGCGGGGGCCGATGCCGTGATGGATTTGAGCACCGGCGGGGATATCGACGGCGTGCGGCGGCAGACGCTGGCGCAGGCAACGGTTGCCGTCGGAAGCGTACCCATCTACCAGTGCGCCATCGAGGCCATCGAAAAGCGGGGAAGCGTGGTGGCCATGACGGCGGACGATATGTTCGCGGCCATCGAGAGGCAGGCGGCGGAAGGTGTGGACTTCATGGCGATCCACTCCGCTTTGAACTTCGAGGTCATCGAGCGCCTCAAGACCACCGGGCGGGTCACGGACGTGGTCAGCCGGGGTGGAGCTTTCCTCACGGGCTGGATGCTGCACAACGATAAGGAAAACCCCTTGTATGAGCAATTTGACCGGTTGCTCGAGATCCTGAAGCGCTACGACGTGACATTGAGCCTGGGAGACGCCATCCGGCCCGGTGCGACGGCGGATTCCCTCGATGGAGCGCAGCTGCAGGGGATGATCATTGGCGGTGAGCTGGTGGCGAGAGCTCATGCGGCCGGAGTCCAGGTCATGGTGGAGGGACCGGGGCATGTCCCCATGCACCATGTCCGGGCAACCATGCTGCTGCAGAAGCGTTTGTGCAACGGCGCACCCTATTTTGTCCTGGGAACACTGGCCACCGATATCGCCCCCGGATACGATCACATCACTTCGGCCATCGGCGGCGCCATAGCCGGTGCGGCCGGTGCCGATTTCATCTGCAATGTCACACCGGCGGAACATCTCGGGCTGCCCACGGAACAGGATGTCAGGGATGGGATCATCGCCGCCCGCATCGCCGCCCACGCGGCGGACCTGGCCAGAGGCAACAGGCAGGCTCTCTCGAAGGACCTGCAGATGGCCCGGGCCCGGGTGGCCCTGAACCTGGACCGGCAAATCGGCCTTTCCATCGATCCCGAAAAGATGAAAGCGAACGGCGCAAACAGGGACGGCGGCCATTGCTGTGCCGTTTGCGGCCCCCAGTGCGCGGCGCAGGTCGCAGCCCGGTATTTCGGCATCGCCTGAACCGGGATTGAATGGGGATGATGAAAATCGGAGGTCTGGCCATCAGACTTTTTTATCCGCAGATTGCGCAGATTTTCGCAGATTAAGAGCCTATCCAAAAACCTACCTCGGCAGCGGACACCCCCCTTTAATTCCCCCCTCAAGGGGGGACCAAGGGGGGTGTCGCAAAGTCCACAGGTGGTTTCTGGATAGGTTCTAAGAAACCAGCTCTATTTCAAGGAATCGGAGGGAATCGAATGGGATCGATACTTCAGACTACTTTGGAGGGAATAAAACCCTTGAGCGCCGACTGGCGTCTAAAGGCCAGGAAACATTTGGATAACCTGGCCATTCCCCAGGGAAGCCTGGGAGATCTTTTGGGTCTGGCGGAACAGCTGGCGGCCGTCAAGGAGAGCCTCCGGCCGTCCGTCACGAGCAAAGCGGTGGTGACCATGGCTGCGGATCATGGGGTGGTGGAGGAGGGCGTGAGCGCCTTTCCACGGGAGGTGACCCCCCAGATGGTGGCGAACTTCGTAGCCGGGGGGGCGGCCATCAACGTTTTGGCAGGGGTCGTGGGGGCCCGCGTGGTGGTTGTGGACATGGGGGTTGGCAGCGATCTGGACAGGTCGTTTGAAGGAAAAGTCCTCTTCCGCAAGGTGGACTATGGTACGCGCAATATGGTTCAGGGCCCGGCCATGAGCCGCGAGCAGGCCGTGAAGTCCCTCGAGACCGGCATCGAGATCGCCGGTCGCCTGGTTCGAGAAGGCGTTGAACTGCTCGCCACCGGAGACATGGGCATAGGCAACACGACGCCGAGTAGCGCCATCCTTGCGGCCTTTTCCGGGTACCCGGTCCGGGAAGTCACCGGAAGGGGGACGGGAATCGGCGACGATGCCCTCGAAAATAAAATCCGCGTCATAGAAAAGGCCCTGGATGTGAACAGCCCCGACCCCGCCGACCCCGTGGATGTTCTGGCCAAAGTGGGCGGATTCGAGATCGGCGGCATTGCCGGCCTGATCCTGGGGGCCGCCCGCCACAAGGTGCCCGTTTTGGTGGATGGCTTCATCTCCTCGGCGGGGGCCTTGCTGGCCAAAAGGCTGGCTCCCCCTTCCCTGGACTACATGATCGCCGCCCATCAGTCCCTGGAATCCGGGCACCGGTTGATGCTGGAGGAACTGGGCCTGAAGCCTCTGTTGAATCTGAACCTCCGGTTGGGAGAGGGAACCGGGGCGGCCCTGGCCATGAATATCGTGGAATCCGCGGCGCAGGTGATCAACAAGATGCTCACCTTCGAGGATGCTGGGGTGAGCAGAAAATCTTGAGGGATGCAGGATGAGACATCTGCCGTTTTTGGAACATGACTCCCGGGAGAGCGGTGCGCAGTATCTGGAGGATCTGGCTACGGGATACTGGTTTTCGGAAGCGCTTTTCACCGCGGTGGAGCTGGATGTCTTTTCCCGGCTCGATCCAGGGGGAAGCTCCGCCGCTCAAATGGCGCAGCTGCTGGAATGCGATGCCCCGGCAGTGGAGCGCTTTCTCGATGCGCTTTGCGCCATGGGTCTGGCAACCTATAATGGCGGGTTCTATTACAACACCCCAATCGCTTCAAACTACCTCGTCAAAGGGAAGGAAGGCTACCAGGGAAATTCCATCCTCTGGCGCAGGTACCTTGCCGCTCCCTGGGGGAACCTGAAGGGCTCTCTCAAGGCCGGCGGAAGAGTCCCCGACTCCGTTGCCCGGGAACCCGGGCAGCTCGCTAGGCGCATCCGCAGCTACATCCGCGCCATGGATGATGTCGCCCGGATCAAGATCCGGGAGATTCTGCCGCTTTTCGGCCCTGTTTCGGGAAATATCCTGGATGTGGGAGCGGGTTCCGGGGCCGTATCGGCCGGTTTCCTGGAGCGTTTTCCCGGCGCCGTGGCGACCCTGCTCGATTTGCCGGACGTACTGGATTGTGCCGTCGAATTGCTGCGCCCGAGGAAGCTGGAAGATCGAATGACTTTTTGCCCGGCCAATATCCTGGAGCCCTGGCCGGTGAGCGAAGGGGCCTTCGATCTCGTGGTCCTCTCCAATGTGCTCCACGCCTATGCGCAGACCGAGGCCGTCCATCTGCTGGATGAAGCCCGGCGATGCCTCACTTCCGACGGCTTCCTGGTCGTCCACGACTTTTTCCGGGAGCATCGTCCCCAGAAGGCCGCCCTTTTTGACTTGAACATGCTGCTCAATACTTACAACGGGAAGGTTTTTGCCGCCGAGTGGGTGCGTGAGCAGCTCACGGGCAAAGGACTTCACGTCACGGATCTCATTGCCCTCGGCTCGGACACGGGTGTGATCGTCGCCTCCAGGGATGCAGAAAAGCTGGCCGGGCTCCGCCTGGCAGTTCCTGAAATCGTCCTTTGAAGGGATTGGCGCCAGGTTAAGCATGATTCGACATTGTCAAAGGAGCATGATAATCATTGCATTCACCGTTAACCCGGGCGATGATTCCCGGTGGAAAGAATCACCCGGCGAAAACTCATGAGTGAACGCAATAAAATCCTTCTTTTCAAGCCAAAAGAGGGTCATGAACGCAAAGAAATCTTTCGAATTCTCCCCATGCGGTCTTGCCACCGGCGTTGGAAGCTTGCCTTTCGTTGATCCGGCCAAGGCGGTCTCCTTCGTGAGAAGGTACTTCACGGCCATTCCACATTGGCCTCAGTTGCCTCTCAGGGGAACGGAAGAAAATTTCGTGTTTCAGTTTTTGCGGGTGCTCGTGGAAACCGGATTGATCAAAATCAAAGGAGGGGTGCCCTGCTTTGACACGGCGGATCCCGCCTGGCCGGACCGTTTGACCCGCTTTTACACGATTTTCCTGGCTGCCGAAGAGGGTGATTCCCACGCACTGCAGAGCTTCGCTCTCCCCAGGGACAATTCGAAAGGATTTTATGCGTTTCTGGAAAGCATCGAAAGAACGGGCCCGCGCGGCATAAGGTTTTTCAAGGGGCATATGGTGGGTCCTCTTACTGCCGGATTCCACCTGAAGGATGATCGGGGGCGGATGGCCTATTACCGGGATGAGCTGAGAGATGTGCTTGTAAAAACTCTGGCCATGCATGCGCGCTGGCAGGCTGTCACATTGTCCGGCCTGGGCCGTCCGGCAATCATCTTTGTAGACGATCCGGGTATCAGTGCTTATGGCTCCTATCTTCACATCACTTTAACCCGGGAGATGATCCTCGAGGATTTCAATTCGATTTTTGCAGCACTCCATTCAGAAAATGCCAGGGTGGGTCTGCATTCCTGCAACAATGCGGACTGGTCGGTGCCCTTGCAGTCCAACCTCGACATTCTAAGCCTGGATGCGTATTGGTACGGGGACTCGATCCTTTGTTATGCTGTGGAGCTTCTCGACTTCCTGGAACGTGGCGGAGTGCTGGCCTGGGGCATCGTCCCCACGATGGAGCGGGCGTTCGAGGAAGATTCCCATTCTTTGCTGCTTCGCCTGGAGCACCTTTGGTCGCAATTGGAAAGATTCGGCTTGAACCGGGAAACGCTGCTAAAACAAAGCATGATCACGCCCGCCTGCGGTACGGGCCTGTTGTCTCCTGAACTGGCGGAGAGAATTTACAGGTTGACCTGCCAGGTTTCGGAGGCGCTGGCGTCGATGTGTTAGCAAGTTTGAACGGAGGCAACCGCCCCCCAGCAATTCTCATCATGAAGACCATCCAAAATGAGAATTCCTGACTGTGCTATTTATGAAGTTGATATTATTGTTATTTTATGATAATAGCGAAGCCCTTTCCACCATCAGCTGAAGCGAGATCGCGCGCCGCCTGTCTTCATTGACAGCTACGACACCACTTCTGGGAAGACTTTTACCGCTCCGGGATCTATCAGCGGCTCCTCTACGAAACCGCCTTTTCCGACAACTTCACTTACACCATCGAAGGGCGACACCAACAGTTCGACCTTTTGGACGATTACACTAGAGGTCCATTCCAGGACGAGAGGCTTCGACTATGACAAGGAGCAGTGGGGGATCAGTTTCAGGCTGAATCATGACATCGAGGGCTTGAGTCACCTGGTGCTGGGGTTTTGACGGCGATTGGCTATGACAACAACTTTGATTTCGGCTCCGAGTTCAGCCCCCTGGGCGGAGTGGTCTACCGCCTGCCCTGGAAGGACGGACTGATCCATGCCCAGATCGCCAAGGGGGGGGGCGGCCCTGCCCGGCGCATGGGTAAACGATCCCATCCACGGCAACAAGGATCTGAAGGCGGAAACGTCCTCTGGTTTGACGTTTGGGGGCCGATCGGTTTGCTGGACCCCAAAGGGCCAGAGGGTGGCAGTGCAAAGAGATTATTTCCTTTCATCTATAGCTATTTGTTTACCAAAGATGATCCTGATTTCCTGAAAAAGATATGGTCTCTCGAAATCCTTCCTCAATCTGATGTCAATTATGTTGATTCTGCTAACCACCCTATCGGATCAGTACCTTTCAGATTCAGCCACAGGAAGGGGGAAGAGGAAGTCGGACTTGTCGTCAATGAAAATTACTATCGTGGCCGTCCCTTTCTGGATGGAGTTACGATTTATTTTCAACCTGACTAAGAGGCTATCCGAAAACATTCCCCGGCAGCGGACACCCCCCTTGAGGGGGGAGCAAGGGGGGTCGCAAAGTCCACAGGGGGTTTTCGGATAGGCTCTTAGTCCAGTGGATCGAGATCAGAAATCACCGCGCTTATCTCTCCCACAGAAAGAAGAAACTCGAAGGGGGCTGAGCCAGGGCGCGTTGTAGGCGTTGTAGGGTTAAGAGGGATTTTTATCAGCCCAGAGCATATCGGCGTTTTTCAGCGTTCCCTTGAATTATGATCATTCCTCAGTTAATTCTTGCATCGTGGAAACCATGCACGCAATGGCAACGATAGTTGCTCCTGCATGATGGTCAAAAATCTTCATTGTATCCGTGCAGAGTATATATGCAGGTGTCGGTATAGTGCCGACATTTTCCCGGGAAGAGGCATGCTTCAAATAAAGAAGAAAATCTCGCATCGATTCTTTCTGGCTATTTTGCTGATCGTTGTGATTCCCATCGGCATCATGGGCTACGAAAGTTACATATTGGCGAAAAAGACGCTCATTACCCTGGCTTTTCAGCACATGGCTACCGTGGCCGAAAACAAGGCAAATCATCTGGGATCCTGGCTCGAGGAGCGACTGGACGATGTCGGTATCCTTTCACGGCTGCCGGTCATCCGTGAAGCCTGTCAACGCTATTGTGAAAGTCTCAATAATCCTTCGGAAATGCCGGAGGACCTGCTCAAGGATACCCTGGGGATCATCGAAAGGCGATCTCCATCTTACGAAACCATTTCTATTGTATTGCCGAACGGTAAGGTCCTCGCTTCGACGCACCCTGAACTTGTCGGCAATCAGAATTTTGTGGCCCTTGAAGAAATCAAGCGGGTGCAGAAGAGCGAGAGACCCGTCCTTGGCCCTGTATACAGGAATCCCGGGAAAGAGGGATGGTATTTCCGGATTGCGGCAAGGATCAATGCGAGGGAGGGGAGGACTCTGGCGTTCATTGTTGCCGTGCTCGACCTCTCGAAGACCATTGATCCCATCATGGTGGAGCGCATCGGGCTGGGTGAGACGGGAGAGACTTATCTCGTGAATAAAGACCGGAAGATCATTTCCGAGTCCAGATTCCTGGACTGGTCCGAGACATACGATCAGAGCTTCGATACCTATGGGATAAGCTCCGTTTTGTCGGAAAAGAAGGGAACGGCCATCTACGAGAACTATATGGGTTGGGAAGTGCTTGGGTCCTACGTCTGGCTGCCGCGTTACCAATGGGGCATTCTCGCCGAGATGGAAGCGGACGAAATCCTTGGGCCGCTCCGATGGATCAAAGCCATCGGCGTTTCCACCACGGTGCTCGTGGGTTTTGTCTGCCTCCTGATGGCCTACCTGGTGAGCAGGCGGGTCTCCATGCCCATTGTCCAGGTCACTGAGGCTGCGGAGAAAATGGCGCAAGGGGACCTGCATCAGCGGATCCCGTTTTCGAGCGAGGATGAAGTCGGGCGGCTTGCCAGGAGTTTCAACCTGATGGCCCAGCAGCTTTCTCAGTCCATTACTTCCCTGAAACAAAAGGAAGAGTCCCTGCAGAAGGCTTACAATGAGCTCATTGCAGCGCAGGAACAGCTCCTGCGCTCCGAACGCATGGCTGCCGTCGGTGAACTGGTCGCATCCGTTGCCCATGAGATGAGGGGGCCCCTCTCTTCCATCAGACTCAACCTACAGATCATGGGGAGGGCCCTGAGGGAAGACGCGGTGCTTCACGAACACTACGAGATCGCCTTCGACCAGGTGATGCAGATGGAGAGGATGTTTTCGGATCTTCTCAACTACAGCAAGCCTCTGGAGCTCCAGAAGAAGGATATCCCCCTGGAGACCCTGATCGACAGGTGCCTCAGGGAGCTCGAAGGTGAATTATCTGTGCGCAGTATCGGGGTGGAGCGAAGCATAGAGCCGGATTTGCCCCCCATTATCGGTGATCCCGACAAGATCGAACAGGTGCTGATCAACGTTTTGAAAAACGCTCTGGAAGCCTCCAGGTCCAATGGGAAAATCCGGGTGTCCGCAACCATGGGAGAAGGCCCTTCGGGTGCCGGAGTCACCATTGCCGTGACCGATCACGGCGCCGGTATCTCTCGCAGGAACCTCAAGACGATCTTTCAACCCTTTTTCACGACAAAGAAGAAGGGAACCGGCCTGGGGCTTGCCATTGTCAAGAAGATCATGGACGCGCACCGTGGGAAGATTTCAGTGGAAAGTGAAGAGGGAAAGGGGACCACAGTGCGACTGAGCCTGCCGGGTGTTGGAGGAGCCCAATGAAGAGAATCATGATCGTCGATGACGATACTTCCCTCACAAGGACCCTCGAACTCTATTTCAGGGGCAAGGAATATGACGTATCCGTTTTCAGAACGGGGAGGGAAGCCCTCGACCACTGGCAGACGGAGGAGCCGGACTTGGTGCTCCTCGACGTACAGCTCCCGGACATAGACGGTCCCGAAGTACTGGAGAATGCCAAGCGCGAGGAGCTTCAAGGGGAGGTCGTCATGATCACGGCCTTTCACGATACGGAAGCGACCCTCAAGGCCATTCGCCTCGGGGCGGCCGATTATCTGTACAAACCCATCGACCTTGACGCCCTGGACCTGCTGCTGGAGAAGATCCTCCTGCAAAAGGCACAAAGGGAGAGGTTGGCGAAGCTCAGCCATGTCATCTCCAAGTCGTACAAGTCCAACCAGATCATCGGCCGCAGCAAGGCCATGATCGAAGTCGTTAAGGCCATTGCCCAGGTGGCTCAAACGCCTGCGAGCGTGCTCATCGAGGGGGAAACGGGAACGGGAAAGGAGCTGGTCGCTCAGACCATCCACCAGGAAGCCGCTCCCGAGGAACCCTTTGTTGCCATAAACTGTGCAGCCATCGTGGAAAACCTCCTGGAAAGCGAGCTTTTCGGCCATGAGCGAGGGGCTTTCACCGGAGCGATACACCGAAAGGTGGGGAAACTCGAGATTGCCGGGAGAGGCACCTTGTTCCTGGACGAGATTGGGGAGTTTCCGCTCCAGCTCCAGGCCAAACTTCTCAGGGTCCTGCAGGAGCGGGAATTCCAGAGGGTGGGCGGCGTAAACACGATATCCATGCCCGCCCGCATTGTCGCCGCCACCAACCGTGATCTGAGAGCCATGGTTGAAGAGGGCGCCTTCAGAGAGGACCTCTATTTTCGGCTCAAGGTTTTTGTGATCCGTATTCCTCCCCTGCGGGAGCGTGTTGAAGATATCATCCCTCTTACGGAGTACTTCGTGCATCGGTTGAATCAGGAGATGGGCAAGAAGGTGTCCCGCATTCCGAATGCCCACCTCGAGGCGCTGAAAGGCTACGACTGGCCGGGCAATGTGCGGGAGCTTCAAAATGTGCTGCGCCGGGGGATGATCCATTCCAAGGGAGAGATCTTCGAATTGGATGAGGATTGGGTGCGGAAGAAGGATCTTACCCAGCCGGGTGGATCGGAGGAGCCCTCGTGGCCCGCCGAGGAGGAGGAAGAGCTGCAGAGCCTGGAAGAGGTCGAAAAGGCTCACATCATGAAGGTGCTCCGACGTACCCGGGGCAACTACGGAGATGCCTGCAGGATACTCGGAATCAGCCGCCCCACGCTGCGCAGAAAAATCAATGAGTACAACCTGCTTGTAGAACTCTAGGGTGACCTTGAGCTTGCGGATCGTGAAACAAATCGTTCAAGCATTGAAAGAAATGATTCTCCCGTTGAACAAAATGTTCATTCTCTTCCCAGCCCCCTCGCATTGAATGTGTTCCCTTCCCATATACCGCTTTTGTGTCCCGGGAGAAGTGCAGTTGGCCTTTCCGTTGCATTTCTTATGGCTTATCTTACAATTTGACATTGTCGGATTTTATATGAACCACGGAGACACGGAGGGCACGGAGGAAGACCGCAGAATCGAGGATCTTAATGAAAGGTACTGAAAGATGAATGTGAGGAAACATTATATTCTTTTGTTTTTAACTCTGTTTTTGTTTGGATTTTCCATCCTTATGGAATCGACCGCCTGGGCGAGAGCCGGTGGGGGGCGCTCTATGGGAAGCCGTGGAAGCAGGAGCTTCTCGTCGCCTCAGATGCCGTCAAGTTCGTCATTGGGTTCGCCGGGTATGAGCATGCCCGGCAGGAATTCCTTTCCCGGCAGCCCCACTCAGCCGTCAGGCGGGTTCTTTGGTCGTAGCCCCTTCATGCAGGGGCTGGCCGGCGGCCTTGCAGGTGGGCTCCTCGGAAGTCTCCTGTTTGGTGGAACGGGACATGCCTCGCCCGGCGGTTTTGGCGGAGGCGGTATAGGACTCATGGATATCGCGATCCTGGGCCTTATCCTGTACCTTGCTTACAGGTTTTTCAAAAAACGGCGTGAGCAGAATGCTGCTGCGGCAAGCTACTACGGAACCCCACCTCAGGCGGACAACTACGAGGGATTTTCTCAAACGGGAGGATCCTATGCTTACGGGACGGCTCATGAACCGGTGCGCGGCTACAGTCAACTGGAGCAGGGCATCGATCAGATCAGGCGTTATGACCCCGGTTTCGACGAGGAGAGATTCAAGGAGACCGTTCAGGACCTTTTCTTTCGTATTCAGGCCGGCTGGATGAACCGAAGTCTGGAAGGGATTGAAAGCATCCTCACAGGCGAAATGGCCGATTTCTTCCGCCGGGAGTTCGAGTCCATGAGACAGAGGAATGTGATCAATCGCCTGGAGAACATAGCCATCCGCAAGGTTGAACTTGCCGAAGCGTGGCAGGAAGCGGGGAATGAATACATCACCGTTCTCATTACGGCCAACTTGCTTGATTACACGGTGGATGCGACGACCCGCGAAGTGGTGGAAGGAGATAAACTGAATCCGGTGAAGTTTAAAGAATTTTGGACATTTACAAGAGATATCGGTGCGCCCGGATGGCGGCTTTCCGCCATCGATCAGGCATAGTTCTCTCGCTCCCCCTCTCTTCCGCTGGAAGAGGGGGGGGCAAAGTTTTTTATTTAATCGCCAAATAGAAGGTCGCGCCTGATCCAGCCTATCTCTTCTCCCCCTGAGTAATAGCCAAGCTTTATCCAGTCTCCTTTCTTTCCAACTATTTTATAGATTTCCCCCCGATGCACCTTCGCTACCACTTTATGCGCCGTTCCCGGTGAATTCCTTACATTCGCAACCTTTACAAGCACCACCGCTGTTGGAATTTCGGAGACAAAAGATTTATATACCCACCCGGCATCGTTTTCCCAATCCCGGAAGAAAACCCATTTGCCCTGCTCTTTTTCTATTTTGATTGGATATCCGAGAGGTGCTTCATAAATGATTTTATCATTGAGGCTCGGTCCTGAGCGTATGTTCACGTTGTCTTTTCCAATGCTTTTTGTCGCGGCAAAAGCAGGATCCGACAACAGAGTGAAACATACTAAAGTCAATCCGATGATTCTTTTCACATATCCCTCCTTGAATAAAAGTGTGTCCAGAATGGATGAAACAAGTTGCTCCCGGAAGACTCGAATGAACCGGATGCATCCCCGGATATTGTGACCAGGTCATGATTTTTGCCTAACAAGAGACATGCCAAGAAGGATGAAAATCGGTGAATGGGTGAATAGGCCGCTTCCTTCATCTACTTACCTGCTCACCGTATTTTCATATAAACATTGCATCGAGGTCCAGGCGTGTGATAGATTGGAGCCGTTAAAACCGGTAAGAAACCGGTTCAGTCTTCTTTTGAAAAAGACCGAGATGGATGATCGGGCGAGAATCCGATACGACCGATCCTGATGCTCGTTTGAATCGTCGATCGATTGATTACGGCCACGAAGGTCCTGAGACCCATGGATGGGGTTTCCGGGCCTTTTTTTGTCTTACACCGGCAGGAATTCTGCAAAGGTGTCGCCCTTCACTGTCCGGTATCTCATCATCTTCAAGGAGGTCAAACCGCTATGATACTTCGACTTGTGGGCGCAGCCTGGCTTGCGATTTTTTTGCTCTGTTCCTGCAGTGGAGGAGGTGAAAGCTTTTCCGAAGCCGGGGAAGGATCGGGAACGGGTGATGCCATAGAAATTCATCTGCCCGGCGGGGACTGGGGGATGCCGACTCCTTTTACCTTCTACCCGAGAGGAATGGGCTACGTTCATTTGAGCCTCATTTATGACACCCTGGTCTGGAAGGACCACCAGGGGACCATCCCCTGGCTGGCGAAGAACTGGGAATGCTCACAGGATGGCCTGGTCTGGACTTTCCACCTGCACCCGGGTGTGCAATGGCAGGATGGAAAGCCTCTCACCGCGCGTGATGTCCGCTTCACCTTCGATTACCTGAAGCGTTACCCCGTAGAGTGGTTTTCTCTGGAAAAAGTCCGTGATGTGGAAGTTCCAAACGATCTGACCGCCGTCTTTTACCTGGAGAGTCCTTATGCCCCTTTTTTGAACCAGATTGCAGGGAGCGTGCCCATTCTTCCCGAGCACATCTGGCGGGACGTTTCGAATCCTCGGGAGACTTCCGCTCCGGATCGCGTAGTGGGGAGCGGACCCTATCGCCTGGTGCAATATGACAAGGCTCAGGGGGCTTATGCCTACGATGCGAATCCGGCATTTTTCCTTGGAGAGCCCCGAGTGCGGAAGCTTTTTTTCGTACCCGTTGGAGATCCCGTGGCGGCTCTTGAACGCGGTGTCGTGGCCGAGGCGACCGTTCCTGCATCTCTTTTGGCGAAGTTCCGAGAAGATAAAAGGTTTCAGTTGCTTTCCGGCCCTTCTTATTGGGTGTTGAACCTGCAGTTCAACCTCAACCGGTTCCCTTTTTCGGAGGTGCAAGTCCGTCACGCCCTGGCTCACGCCGTCGATCGCAAGGCACTGATCGAACAGTCCGTTCCCGGAGGCCTCGAAGGAGCGAAGCCCGGCAACCCGGGGTTCATGTCCCCGGACTCCAACTGGTACGATCCCTCCTTGAAAGACCTTTATTCCTACGATCCCGTCCGGAGTCGTGAGCTCCTGGAAATGGCCGGTATCGGGGATCGGAACGAAGATGGGGTCTGTGAAGATTCCAACGGAAAACCCATGCAGTTCACACTCCTCACCACCTCATCCTATCTGCGCGAAGCCGAAGCGCTGCAGTTGATGCTGCGAAAAATCGGTTTCACCCTGGATCTCAAGTCTCTCGACATCAAGACCCTGGATGCCATGGTGCGGGAAGGCCGCTTCGACCTGGCCCTCACAGGGCACGGGGGGCTCGGGGGAGACCCATCCATCATCTATGGATTCGGGGGTGCGCGGGACGATCCTTTTTCTGCCGGCATGCCGAAAGACCCGGAATACCTTCGGACAGCCGAATTGCTCTCCATCCGTTCTGATCCCGCAGAACGCATGGCCCTCTGCAAAACCATGCAGCAGCTCTACGCACGTGAACTTCCCGTACTTCCTCTCTATTATCCGGTATGGTTCATCGCTTATCGGCCGGACGTTTTTCAGGGTTGGTTTTATACGGGAGAGGGCGGCATCGGCATAGGCGTTCCACTGCCCTATAACAAACTCGCTTTCATAAAGGGAAGGAAGCCGTGATTTCCTATCTCGGCAGGAGGGCCGCGACCTACTTTCTAGTGTTTGTGACAGCGCTCTCGGTCAATTTTTTTCTTCCCCGGGCCATCCCGGGGAATCCCATCGAGGAGTTGAGCAGTGGAGTGGGGAATCTGCCCGTCCAGCTCGATCCTCAAACACTCAAGGCCCTTCGAAGACATTACGGACTCGATCTCCCCATCTCTGTTCAATTTTATAATTATATCAAAGGATTGGCTTGTGGAGACCTGGGCTGGTCCATCAGCTATCGCGCACCGGTGGGAGGCATTCTGGTGGAACGGTTCCCATGGACTCTCCTTTTGACTTTGAGTGCTCTTCTTTTGAGCTTCTCCGCTGCCCTGTTTCTCGGGACCCATTCCGGATGGAAGAAAAGACGGGAGTGGCGGGTGCTCGTTCCCGCAGTTTGCCTGGAAAGCATGCCGCCTTTTGTGCTGGGGAGCCTGTTGCTGATCCTGCTGAGTGTGAAGATCCCGATCTTTCCCTTGAGCGGTGCGTACAGTCCCTTTTCAGAATTCACGGGTTTTGGAAAGGTGCTGGATCTGGCGTATCATGCGGCGCTACCGGTACTTGTGCTCGCCGCATCGAGCTTTTTTTCCGCTTATCTCGTGGTGAGGAGTTCAGTGCTTCTGGTGACCGACGAACCCTATGTGCTCATGGCGGAAATAAAGGGGTTGCCCGAGCGACGGGTGCGCTACCATTACGTGTTGAGAAACGCGTTGCTTCCTGTGGTGACCTTCTTCGGGCTGCGGCTTGCTTATTCTGCCGGCGGAGCCATCCTCGTGGAGGTCCTTTTCGCCTATCCCGGCATCGGGCGCCTGAGCTACGAAGCGGTCCTCAGCCATGATTATCCACTGCTCCAGGGGGCTTTTCTGGCTTTTACCCTCTGGGTCCTTCTCATCAATTTTTGCACGGATTGCCTTTATGTGAACCTGGATCCGCGCGTGAAGGAGGTGTGAGGCTTTGCACCATTGGAAAGAGTTGGCTGCATCGGCATGGAACCAGCATTTGGGACGAACCGGAATCCTTGGAATCGTGCTTCTGACTCTTCTTGCCCTGCTGAGCCTGTGCTGGACTCCTTATCCGCCTGAATCCGTTTCCGGGCCAAGCCTCTCTCCTCCAAGTCTTCTGCACTGGTTCGGGACCAACGGACTTGGGCAAGACATCTTCAGCCAGGCGCTTTCAGGATGCTTCATTTCCACCGTGACCGCTCTGTCGGTCGGCATTCTATCCACAACCATCGGTTTTGGGGTAGGGGCCTGCGCAGGTTTTTATCCCAGGCGGTTGGGAGTCTTGCTCATGCGTTCGGTAGACGTGCTCATGGCCATTCCCCGGCTGCCTCTCATCATCCTGCTTGCCGTCTTCCTGAAGCCCCGTCTCACGAATGTGCTGGCGGTCCTCATTTTGCTCGCCTGGCCGGGAGTGGCGCGTACCATAAGGGCCCAGGTCCTTTCCCTTCGGGAAAAAGAAGCCATCCGGTTCATCCGTTTTTCAGGGGCGGGTTTCATTTATGTCCTCAGAAAGCATCTCGTGCGGGAACTGCTGCCTCTCCTGCTGGCCAAGGGAGCGGCCACGGCCAGTCATGCCATTGTGGCCGAGGCGGGGCTGAGTTTTCTGGGGCTGGGAGATCCCACCCTGAGAAGCTGGGGTATGATGATTCGAAGCGCTCTCGACTATCCCGGGCTGCTCTGGACATCGGCCTGGAGCTGGTGGCTTTTGCCGCCTTCCCTGCTGGTGAGTGTTGCGGTGCTTTCATTTACTCTGGCGGGCTATGGGCTCGATGAGGCCCTGCGCAGCGAGGAGTCCTTGTAATGCTCGCGGCGAAGAATCTTATATTACGTGCCGGAAAGGCCCTTTATCCTGTCTGGAAAGTGGATCTTCAACTGGGGAAGGAAGACCGGGTAGCACTGGTTGGTGAATCGGGCGGGGGAAAGACGAGTCTTGCCTGGGCCCTTCTGGGGCGGCCTTTGCCGGGGCAGGAGGTACTGGAAGGGGAGGTATTCTTTTGCGGGTGTAACCTCTTGGCCCTCTCTCAAAGCGAACGCGCCCGCCTTTATTATCGCCGCATCGCTCTGGTTCCCCAAAATGCGCAGGACAGCTTTCATCCGGCTCAGGTGCTTTGGAAGTCGGCCCGCGAGGTGATACAAAATGGAGAAAATAAAAAGCTCGATGCAAAGAGCGTTCTGGGTCTCCTGGCTCCCCTTGGCGAGCCTCTGGATCTGCCCGCTTCCCTCTGGTCATGCTATCCGCATCAACTGTCAGGCGGTCAGAAGCAACGCATGGCCCTGGTCCTATCCCTCTTGAATGCGCCGGAAGTTCTGCTCCTGGATGAACCGACCAACGCTCTCGACGAACTGACCCGTGAAAAAGTGATTGTGTTTTTGGAAGATTGGCTCGCCGCCCACCACGCGAGCGTCATCCTTTTTACCCATGATATCGGATTGGCCGGCCGGTGGGCGAAGCGCATCGCAGTGCTCTATCGTGGAGAGATTGTCGAGGAGTTGCCGGGGGATGAAATGCGAAGGCCGTTGCACCCCTACACAAAGGGGCTCATGAATGCCTCCGTTCGAATGGGAGATCCCCCCTTGAGTCGCCGCAGCATTCCAGGGTACGCTCTTCCCATTTCGGCTCCTCCCCGGAAATGCGGTTTTCTCGATCGGTGCTCTCATGCAATGGAACGGTGCGGGCGGGAAAGTCCGAGTCTTCAGGTGCGGGGAAACCACAGAGTGAGGTGTTTTTTGCCAAGTCTGTAGGCGGGTATTATTTAGAACCTATCCAGAAACCTACCTCGGCAGCGGACACCCCCTTTAATTCCCCCCTCGAGGGGGGACCAAGGGGGGTGTCGCAAAGTCCACAGGTGGTTTCCGGATAGGTTCTTAGAATGTTCGAAAACTTGTGCTCTGGTACTTAACATTGCACCGTTTGAGGTTGGAAAGCTGCACTTTCTTGCGGGGATGCATTACATTCCCATGAAAACAAAACTTTTTTCAAAAGGGAGAAACGATCATGACAACAGAGTACCCCCAGGATCTTCAGGAATCGATCAAGTTTCACGGTCACGTCTGCCCCGGTTTACTCATTGGATATCGGGCGGCCAAAGCCGCGAAGGAGCACCTGGGAGTGGACCGTCCGGAAGATGAAGAACTGGTCGCCATTGTAGAATCCGATGGATGCGGTGTAGATGCCATTCAAGCGCTTCTGGGATGCACTCTCGGCAAGGGCAATCTCATCTACCAGGATCATGGGAAACAGGTGTATACGGTGATCTGCCGTAAAAAAGGAAAAGCGGTTCGATTGGCCATGAGACGGGGGCCCTTTCGCAGAAATCCTGAGCAGGAGGCCGTTTTTCAGAAGGTGCTGAAAGGCGAGGCTTCGAAGGAGGAAGAGGAAACCTTTCGGGCTTTCCAGAAAGAACGCGTGGATGAGCTCTTGGCGGCCGATCTGAATGACCTTTTCAAGATCGAGGATGTTCAGCCCGAAATCCCGAGCCGGGCCCGCATTTTCAAATCCGTGACCTGCGAGTATTGCGGCGAGGAGGTCATGGAACCGAGGGCCAGGTTTCGAGACGGGAAGATCGCCTGTATTCCCTGTTCGGAACATTACAACCGGGGATGGTGATGATTCAAACCCTGCAGAAGTATCCGGAGGGGGACGAAGGATATATCGGATTCGTTCAGGAATCGGCACCGCAGATTTTGGAATTGCGGGGCGTGACGAAAAGCTTTCGTTCCGGGCGCAGGGCTGTTGAAGTACTGAAAGGGGTGAACCTGACGCTTCGAAAGGGCGAAGTGGTCGCTCTGGTTGGACCCTCCGGTGCAGGAAAGACCACCCTCCTTCATGTCGTGGCTGGACTTCTGGGGGCTGATTCGGGAAAAGGGCTTTTCCAGGGAAGAGCGCTTCCCCTGGAGGAGACCTGCCGCGGGCGGGAAAGGATGTCCCTGGTTTTTCAGGACCCGTATGCGGCGCTTTCTGCGCATCTTCGAATCCGGGAGACGGTCCTGGAGCCCCTGAGAATCAAAGGGGATAGAGAGGGTGAAAGCCGGAGGGTCCGGGAGGCCCTGACATCGGTTCGTTTGACTCCTCCCGAAGCCTACCTGGATCGCTACCCGGGCCGCCTTTCGGGAGGACAAAGGCAGCGTGTGGCCATAGCGCGGGCTATCATTACACATCCGGATCTGCTTCTGGCCGATGAACCCACTTCCATGCTGGATGCCTCGGCGGGGGTCGGTATCCTGAACCTGATCCGCCGCCTTGCCGCCGGAGGGATGGGGGTCCTTATAACGATTCATGATCTCGCCACGGCCTGTTATGTGGCGGATCGTCTTCTGGTGCTCTTCGCGGGGACAATCGTGGAAGAAGGTCCTCCGGGGGAGATCCTTTCAAGGCCGCGTCACGAGGTGACGCGGCAACTCATTGAAACCGCCAAAATGCGCCATCGCGAGGTTTCGATCCCGTAGGGCGGTTCTGATGTGTTGAAAGTCGGGCTAAGCCTATCCGGAAACCTCTTGTGGACTTTGGAACACCCCCTTAGTCCCCCCTCGAGGGGAGAATTGAAGGGGGGCTGCTGCCGAGGAGGGTTTTCGGATAGGCTTTAAATGGATCCGCAGATTACGCAGATTTCACAGATGTCCTTCAGCCGTCACCTTCCGCTGGTGCCCTGTATCACCGGCTTGATATCGACGATCGGCGTTCCGTCCAGAGCTTCCAGCGGGCGGACTCTTACGCGGCCGGATTCCTGAATCTCCAGAATTTCCACCCGGTGCAGGCCGATGGGATTCGGACGGTGCGGGGAGCGCGTGGCGAAAACTCCGCGAAGAGGCTGGGCCGGATTGCCTCGAGGGTGGACCTTGAGGAGATCGCGCTGCGCCTTGTGAAGCCAGGTCAGAACGAAGATCTCGCACCCGACCGTGAGGCCGTCCAGGGCTTCGGTGAAAGCCGGATCGATTTCCAGCCAGGCGTCCGGAGCCCCTTCCGATCCCTGTTTGGGGCAATTTTCCCGGGACTTGAGCGGTGAGCGGACCACACCGACCGGCTGCAGCAAGAACGGAACGTCTTTCGTCATACCTGCTCCTTGGATCTTTAGAACACACATCTGATGCTTCAAATCAAGGACGCATCAAAAGGCCAGCGATACCTTCATCAGGGCGGTGAAGGGGGCTCCCACAAAGTAGCTGGTGCTTCCCGCCCTCGTGTCGTCCATGGCATTGATCACGGACACATATTCATTATCAAACAGGTTATACAGTTCAAGAGAAACTTTCAGTGCTTCCGCCACGGGTAATTTCTTCAGGGTATAGTTCATCTTGAGATCTGCCAGGAAATGATCTCCGATTCTTTCCGTGTGTTCTGCATCGCCATAGCGGGCGCCGACATAGGTCAGAGTGGGCACCACTTCAAAATCTTTGTATTTCCAGAGCACGCCTGTCTTGACGAGCCACTCCGGGGTATCGACCACCTGCTTGCCGTCGGTATCCAGGATACTACCCTGGTAGGTCAAATCCCCGTCGTACGTGAGGCTGGTGTAGGTGGGATTGACAAAAAGGGTGATGCTGTCGTTGACATAAAAGTTGGTCTCTATTTCGAAGCCATACCCCGTGGCATCCCCTATATTTTGATAATAACTGAGGTTGACTCTGGGATCGTAGACAGTGGTGAGGAGATTTTCGTGCATGGAATAAAACACCGCGGGCATGATTTCAAACCAGCCTCTTCGAAACCTGGCTCCCACCTCAAAATTGTCGGAAATTTCCATGTCGTACCCGTTGAAGAGGTCATTCAAAGTGATGCCCGCCTTTTGAAACGTTGCCCTGTTTTGATTGTATAAGCTGATCAATGGAACATAGGCGTAGGGTCTGATCTGGTTTCTGCCGTAGCTCGTATAAGCCTGCAAGGAATCTGTAAAATTATAAGCGACTCCCAAAGTTGGAAGAAATTCTTCGTATTCTTTAGATTCCCTGTCCAGATCGGTTGCCCTGAAAAGATCGTAGGTCGGAGGGCTGGAGACGTATCCCTCACTGCTTGGGTCCTTGTAGTAGAAATATTTGAGGCCCGCCTGCCAGTCAAAATTGCATAGGCTCCCCGCCAGCTTCAAAAAGGGGCTGTGGACGATTCCGTTGTCGTCATTTTGGCTGTAAACTCCATAGCCTTTGTATTCAAGCGTATCCGGGACATAATTCTGAGTATAGATTTTCATATCCGATGATTCAACCCAGTAGCCGAGTGACGCTTTCAGGAAAGAAAAGTCATAATTGACCTCCGAGATCAAACCATATCGCTCGATGTCCCTGGTCCTTTTTTGAACAAGGCCCCCCTGAGAGATCGATCCGTTGAGAATCTCCGAATCTTCAAGCGAATAGTATGGTTTGAAGGTTAGGCGGAGAGAATCGCTCAATGTCAGGGGGATGACGGAAAGAAGGTCGTTGTTTGTGAAGTCGCCGTGGTTGTATTTGTAGTAGTTGATGTCCTCGCTTCGAACTCCCGTCAATTTGTCATTGTAGTCTTTGTTGTAATTGGCGCCGAGGTCCTGGACCTCCTCGAAGTTGAGCGGTCTAAAGAGGTCCTGCTTGATGTCATTGAAATTGAACCAGAATTGAATGCTGTCTTTGCCCGTTACCGGCTGTTCCAGCATGAAATTGAGATTGTTTCTGGGGCCGAGTCCACCTGGCCCTTTCCACTTATCCGCATCTGTATAGGAATAGGAAAGGGAAAGGCGGCTGTTCACCACCGGCAGTTTTCCAGAGTCCGCTCTGAAAAAGGTGCGGCTGTAAGCATTCAGACCGAAGGCCTGACTGATGTCGGCCCCAAACTTCTCTTCCGGCCATAAGGGCCTGATCTCTATGGCTCCTCCGCGCGCCCCGACTCCCGTTCCGAGGTCGG
This sequence comes from Desulforhabdus amnigena, assembly GCF_027925305.1. NCBI lineage: Bacteria > Pseudomonadati > Thermodesulfobacteriota > Syntrophobacteria > Syntrophobacterales > Syntrophobacteraceae > Desulforhabdus > Desulforhabdus amnigena. The sequence goes on along the minus strand of NZ_BSDR01000001.1, from coordinate 3,260,328 downwards.
CAGGTATCGCCCCCTTGTAAACAGCTATGTTTTTGAAATTTTCCGTGTCGTAGATATAATCTCTCGGTCCCATGGGGTTCCCGCCGTAGTTCGGAATCCCCTCGACGGTCATCGCTCCAAGGTAGCCGCGTACCCCTCGGACACGGACGTTTTTTTGTTCTGCGGAGAGACCATAGGGATCGGGGGTTTCTACATTTACCCCAGGAAGAATATCTATGGCGTTGTATACGCTGATGTCGGCCTTGTTTCCTTGGATTTCCATACCCTTCCTGGTCACTTCCTCACCCGTGTAAACCGTTTCGTTGGTTTGTTTTGTGGGTTTTACAAGCTTTTCTCCGGTGACGACAATCTCCTCAAGCGTTGTCGCTTCTTCTTCCGCTTCTACGGGCATGTGCGTCAGCAGCGTGATGAGACCAATGGAACAGGCCAGGCAGATGGATCTTCTCACTGTGCCGAATGTACGGCGATCCATATTCAACTTCGAAAGGACATGCATCATATTTGTCTCTCCCAGGAATAGAGATGGTTTTAAAAACGCAAACTCTCGCTCACGACAAATTTCTTCTCTACTTTCTTGAATCGATAGGGTGGGAACACGGCGAACACTGCGTGGTGGACGATAAAACCTGGCGGTCCCCGGGCAATTTTGTCTAAGCTATTGTTTAATCTATGCAATTTTATGTTCCTCAAAAATAGAAAAGCCAGGAGGATTTAGCAGTTCTTCTGAACGGCAGAAGCCTTCCTGGCTGGATGATTGTGCTGCAGCTATTGCCGGTGCTGAAAGATTTCGCGGCTTCTTGCCGCTCGTTATCCCCGCTATTTCTTTGCCGTAGCTATGCTGAAGGCGGAACACCCCGAGAGCTTGACCGCATCGACGACCTTCAGGAGAAGGCCTACCGGGACATCCTGATCTGCTTTGATCTTGACGGACGGTTCTTTGATTTCGCTCAATCTTTGTTGAACGACTGATGAAAGCTCTTCGAGCTTCACTGCCTGCTCCCCGATGTAGGTCTCGCCCTCTTTGGACAGGGCAATAACGACTTGCTCCTCCGCCTGGGTGTCCGCCGTCTTCGATTCCGGCAGCCGGATCTTTATGGCGGGATCTGCGACCACGTTGTAGGTGATTACAAAAAAGAGGAGCAGATTGAAGACGACATCGACGAGGGGTGCAACGTCAATGTGCGTGTGGCGTCTCCTCCTTCTTTCAAATTCCATGGTGCCTCCCCTCGTAGAGCGTCATGGCGAATCCCTTCAGGCGCATGGAGATTTCATCGAGGCGTTCCTCGAGAAAATGAAGAGCGATGTGAGTGGGGATGGCCACGAAGAGTCCGCCTGCAGTAGTGATGAGTGCTTCGTAGATTCCGCCTGCAACCATGGATGGATCCACACGGCTTCCATGCTGAGCGGCAATGACCATGAATGCCTGAATCATGCCTGTGACCGTCCCCGTGAAGCCGAGCAAAGGGGCAATGACGGACACCAGGGTAAGGATTCCCAGCCCTTTTTCCATCTCCCTGATTTCCCTAGTTCCGATGAAGGAAACTTGCTTTTCGTCCAGTCCCTTTTCTATAGCTTCGATGAGGGGAATGACTTCAGCAGGTTTTTCCTTCATAATCTCCTCCGGGGAAGGTGAGATTCTCCGGAGAATGTCCCGGTACTGGAGGGCCTTGGTAAGAATCAGGGCCAGAGCCACCACGGAACAGAGGAGGATGGGCCACATAAGGGCTCCGCCTTTCATAAAGAAATCAATCATCGTTTGAACTCCTCAACTGAAAGCGAATCGGTAAACGCGCTATGCTGGTTATGGGCTTCCCATTCCTTTTTGCCGGCAAGAAAGTTGAGCTTTTCACCGCTCGAACGGCCTCTTCATCGAATCCGGATCCTGCCTTACTGACGACTTCCACGTGTGCCAACCTCCCGTTTTCATCGATAGTAAGCTGCAGAACCACTCTTCCTTCTTTGCCCAGTTCTCTGGCAAGCCGCGGATATTTGGGGAGCACCCTTTGGACGAATCGAGGACCGTCTCCCGAGCCGAACGGTACTTGAATCGGGCCGTTTCCCGCGGAGGAACCGCTGTCGGATTTGGGAGAATTTCCAGTCCCCGCCGTATCCACGGGCGATTCCTTCGGCAATGCCTCTTCCGAACCTGATTTTTGTGCGGATGGGGCCGCCGATGGTTCCGGGGTTTGGGTCGAAGCCGTGGATGCGACCTCACGGGGTTCCTGCCTTCGAACCGCTTTTACAGGAGGTTTTTGGACTTCTTTCTGTGGCTTGGGTTTTGGGGGCGGAGTTTTTCTGGCAATGGTGATGGGAGATGGTTTTTTTTCCTGAAGGGGAGGAGTTTTTTCCACCTCCGGAGTATCCATGCGTGGAGGTGTCTTCTGCGGTTCGGGGATTTCCTCGGATAGATCCGCTTCCTGAGGCGCAAAGGGTTGTTGTTGAGCCGCCGGAGGAATAGGGACGCCTGGTTCCGGCAACATCCGTCCCCCCTGTGACTCTTCACTCTGAAGGACAACGAACTGAAATTCTTCACACGGCGTCTCCAGGCTCACGTTGTTCAAAGTCATGGAGACAGGAATGCAGAGGATTAATGCGTGGGCAACGGCAGAAGTCAGGGCGCTCGGCCAAAATTTCATGAAGAAAAAAGCCCTCCAATTTCATTTCCAAAAGCAAAAAAGCCACAAAAACCATCGCCGCTGTCCCGCGGCTCAAAGGCCTTCTTAGCCTTGTTGCATCCTGCATTGCAAAAAGTGCAATTCAGGTGGATCTGAATCTTGGAGAACAAAAAAGCTGAAAATCCGGCAGTCCCTACACTTTCTTAGTGTTATTTATATGGACTCCAATTGTTCAATTTAGTTACACTAACTGGGCCTTTCCCGTCAAGGAATTTATACTGTGAACGGTTGAAATCTCGACTTCTGTAGATACCATCTTGATAGTGCGTAGGTTGCGTTGAATGGAATGAAACGCAACGGCCGATAATGACAGGTTGCGTTTCGAGACTCAACGCGGCCTGTGCAGCATACCCTTTCTCCCATCTCAAACAAACGAGCCTTTCTCGATTGAAACGAAGCATTGAGGAAAAGGAACGCCATGAACAAAAACGCAGCTTACTGGATCGAAAAACTTGGACTCTCTCCGCACCCTGAAGGGGGATACTTCATCCAGACGTACCGGTCGGATGAATCGGTGAGAGACGGGCAGCTTCCTCGAAGATTTGAAGGAGATCGTGTTTTTTCCACGGCGATTTACTATCTTCTGGAGGGGAAGCAGTTTTCAGCTTTTCATCGCATCAAATCCGATGAAATCTGGCACTTTTATACGGGCAGTTCACTCACTCTGTACGTGATCGATGGAGAAGGCCGTTTGTCCCGGAAAAAATTGGGGAATGCCTGGGAGAATGGCGAAGCGTTTCAGGTTGTGGTGAAGGCGGGGTGCTGGTTTGCTGCTTCCGTCAACGATCCGGATTCCTATGCTTTGGTGGGATGCACGGTGGCGCCCGGTTTCGAATATGAAGATTTTGAGTTGGCGGAACGAAAGAGACTAATAAAGGAATATCCCCAACACCAACGGATCATTGAAAGGCTCACAAAATAGGATGATTCGTTGTACAAAGCTCATTTTTTCCGGTAAAGCGCTGCAATCCCCTGGGAACCGACATCGGAAAGCACCCGTTCCAGGCCTTCATAACGGGGAAGGACTTTGCTGAAGCCGTAGACCATGTAGAGTGCCCCGGGTTTTGCTTTTTCTGCGATGAGTTCCCCGAAAAGATCATGAAGTGTGATGTAGGTGTAAAAGAAATCGATCTCCTGGAAAGATACCCCCGTTTTCTCGAAAACTTGCCGATAAGTCTGCTCTTCGAGGGAACTTCCTTGAAAAACGGAAATATTTTCCGGGGGCGGGATGAGTCCGGCTTCCTGAAGCTGTAAAGTGAGTTTTTCCTTCATGGGGGCGTATTCGGAAAGAATGTCCGGGTCGATTTCAATCCCGATGGATTTCCTGACCATGTAGCTCATCATGACATTCACCCGGCCGTCCGCGCATCCCAGATCCAGGAAAGATGTCCGTCGGTTGTCCAGGAACCCGGATTTCTCGAGCTCCAGAATAAAATGGATGCATTTGCGCATGTCCGTGGATTTGCGATATCCTTCCACTCCTTCGCAGCCGAATTTGCATCTGTCATAAAAGTCCGCAATGAAAGAGAGCGTCTTGAAAAGAGGATTTGATTCCATGGTCGTTTGCTATCGAATGTTTTTGTTGAGTATTTTCTTAACGGTTTCGTGAAGAAGGAAAATTGTATCCATCTCTTCGCCCGTGATGGTTTGCAATGCGATGAGATCGTTTGGTGGGAGCATTTTTTGAACCCGGAGGCAAAGATAATTGATGCATAAAATGTGGCGTGCTTTCAAGCGGCAACCATTTTCCCCAAGAAAAAAGCAACTGTTTTCCCACTGACGTTTTTCCGGCAGGTCCCTCGACATGAGAAGATTCATGAGCAAAAGTATGGGATTATACCTGTTTTCTATACCCGCTCCGCAGCAGCTTCCCCCTTCCTCTTCCTCACAGTGCCTGCAGGCATCGACAATGCCGAAGCGGACCATGGCTTCCTGCGAAGCCGCTATGTTTCGATCCAGTATTGCCAGGAGCTTTGTTACAGAGGGCTCCCGAAGAAGAGTTTCTCCCCCTCGATCGAAGAGTTCCCGTGCGTACCGGATTTTCTCTTCAATGGGTAGAGAAGAAGCGGAAGATGCATTGATGTTCATTGAAGATTTTCTTTACCTTTCCTCGATGGGATCATGCAGAGACGGTTCTTTCCATATCTGATTTTGGCCTGCCGATCAATACCTGAACGCCGCAATTTCCATTTTGAAAAAACTACACTCCCCATAGCCCCGATGGGGGAATCAAGGATAAATCCCCCTTAGGGAGTGATTCGCTCTTGAAATCCCCATTTGCCACGGAGGCACAGAGATCACACAGGAACCCCACAAGAATTCGAAAGTCTTCTCCGTGTCCTCCGTGAATAACGGGATATCGGAATCCGCCAACTCTCTTATTTCCTGATGCCGAGTTTTTTCATTCGGGAATCGAAGGTGGAACGGTTGACTTTGGCTTCTTTGGCGGCACGGGTAATATGCCACCTGTTTTTTTCCAGAAGGTAGAGGACATAAGCCCTTTCCAGTTCTTCCCAGGAATAGCCGTCGAAAAAAGACGCTCCCCCTGGAGAAGGTTTTTCCGTTTCCTCGCCTCTGTTTCCATCGACGGGCTTCTCCTCCTCGGGAGGGGCGAGTTGGGCGGGCGGAAAATGCAGGCTCAAATCATCCAAAGTGATTTTTTCCCCTTCCACCACCACGATGATGTGCTTGACGAAGTTTTCCAGCTCCCGAATATTCCCCTTCCATGAGTATTTGATCAGGTAGTCCAATGCATCCTTGCTGAACTTCTTGGGGGGAATTCCCATCTTGAAGGATTCACGGCTGAGAAAGTGGTCGAGGAGGAGCAGGATGTCCTCCTTCCTCTCCCTTAGAGCCGGAAGATGGAGCGGAAGCACATTGAGTCGGTAAAAGAGGTCTTCTCTGAACTGCTCTTTTGCGATGGCTTCTTTCAGGTCCTTGTTGGTGGCGGAGATGATTCGCACATCGATCTTTTTGGTTTTTGTGCCTCCCAGTGGTTTGATTTCGCTGTTCTGGAGCACACGCAGGATACGGGCCTGGAGTTGAAGCGGCATGTCGCCTATTTCATCCAGAAAAACCGTGCCTCCGTTTGCGGCTTCGAAGAGTCCAACCTTATCCTTGACGGCCCCCGTGAAGGCCCCTTTCTGATATCCGAAAAGTTCGCTTTCGAGCAATGTTTCGGGGATGGCGCTGCAGTTCTGAACCAGAAACGGCTTGTCCATCCGGTTGCTCAGCCGGTGTATTTCCTTGGCGATGACCTCCTTTCCCGTTCCGCTTTCTCCCGTTATCAGGACGGGAAAGTCTGTCTTGGCGTAATCCGAGGCCACTTTCAATATTTTAAGGAAGGCCTCACTCTCCCCAAGAATGGGTTCCTCCCTGCGAATAGATTCCAGGGTCTGCTTCAGCTTGAGGTTTTCTTGAACCTGAGCACTATAAACGAGGGAATTGCTGAGAACGATGGACCCGATATCCACCAGGTTCTGCAGGAGTTCCAGGTAGTCCTGGTCGAGGTTGAGGCGGCTTCCTCCGGATCGGGTGTCGATGAGCTGAACGGCGCCATAGACCTCACCTCCTTTGAGAAAGAGCGGAAAGCACAGGATGAGTTTGCTCTTTACCGCCATGTCTGCTTCAAATTCCTTGTAATGGCGTTCATCCTTGCCCGGCTCGGCGATGGTCATTTTCCCGTTTTCTATCACCCAGCCCACGATGCTCGGGCGGTTGGCGCTGATCGTGATGCCCTTGATCTTTTCACTCTGATCTCCCACGGCTTCGACGCAGAGGTAGCCATCCGTCTTTTTCACCCATATGGAACCACGTTCCAGGTTTTGAAGTTCAAGAAGGGATGAGAGAAACTTCTGCTGCAGTTTTTCCGGGTCGAGCTCGCTCGAAAGAGCTTTGCAGAAGCTGAAAGATGTTTGACTCATGATTTTACCTTACCTCATTGCAACCAGGGCCCGTCAAGGCGTAGCCGCCTTCCTTTTCTTCCATGAATTTCCTTGACCTGCTCTTCACGCTCCAATATTTTCCACAACAAGGAAATCGCCGGGACGGCATCCGAGCGTGGCAAAGTTCCGCAGGGACTGGAAAGTGCGAACCGAAGAATGTCCTACTTTTCATATTGTATCCTTGCAGGACTTTGAGGGACAGGTCAAGCAGGAAAAGAAAAGAGACACCGAAGAGGGCGCTCAACCATCCATCACGACCCTTTCCCTGTCGCTATACTCAATGGAGGAAAATCAATGGCGGGACAGGAGGCAAATGGAAAAACGAATGTGGTGACGATCGAAAGAGACCGTTACGAAAAGATCCTCATTGAGTTGGGAGAGCTTCGAAAATTGAATGAGTTCGTTGAACAATATAAAAGAGATCTCGAAGCGAAGCAACTGGAGCTCAAAGCGAAAGACCGGGAGCTAGAGGAAGTCAAAGAAATATTGCTCGAAACGGAATGGAAAGACTATGAACTGGAGCATACTCAAAAGCGTATTCGGGAACTGGAGCTCGAGGTGGAACGTCTCAAAGCCGGTCGGCCCTGGTGGAAAAGGCTTTTTTGGTCATGAGGGAGCCGGCGGATTCCAATACCCTCTTCTTCACCACGGAGACACGGAGGGCACGGAGAAGATTTTGGAATTTTTAGAGAATTCCTGTGCACTCTTTGTGTGCCTCTGCGGTAAACGGGGATTTCAACAGCGACACTCCGGGGGCGGAAAATTTCGGAGAGGGGTTCACAAAAAGCGAATTCCGGGGCAGGCGGATGAGGATACCGCTACCCCGCGTTTTCTCATAGAAACAACTAAGAGCCTATCCGAAAACCTACCTCGGCAGCGGATACCCCCCTTTAATTCCCCCCTCGAGGGGGGACCACGGGGGGTGTCGCAAAGTCCACAGGTGGTTTCTGGATAGGTTCTAAATCAGACGGCTGATTTTGACCGCACAGAGCTTTCCACACATGCTGCAAGCTTCCCGGTCTTCGGTGATCTGGATGCGTTCCCTCACCAGGTCGGGATCCAGCGATTCCCGGATCACTCCTTCCCAATCCAGTTTCTGCCGTGCTTCTGAGATTCTCCGGTCTGCATCCATGGCACCCGGCAGCCCTTTTGCGATGTCCGCCACGTGAGCGGCTATGCGTGAAGCCATTACCCCTTGATAGACGTCATCGGCATTAGGGAGGCCCAAATGTTCGGCGGGGGTCACGTAACAGATGAAATCGGCCCCTGCGGAACCGGCCAAAGCGCCTCCGATGGCTGCGGTGATGTGGTCGTAGCCCGCGGCGATGTCTGTGGGCAAGGGGCCGAGAATATAGAAAGGGGCTCCGTCACAGAGCTTTTTCTGCAGCTGCATGTTGGCCTGGATCTGGTGGAAAGGTACATGCCCTGGGCCTTCGATCATGGTCTGAACACCGCGGGCGCGGGCGCGTTTGGCCAGTTCGCCGAGGATCATCAGCTCCTCCAGCTGAGCTCCATCCGTGGCATCCATGATGGTCCCAGGCCTGAAACCGTCTCCAAGGCTGAGGGTCACATCGTACTTGTGAGCGATTTCCAGCAGATCGTCAAAGTTTTCGTAGAGGGGATTTTCCTTGCGGTTGGCACGCATCCAGTGCATGTGGATGGAGCCTCCGCGGCTCACACAGGGCATGATGCGTTCGAAGCTCTCGAGCTTTTTCACGGACGCCAGGGTCACGCCGCAGTGTACGGTGATGTAATCCAGACCTTCCCTGCACTGTTTTTCGATGCTTTTCAGCAGCTGATCTCCATCCATCTTGTCAAGAGGCTGATGGTTGCAGACCATTTCCGTGGCCAGAGCGTAAATGGGGACCGCCCCGACCATGACGGTGGAGTGTTCCAAAAAGTATTGCCGCAATCCTCCAAGATTTCCACCCGTGGAAAGATCCATGATGGAGTCGGTTTTGGCCTTCAAAGCCGCTTTCAGTTTCGCGTCTTCCAGGTCCATCATATAGCATTCGCCGCTGCTTCCCAGGTTGGCGTTCACCTTGGTTTTCAAACCTCGGCCAATGGCGCGCAAGATCGGGAAGGAGTGATTGATATTTTTGGGAAGCACCGCATGTCCCTGGGCAATCCGTTCCCGCAGTTCTTCCGCGGTAATGGGTTCCCCGATGACTGCCTGCTTCATCTCTTCAGTAACAACACCGTCTTTTGCGTAATCCAGTTGTGTAGGCATGATTTCCTCTTTGGGTTCTGTCGAAGTGAGGTGTAGCTTAGACTGAGATCCATCATAAGAATTAGAACCAGAAATAAAAAAAGGCCGTTTCGGAAAAACGGCCTGCCGAGAATTGCTGTCTCGTTTGCCGATTCCTCCGCCAGTATGATCTGGATCAGGTTCCAAGGGTATGATCTCAGCTCTCTCTGGGAGAGCACCCCCCCGGCCATCGAATTGTTTTTCAGTACTTGGGCAAATCAACGTTCAAGAGGTTATAAAATTAATCGACTGCAAGTCAAAAATCAATGACCTTGTGCGGTTTTCAGCACCTGCCGCTGTCCTTTTTCTTTCTCTGCCTCATGCTCAGATGATTTCATCGGGATCTTCGCTGCCGACATCAATGTCTGCAAAGCACTTAAAGAGAGTCGACCGGCTGCTCTGTTTCAAATACCCCCCCATGACCGGAACGGCCTCAACGAAAAATGAAAAAAACAAAGAGGTGCAAGGCGATAGGGAAAGTGGGAAACGCTTTTGAAAAGCGATGTTATCATGAACCATGAGCTATGAACCATGAGCCTTTTTTCTTGTCAAAAGCCCGGAGGAGAGAAGAATATCTCCGGACTTTTGAACGATTCCAATATCAAGAAGAAGTGGAAAGAAATAGAGGCATGAAATCCGGTCAGGCATGTCCCAGGAGGACCATTCGCTCGTGGGCGGCCTCGATGCGTTCTTTTTCCAGTTCCCACCGCAGGCGTCTCAATTCCTCGAGTTTTTTGTTGGCTTTTTTCCATGCTTCCATATTGGAGGATTCGTGTTCCGCGATATAGTCGATTTTTGCCTTCACGCTTTTGGCTTCCTCGCGGGCTTCACGAATGCGCCTCAAAACCTCTTCTTCTCTGCGGGTAAAAATCATTTTCCTCTGGGCGCATCCAAAAGGTTCACCGTTTTTATCTCTTTCTGCGTCACCCGTCTCGCAACAATCGCATCCTTTTTCAGACGCCATAGGGATAATTGATCCTAATTCCATAGAAACCTCCTCCATTCATCTCGAAAAATCAAATCTTGGCTAAAAATCATTCTTTCTCGCCAAGAGTGGTTTTGCTTTTCTGCAAACAGGGACCTATCCGGAAGCCTCCTCCGGGCTTTGAAACACTCCCTCAGTCCTCCCCCCTTGGGGGGAAATGGAAGGGGAGGCCGCTTGCCGAGGATAGATTTTCGAATAGGCTCTAAATGAGTTCACAAATATAAACTAATGCTTGTCTTGGCCGTTCGGAAGGATTCGACAAAAAAAGGTTGTGCATCCAGACCATTTTTTGTTCCAATGTTTCAGAGCTTATAGGGATATGGCTTACGGAAGGGCATGAGGTTTCTCCCATTGTCTAGGCGCTGTTGACATTTCAGATCGGAACGTTCTCGTAGAGACCGAATCCATAAGGCATTGCACCGGAAAGGAGCGCTTCGAGGCAGATCAAGCATCTATCTGAAAATGTGGAACTTTCATCAAATGTCAACAGAACCTAAGAGCCTATCCGAAAATCTTCCTCGGCAGCGGACACCCCCTTCAATTCCCCTCTCGAGGGGGGACCAAGGGGGGGCACAAAGTCTACAGGGGGGGGCGGATAGGCTTTAAGTTGGGAGGTCACACGCAGTGCGGCAGGAATTTTGGACGATAGTCGTTATTCTTTGTATGCTTATTGCTCCCCATGCTCATGCAGCGGAAACCAAAACGGTAGAATCATTTATTTCGCATGAGACGCGGCTTATGGTCTTTTCTCCTCACCCTGACGATGAAACCATTGGAGCAGGGGGGCTGATTCAGCGGGTTCTTGGCGCAGGCGGGAAGGTCAGAATTGTCTTCATGACAAGCGGGGACGGCTATCTCGAAGGGGTAGAGCGTGAGAATCACGTCACACATCCAACAGCGAAGGACTTTCGCAGCTATGGCAGAGAACGGGAGGAGGAGGCCAGGAAGGCCCTCGCCATTTTGGGGGTAAAGAAGGAGGATCTGTCTTTCCTCGGTTTTCCGGACGGTGGACTGTGTCAGCTGCTCCTGGCGTTCCGCTCCGACCCCACGGTCTACACGTCTCCTTTCACCAAAGAAAATCGTCCGCCGTCATCCGAGATTATCGTGCCCCACACAGACTATGATGGAGAAGACTTAAAGAAAGAGATCAAGCGCTTACTGATCGAATTTCGGCCTACCCTGGTGGCTTTGACTCCACCAGAGGACATGCATCCTGATCATTGTTCGACATACCATTTCTTTTTTGATTCATTGAAAGAACTGCAAAAGAAAAACCCCTCCATTAAGCCCGAGGTGCTTGCCTTTTTGATCCACTTTGGTTCTTGGCCTTCGGGCAAGGAAACGGGCGACGGCTCTTTTCCTCCCCCGCCCAAAGACTTTCCCGACAAACAGGCCAATTGGGTCTCATTTTCCCTGCTCCCCCGGGAAGTAGAGGCTAAACGTGAGGCAATCCTCCAATATCATACGCAGGAAGTCGTCTTGGGAAAGTTCCTTTTGGAGTTCGCAAAGACAAACGAACTCTTCATTCTGGAAGAGACCACATCTTCCCAAAGATCCCGGTTATTAACTGACTGTGCAAAGTAGGGATTTTCGCAAGCCGGTTATTTGTATCCCTTGAGAAACGGGGAGCTTCGAGTGGAAATACAGGAGGTTTAAAATCTTTTGTGCGAATCCAGATTGATATACGATTCTTTCTCAGTGCAGCTCCACGCAAATAAGCGATAAATTTCCAGTCCGTCATTCCCGCCTTCAGGAGAATGACGGATGGAATTTTGTGCACCCCTTTGTGTGGGCATGTACTAAGAGCCTATCCGAAAACCTACCCCGGCAGCGGACACCCCCCTTTAATTCCCCCCTCGAGGGGATTGGCGTCAGGTTAAGAAATTAGAGAGTTTTTCATGGTAGTTTTTCCTTTCATGACGTGATTCATAGGCACAATGCCTGAGTAGCTGTTCAAGGAAAAGATTTGGCATCTGAGATGAGTGGAATAAAAGGATAAGAGCCCAGATATGTTCTTGGATAAACTGAGCAAATTTCAAAAGACTGAGATGTTTGCCCTCAGTGGCATAAGCATATGCGCTGAATTCTGCAAAGAAAGACTGAAAGAGAGTGATGAAGACAAGCCTTGAGTAGACAAGAAGCTCGATATAGCTCTTGCTCCCCTTCTGGGGCAAAGAGTTGAGGTGGAAGTGACTCTTCCATGCTTTAAAGAGAATCTCTATTCTCCAACGGATGCCATAGATTCTGCATGCAGTCAGGCTATCCCAGATATCCTCCCCAACATTGCTGAGGAATATATCCCATCCAAGGAGTTCGAGTTGCTCTTTCGTAGGATTGGACCTTCTGTCCTTCTTGAGGAGCTTTCTTCGCCTTATCTGGGCAATGTTTGCAGGCACAGGGGAGGCTACGAGTCTAACCGGCAGTCTCTCCGTAGCTCCTGCTACAATCATGGTATCCACAATAGGATGTTTTTTGAGAAGTTTAAGGAGATCGAGTCTTTCTCCATCTTCTGTATAATAATTAACATTATGCTGATAGGGAGTAAGGAAGTAGATTCCTTGACGGGTAAATAATCTAAATATGTTGAGAACGAAATAGCCAAGATCTCGGATGACAAGATCCCCTGGCCTGGCAAAGTTAAGAATATCGGCAGAGGCTTTCTGATCGTTTCTTCTAAAACCACTTAACCCAAAATGAAGGCAAGTCTGCGAGAGCAAATCATGGATGACTTGAATTTTCATGATTGCTTGCACCTTTCCCGTCTGATTACCTGAGCCGGGGAAGAAACGAACCAGACTCTCGGGCAGGTTAATGGTAGTGCTGTCCTGGAGGAGAACCCTCTTGAAACGACTGAATGCCCCTTTGGCTGTGAGAGGTTCCAGGCTGGATGCTCTAAACATGAGTGACATGAGCACTGAGCGCACAAAAGCAACACATTTGGGGGTTATCCTCTCCCAGAGGGATTGCTTTGAGATGCAAGAGCCTGCAACAAACCCCAGAATTGTGGCAAATACTTCAAGACTGACTGTGCTGTAGAGAGTCATAAGGCAGAGAGCCTTTATGAAATCGAATGGATTAAACTTTCTGATGCGCTTCATGAAGCCAGTTTCTTTGGCTTTGAGCAAAAGAGTTGCGTCATCGAGTTTAATGTCCATGTTTTCAACAGGAATCAATTGGCTGTCCTTCATTTGTTTTTCCTCCTTCTGAAGACCTCATTTAACTGATGGACACATTTAAATGTAAGTCTTCAGAATGGAAGGAAAACATTCTTAACCTGACGCCAATCCCCTCGAGGGGGGACCAAGGGGGGTGTCGCAAAGTCCACAGGTGGTTTCTGGATAGGTTCTAAATGTTTGAAAGGCAAAGATCTCGGTACTTGCAGGTGTATTGATCGCAAAATCCACAGGCCTTACCGAAACAGTCGAAGTTGCCCTCCTTTGTCTGCCTATTTCGGTAAAGAGGAGTCAGAGCCTCCTTCAAACAGTATTTACATAATCCGTGGGAATACCCTTCGATTTCCGGGTTTCCCTCTCCCCAGGTGATTTGGCATCGAATACATTGAAATTTCATATTGCTCCTTTATCGAGCTCTATGACAGAGGCATTTCCTAAAGTCCTGACCGAATATATTCGGGAATCGAAGTCTTCCTCAGAAAGTTTGAAATTTGTAAGCAATCCTCTGCATCCACGTCCCACATCATCCCGAATGAACTCTGTATTGTATTCAGTCCTAAAGAGCAATAGATATGCCATGATATTTTGCTTTGAAAAATCGTTCTCCCGTGAACTTCAATGCAGCGTTCCCGCCTTGCTATGTTACATTTCTTGCACTCACTGTTACGATTTTTTCACATATTATCATAACCCTTCACCGATCAAATTCAAAAAAATTCAAGGGCTTTTTTGAATATTTTCTTCGATGACGGGGGACCCCCTGTTCAGCAATTATCATTTTGAAAAACCTACCCCCTCGCTCTCCTCGAAAGGGGAATTTTCTGATGTCTATGCCCAGGGGAACTGAGGGGATGTTTTGATGGCACTGCGAATTTTTGGACAGGCTTTTATTTAGGGAGGCGGGGAACAAGAGATTGGTTCGGGGATTCCCGGGACTCTTTTGAAATTGGGATTTTTGTTGACTTTATGTGAAAAGCCATTTATGACTTAAACTAAACAACGAAAAGGGAATTTATGTCCAGTCATTTGTTTTCCGCAAATTATGCTTCCAGAATCAGTGGGTTTATCTCAAAGAATGCCGGCTTCGGGTATTTTTTTGGCTTTTTTTTCTTTTTTTTTCGGCCCATCCACCTGGTTTGGTAGCTAAAGAGTCAGATATTCCCCCGGGTGGTTGAAAAAAACGCCCGGGGTGGGAATCCTTACCAAAGCCCCGAGGAGAATCTCCTCGGGGCTTTTTTTTATTTTAACCCGGAAAAAGTATTAAGGAGGCATACTGTGATTTTGGTTCTGAGCAAAGGAATCAGCAGGGAAGAAAAAGAGCAACTCAAGGATATGCTGCGTTCGGAAGATTACCTGATCAAGGAAATCGAAGGGGTCGAAGAGACAATTCTCGGAGTGGTGGGGAAGATTCAGAGGGATATCAGGTACTTTGAAACTCTTCCGGGCGTGGATAAGGCCATTCCCATTTCAAAGCCCTACAAGCTGGTGAGTCGCGAACTTCACCCCAAACCCTCCATCATTCATGTAGGGGATGTGGCTGTTGGAGGAGACCGTCTGGTTGTGATTGCAGGGCCGTGCGGAGTGGAAGACCGAAAACGGACCCTAGAAATCGCCAGGGCCGTGCGCAAATGCGGCGCCGTTCTCTTCCGCGGAGGCGCCTTCAAGCCTCGCACCTCCCCCTATTCCTTCCAGGGGCTGGGGGAGGAGGGACTCAAGATTTTGAGTGAAGTGCGGGATGAGACCGGCATGGGAGTGGTTACGGAAATGACCTCTCCCAGCCAGGCCGATCTCATGATGAAGTATGTCGACGTGGTGCAGATCGGCGCACGCAACATGCAAAATTTTGAACTTCTCAAGTGCGTTGGACGCCTCGGCAAACCCGTTCTTCTCAAGAGAGGCCTCTCGGCGACCATCGAAGAGTGGCTCATGTCGGCCGAGTATATTCTTTCCGAGGGAAATGATCAGGTAATGCTCTGCGAACGGGGCATTCGAACTTTTGAGCGCTACACCCGGAACACGCTGGACCTCACGGCAGTGCCCGTTATCAAGAAATTGACGCATCTTCCCATCATCATCGATCCCAGCCACGCGACAGGAATTCGGGAAATGGTGAGTCCCATGGCTCGGGCGGCCATTGCCGCTGGCGCTGACGGACTGACCATCGAAGTGCATACCGAACCGGAAAAAGCCCTTTCGGATGGCCCGCAGAGTCTTTACCCGGAACAATTTGAACAGCTCATGCGGGATCTTTATGTCATCGCGCCAGTAGTGGGAAAACAGGTCGATTATGCGTATCTCGAAAAGGCAGCCCTCTTGAAACGCCCGGTAAAGGATTCAGGGGATCTTCCGGCAAGAGTCGTCTACCATGGTGTTCCCGGTTCTTTCAGTCACAAAGCGGGCCTGCAGTTCTTCGGCTCTGAGGTGCCGCTCCAGAACTGTTCCTCTTTCAGGGAGGTGTTCGAGAGGGTCGAAAATGGAAATGCCACTTTGGGTATCATCCCCGTGGAAAATAGTCTTACGGGAAGTATTCATGAAAACTATGACCTGCTGCTCGAATACGACTTGAAAATAGTGGGAGAAGTGACTCTTCGAATCAAGCATCATTTGATAGGTCATGAAAATACTTCCATGGAAGAGATCGAAAGGGTCTATTCCCATCCTCAGGTTTTTCAGCAGTGCAGGGAATTTCTGGCTCAGCATCCTTCGTGGGACCTCGTTTCCTGCCAGGATACGGCGACCGCCGTGCGCCGGGTGAAGGAAAACAACAATCCGCGTGAAGTGGCCATTGCCAGTGAAGAGGCGGGGGAGCTCTATCAAATGAAGATATTGAAGGAAGGCATAGAGACCAATCCCAGAAACTTCACCCGGTTTGTTGTGATCTCCAAAAATGAACTGCTCACAAGCCCCAGGAACAAGTCTTCCCTGATCTATTCCGTGAGCGACACTCCGGGCGCTTTGTACGAGACCCTGAAAATCTTTGCCGACAACCACATCAACCTGGTCAAACTGGAATCGAGGCCCATTCACAGCAAGCCGTGGGAATACCTGTTCTATGCTGACCTGGAAGTGGACTTGAGCCACGAGGATCATGCGCCGCTTTTGGAGCAGTTAAAAGAAAAGGCCGAGTTTCTCAAATTCCTGGGGAGCTATGGAAAGGGCGGCAACGCGGGGTTGTGAAAGGGGAGAATAGCCGGGCGGCAATTCTTTTTTGAAAAGCAAATGCCCATGTCCCGCAATTCCAGTGAGCCTGGGGTGCGGGACATGGGCATGAAGTTACTCCCATGATTTTCGGAATTCAATGGGTCATGAGATACTTGACGTTTCGCTCATGTTTTCTGTAGATTTCCGCAGCGAGTTCAGAAAGGGGCAATTCCATGCGTTCCGGCGGTGAAAGTTCCAGGGGTGGAGGCACCTCCAGGCTCTCGAATGCGATGGGCTTTATGTAGAGCTTCTGGTCCAGGGAACCGAGTTCTTCGGGCGTGAAGTTTTCTCCAAGAAAGTGTTTTCTTTCCAATTCCTGTGTGTCCAGGCTTCTCAAGAATGCCAGGAGCGTCAGTACATCGAAGTTTTTTTGAAATGCCCTGATATTGATATTTACCGCCTCGCATTCGGCTACCAACTCCTCGTAGGCAGCCCGGTATTTTTCCATCCGTCTATAAAGACGGCAATAGGATTCCTGGACGAGCTTCTTGAATTTTCCCTTGTCCGTCAGCGCCTTGACGCGAATGAAACGGACCCCTTTGGAAAACTCCCTTTTCATGCATTCGCTCCAGAAGGAATTTTCCTGGATGCGCAGCATTCTCGAAAGTCTTTCCCTCATTTCACCGTGGACCATCAGGAAAGAGAGCCGGCTCAGTCTCCTGCCCGCCCTTTCCGCACGCAAACGCATCTCGCCGGCCATCTGTTCGATCTCCTCTATCTGAAGTCCGACAATGCGACGTTCCGTCAGGTAATTTTCAACGACTTCATCCTTGACCTGACGAGTGAGCCCGGTGATTAAATCGTTGTCCATTCAAACTTTCCTCTGAAAAATCCCTCATTGGCTTCAATGGCTAGCCTTGCTGCAACAGGTATGTCTGAGAGTTGAGAAATACTTCGGGCGATGAGGGGCTGTATTGTGCACCGTGCTTGAGAACCTTTATTTGAATGGTCTCGGTCAGGGGCTCCAGCAGCAGGATGGATTCGAAGAGGTCATCGTTTTTATCGCAGGGATAGGGAATCCCCTTATCGTTGGTCATTGAAATGTGGCGATGGGTGCGCGCGGACATCCAGATCGGGACATTATGTTTTTGGGCAAAATTCTGGAGCATTTCAAGAGTGGATCGTTGCACTCTATCGAAATCCAGACCGTCCAGGATCACCAGGTCTGGGTGAAAACCGGCTTGCTCTTTGAGGTTCTGCAGGCTCTGCTCCAGCTTTTCAGGATTGAAAGTGTGATGAAGATAAGCAAGGATAAAGCGGTTGCGCTCCGTGCTGTGAGCTATTTCTGCAAAAGATTCGCTCGATTGAGAAGAAAGACTGTTCTTTAACAGCTCCTTGTACCATACCTTGATTTTTTCCGGAATTTCGTCAATGCACACATGAAGCACCGATGATCCGCCGAGAAGGTATTCCAGGGCAATATGGGTCAGGCAGGCAGTCTTACCCACCCCGGCCCGCGCCATCAGGACACCCAGTTTCCCGGGCTCAAGCGGTTTGCCAAGTATCTTCTGAATCATTTTCATGCCGCCGGCACCCGTCGGCTTTTGAATATCCATCAAAATAGTCTCCTTAGGTTGCTTAAATTATTCTTCATCGATGTGACGGAGTTATTTCACAACCCATTTTATTTATATCGCATCATACACCAAGACATTACAACGCAAAGGAAATTCTTTGCGCTTCTCTCTATTTCTTCTCCGTTTTCTGCTCTTCTTTTTGCTTCTTGATGACTTCTTCCGCCACATTTTTGGGAACGGGGTTGTAGCGGGAGAATTCCATGGTGAATTCGGCTTTGCCCTGTGTGGAGGAACGAAGTACTGTGGAATAGCCGAACATTTCGGCCAGGGGCACTTCAGATTCTATGGTTGAAAAAGCTCCATCTTCCGATGTGCTGATGATCATGCCGCGCCGCTGATTCAATGTTCCCAGCACTGTCCCCTGAAATTCCGAAGGAGTTTCCACGACGACCCGCATCACGGGTTCCAGTATGATGGGGCCGGCTTTGGGGAAAGCTTCCCGAAAAGCGCCGATGGCTGCCTGTTGAAAAGCCATGTCCGAAGAATCGACCGAATGGGCTGCACCGTCATTGATGGTCACCTGGACGCCGACAATGGGAAAGCCTGCCAGGGTCCCCTTATTCAAACAGGCCTGGAAGCCTTTGTCGCATGACGGGATAAATTCGGTAGGAATCGCACCTCCGGATATCTGGTTCACAAAATTATATTCGCCATCAGCATAGGGTTCCAGGAAACCGGCCACGCGTCCAAACTGTCCTGAACCTCCCGTCTGCTTTTTGTGCGTATAGTTGAAGTCCGCCTTGCGCGTAACGGTTTCACGGTAGGCCACCTTGGGCATACCCGTTTCGACCTCCGCGCCATATTCCCGACGCATGCGTTCTACATAAACATCGAGATGCAATTCACCCATCCCGCAGATGATGGTTTCGTTGGTTTCTTCATCGAGATATGTTTTGAACGTCGGATCTTCCTTGGTGAACCGTGTCAGAGCCTTGCTCATGTTCATCTCGGCTTTTTTGTCTTTGGGTTTGACGGCAAGCGATATAACGGGAGCCGGCACATGGATGGATGTCATGGCATAACGCACTTCGCCGTTGGTGAACGTGTCGCCTGAAGCGCAGTCGATGCCGAAAAGCGCCACGATATCGCCCGATACCGCTTTTTCGATGTCTTCCATCTGGTCGGCGTGCATACGGATCAGGCGGCCCACTTTTGATCGCTTGCCGGTGCGCATGTTGGTGATGGTATCACCCTTCTGGAGAGAACCCTGGTAGATGCGCACATAGGTGAGCTGACCGTAGCGGCTGACTTCCAGTTTGAAAGCGAGCATGACCAGGGGAAGTTTTTCTTCATAGCCGAGGGTGACCGGCGTCTCGTCTTTATCCAGGTCCAGGGCTTCGTTGGTGATGTCGAGCGGAGACGGAAGGTAGCGTTCCACGGCGTCCAAAAGGAGCTGAACCCCCTTGTTCTTGTAAGCGGACCCCAGGAGGACCGGGGTCAATTGGAGAGAGAGCGTTCCCGTGCGGATGGCCTCATGGATTAGTTCTTCCGTGACCTGATCTTCCAGAATGGCTTCGGTGAGGTCATCGGAAAACAGAGAAATGGAGTCCAGCATCTCTTCCCGTTTTTCCTTCGCCATATCCAGGAGTTCTGCAGGAATCTCACGTTCTATGACTTCGTCCCCGCTTTCTCCTTCAAAGACAATAGCTTTCATTTTGATCAGGTCCACGACGCCCTGGTGGTCGGATTCCAGTCCAAATGGAATCTGCAAAAGTACGGCATTGTGATTCAGTTTTTCTTTGAGTTGCCGTACAACCCGAAAGGGATCTGCACCTGTCCGGTCGCACTTGTTGATGAATGCCAGTCGGGGGACCTTATAGCGCACCATCTGCCGGTCAACGGTTACAGACTGGGACTGGACGCCACCTACGGAGCAAAGCACCAGGATAGCTCCATCCAGAACACGTAAAGCCCGTTCGACTTCAATGGTAAAATCCACGTGCCCCGGCGTGTCGATGATGTTGATCGACGTATCCTTCCAGTTACAGTAAGTGGCGGCGGACTGGATTGTAATACCTCTTTCCTTTTCCAGTTCCATGAAGTCCATGGTCGCTCCCACGCCGTCTTTTCCCTTAACGTCGTGGATTGCATGGATACGCTGGGTGTAATACAGGATACGTTCTGTGAGAGTGGTCTTCCCAGAATCGATATGTGCACTGATGCCGATATTCCGAAGTTTTGTGAGGTCGGTAGACATAATAACCCGCTGAATGCTCCTTTCAATACTCTAATTTTTATTCAGTAAAATCAATTCAAAGATTCAAAAACAAAAGTTGAAAAAAAGAAAAACGGGCACTTAAAACCGTGCCCGTCTGTAGCTTGGTTTCATAACAAAATTGATCGGAGAAGAAAAGTGACAATTTGGTGAAAAATGATCAAAAATCCAAAAAAACGAATGTGTCGAATGCAGCCCCTCTGTTCTGTCCTTGGAAGGATTGCTCAAACCATGGGGAAATCAGTTGACTCGTTTTTTGGAGGATGGCTGGGTGCCTTTGGCCACCTTCTCTGTGGGTTTTGATTTGTCGCTCGAACCCTTGCTGACAGCCGGTTTGGCCGCAGCAGGCTTATTTGCAGATGTTTTCAGCACTGAAGAATCAGAATCCTTTTTTGATTTGGATGCCGAAGAAGCATTGGGCGTCGCCTTGGAAGATTCTTTAAGCGCTTTGGATTCTTTTGCGGATTTAGTAGCAGGAGGATCTGCCACCTTCGATGCGGATTTGGATGGCTTGGAGGATAAAGATGCCTTGGTCGGGGATTTTTGTGAAGAGGAATCCTTTGACCGGGATGATGAAATGCCAGCCGTTGCATCACTTAACGAGGTTTTGGGTGAAGTGTCCACTTTGGCGAGCAGGATTTTCTGACCGGGCTTCAAGGAGGTGTTTTGCTTTATATTATTGATCTTGCACAAAGTATCGAGGCTCACTCCATTCGCCTTGGCGATCCTTGCCAGTGTTTCACCCTTTTTCGCGACATAGGCCGAACTGCCTGAATCGCTTGAAGCCTTATTGCCGGAGGAGGAAGCGGATGGGGATGCGTCCGAAGTGGAAGCAGTGTCAATGCTGGCGAGCAGCGTGAGCTTATCGCCCTTTTTCAGCGCCGTCCTTTTTTTCAGTCCGTTGAGCGCCAAGAGGGCTTTGACGTCCATGCCGCTGCTTTTCGCTATTCCTTCCAGAGTATCCCCCTTTTGCACCGTATATAGAGTGGTCACCGGTGCCGAAGATTTTCTTTCCCTAGTGTTGCTTTTCGCTGTTCTTTCCAGGGTGTCATCCCTTTGAGCCGTGTATGAAGCGGCCACCGGTTCTGAGTATTTTCTTTCCCGGGTAACGGAACTGCGGATGGAAACGGGAGCATCCGATAAAGTCCTGGTGGGACGAAGGGATGCGAATCGGACGACTTGAGTTTCAGGAACCGAATCGGGGCGGAGCGACTGAGCCAGGTTTACGGGTTCCATTTCAAAGCCGCGTTTATAGAAAACAAGGCAGGACCCCGGCGACAGGATTTCATTGCCGTGAATCTGGTTCCAGCGGCAAAGGTCTCTTCGACTCACGCCGAAGCTTCGAGCAAGCATATCCAGGTTGCGTTCGGTCCCCTTGACATAGTAATTGACTTTCTTGGGAAGGTAGGCCTGCTGGGCCATCTCCACGGCTGTTCTCTTTTGCGAATCCCCTTCGTCCAAATGAGCTGCCATGGTCGACCAGGGGGCATAAAACCTCACGTGCATGTGGTCCTGATGGTTGCGGACATGCTGGATGATCGCCCCCTTCACGTTTCCGAAAAGGCGTTCGAGATAGACCGGATCCACACCTTCGCCGAGAGCATAGTCATACAAGACATTCTGAACTTTCTTGTCGAGAAAGATGTACTGCACGCGCTGCGACCGGAGAAGGTTTTCGATCAGGCACCAGGTTTTGGGGGCATCGAGATTTTCCTCGTTCATGTTAATGAACGTATTCAAAGGGCGGTTCCCTTTCACGTACATTCCCAAGTCCACGTCCCGCCCATTCTGGTGAGACCGATGCCCGTTCATCCATCCTCCTCCCGGCTTGGAGAAATCTCCCACATACAGGTCGCAGGTATTGGGATATTTGTCCTGCACCCCCTCTATGGCGTCCAGGAGCGCCCCGATCAATTCCGGGGTCGTGTAGGTGTGGTCCTCATTGCGCAACTGATAACCCTGAAACTGGCGGGGGAACGGGATGCCCTCTACAAGGCGCCCGTGGTAGGGTTGGCCGACTGAAGCAGTGAGCGCTTGGGCAGGTTTGTTGGAAAAACAAAGTAAAATGGGAAGGAATACCAGTGCAAACGTTGTGAGTCCTAACTTTAGGCAGGATTCCGCCTTCGCCATAATTCCCCTCCTGATTTTATATGCGATTGCGTTGTATTCAATTATTGGCCGATAAAGTTTGATGGATTTCTCGGGATTATTTTCACTATCTAAAAAAGGTTGTTCTGTCAAACTGTTTTTCCTGGCCATTTTGGGGCAGATGAGGTTTTTTCGCTATTACAGCGCATGAGGAAAACGGGTTGCGATGAGGCGGATTGAAGTCTTGAAATAAAGTTTTTGGGATATATAATATTTAAAATATCCAAATGTTATGTTTTTATTAAAGAAGGGGCGACAAAGAGGTGGGTGCAAGCGATTCCCCCCCTTTCTTCTCTCTATCCGGGTCTTAAAAAAAAATTAAAATTTTCCTCTCCGGAATTGCGACCTTTAAGAATCCGATTTCCCCGGTGTGTTTCAGTTCATATGCATATGTCGTACTTAGAACCTATCCAGAAACCACCTGTGAACTTTGCGACACCCCCCTTGGTCCCCCCTTGAGGGGATTGGCGTCAGGTTAAGAAATTAGAGAGTTTTTCATGGTAGTTTTTCCTTTCATGACGTGATTCATAGGCACAATGCCTGAGTAGCTGTTCAAGGAAAAGATTTGGCATCTGAGATGAGTGGAATAAAAGGATAAGAGCCCAGATATGTTCTTGGATAAACTGAGCAAATTTCAAAAGACTGAGATGTTTGCCCTCAGTGGCATAAGCATATGCGCTGAATTCTGCAAAGAAAGACTGAAAGAGAGTGATGAAGACAAGCCTTGAGTAGACAAGAAGCTCGATATAGCTCTTGCTCCCCTTCTGGGGCAAAGAGTTGAGGTGGAAGTGACTCTTCCATGCTTTAAAGAGAATCTCTATTCTCCAACGGATGCCATAGATTCTGCATGCAGTCAGGCTATCCCAGATATCCTCCCCAACATTGCTGAGGAATATATCCCATCCAAGGAGTTCGAGTTGCTCTTTCGTAGGATTGGACCTTCTGTCCTTCTTGAGGAGCTTTCTTCGCCTTATCTGGGCAATGTTTGCAGGCACAGGGGAGGCTACGAGTCTAACCGGCAGTCTCTCCGTAGCTCCTGCTACAATCATGGTATCCACAATAGGATGTTTTTTGAGAAGTTTAAGGAGATCGAGTCTTTCTCCATCTTCTGTATAATAATTAACATTATGCTGATAGGGAGTAAGGAAGTAGATTCCTTGACGGGTAAATAATCTAAATATGTTGAGAACGAAATAGCCAAGATCTCGGATGACAAGATCCCCTGGCCTGGCAAAGTTAAGAATATCGGCAGAGGCTTTCTGATCGTTTCTTCTAAAACCACTTAACCCAAAATGAAGGCAAGTCTGCGAGAGCAAATCATGGATGACTTGAATTTTCATGATTGCTTGCACCTTTCCCGTCTGATTACCTGAGCCGGGGAAGAAACGAACCAGACTCTCGGGCAGGTTAATGGTAGTGCTGTCCTGGAGGAGAACCCTCTTGAAACGACTGAATGCCCCTTTGGCTGTGAGAGGTTCCAGGCTGGATGCTCTAAACATGAGTGACATGAGCACTGAGCGCACAAAAGCAACACATTTGGGGGTTATCCTCTCCCAGAGGGATTGCTTTGAGATGCAAGAGCCTGCAACAAACCCCAGAATTGTGGCAAATACTTCAAGACTGACTGTGCTGTAGAGAGTCATAAGGCAGAGAGCCTTTATGAAATCGAATGGATTAAACTTTCTGATGCGCTTCATGAAGCCAGTTTCTTTGGCTTTGAGCAAAAGAGTTGCGTCATCGAGTTTAATGTCCATGTTTTCAACAGGAATCAATTGGCTGTCCTTCATTTGTTTTTCCTCCTTCTGAAGACCTCATTTAACTGATGGACACATTTAAATGTAAGTCTTCAGAATGGAAGGAAAACATTCTTAACCTGACGCCAATCCCCTTGAGGGGGGAATTAAAGGGGGGTGTCCGCTGCCGAGGTAGGTTTTTGGATAGGCTCTTATGCAACGCTTGATATGTGGTCGTATTCACACAATCGTCGGGAGCCTCTCGATATCTTGGGAATGTTCATGCGGAGGAAGGCTCCCCGTAACCGGCATACCCTGCTTTTCTTGAGGGTTTTCCGGTTACAGGAAGAGTATTGGGGAAGGATTGCCGCTCGACCGCCTTAGGATGCTTTAGCCGTTTTTATGTCGGTGTTCTCTTTCATGAGCCCATAAGGGTCTCCGTAAAAAATGAGCTGTCCCTTTCCATTGGTAGAAACGGGTTGATATTCGATGATGATCGGCACAGATTCGGAGAGTTTGATGTGTGCCGGTTTATCGCTGGCCAGGTAGGAATCTATTCTGTCCGCGGCCGGGTTTTGGTCATCTGCCAGCAAGGTCGCGGCCAGTTCCTGAGCCTTTTCCACGCGAACACAGCCGTGTGAAAAATCGCGCCTGGAGTTCTGAAACAGTTGTTTTTTTGGAGTGTCGTGCAGAAAGACCGCATAGGCGTTGGGAAATTCAAATTTCACTTGTCCGAGGGGATTTTTCGGCCCGGGACGCTGATAGATGCGAGGGTGGCCCGATGGGTATGTTGAGGGCAGCTGCACGTATCCATTCCGCGCAAAGTAGCCGGGGTCTGAGATAGACTCGGCCAGCTCTTTTCGAATGCGCTCGGTTACGTACCACCGGGGATTGATGATGACCCGTTCGATCTGGCTGGCCAGTGTGGGAGTCTGGTTTTCCCCGACCCAGCGCCCCTGGAGTTTGACCTTCTTGCCCGAAGACTTTCCAACGATAACCCTGTGAACCTCCCGTACCTTCCCATCCTTGTAATACTCTAGAATGTATTGGGGGATGTTGATCCTCACGTATCGGTCGTAACGGCGTGCCGGACTCTGCCGTAGCAGCCTTACTGCCTCGGAGACCATTTCGGCCTTTTCGGAAAAGGGAATATTGAGCAAATCTTTTGTCCCCTGCCCGACAGTTCCATCGGCCGTCAAGGAGTGATAACGCTGGAACTGCTTCAACGCTTCTTGAGTTTCCGAGTCGAAAACCCCGCTGATTTTTCCCTTGTAGAAGTCTTCCTGCTGAAGCCGTTTCTGAAGATTACGGACCTGCGCCCCGCTATCGCCTGGACGGAGTGGCGCACTCGTGGAGACCTGAGGCGTTTGGGCCAGTTTTCTGTATTTCTGCAAAGCGCTCAGAAGGGGTTTGTAGTGGGGAGAAGTGGGTTCAAGGGATTTCAGGAACGTGGCCATGGGTATTTCCCCGGTCAACGCTTTGATTTGATCGTCCCTGGAAAAGGGGTCCATCTCCTGTGCAAACCGCACCAGGTTCTGCGCCAGGCGGATGTCCAGTTCACTGGCCGCCTTGAAAGCCTCCCTGTACTTGTCTTCATTGTTCCTGCCCGGCGTGGAATCTGAAACGGTATCTGCACTCGTGTTCATGGCGTAGCGTGGGCTGGAGGGGGGAGAAGGGGAGGAAGGTGTTTCCGTGCGGGAAGGAGAACCTGAAAAATCTACAAGGGAATCGTGGTAGTTGGGATCGGCGGTCTTGAGGGAGAGCCTTAAAGAGTCGAGACGCTGCAGTTGATTCTGGATGGTCTCCAGTTGGTAAGGTCTCGGATTGATATCGTCTTCCTGAACCCTTCCCAGCCTTTGCATAAGGAGTCTTGCGTCCTCTGTGGGTTCAAAACGGGAATTGATGAAAAAGGGCTTCCACTCGTTTTGCTGATAGGCTTCCAGAACTGTGCCCTGCCTGGAATTCTGCAGGCACTCTATGGGAAGGGACTCCCAGATGTTCGATCTCCAGAAAGCGGAAGTCGGCTTTCCCGAATCCGGTTGTTGTAGAAAGGACGCTGACTCTGCGCTGTTGCCCTTTGCCGGTTGCTTTTCCACGGCTGCAAAGCCAAAGGTGCAGCCCCAAAGGATGATGGTGAAGAAAAGTACGAAAACGTTTGTGGAGTATCCATTCTTGAGTTTCATAGAGCCTCTGTATCCGCTTCTTTATTGGAAATGCTTACCTGTTGCCGTCTCTCCCGAGCATTGATCGCATCAAAAAGTTGAATCTGCTCACATATGCTCAATTTTCGCGATAAAACCTCTTTGTGATTTCTCCCATTGCCGCGGCAGGCATGACAGCGAGCTTCGCTGCAAAACTGGCAGGAGTGGCAGTCTTTGCACGGGTACTTTCTCGCTATTTGGCCGCACTGATTTTCCGGCTCATACACCAGCTTCATTCCTGCAACGGTTCTGAAACCGCTTTCATTCACCATTCCTGGATTGCTCATGAGAAGCCCTCCTGAATGCCAATGCCGTCGAAAAGGGACTGCTGAAATCTCCTTGGCAGATTCACTCCCGGAGAAAGTTGCATCCGGTTTTCCGGATCAGGGGTGGCTTTAAAATCGCCACTGCCGCTCGATGAGAAAAACTCTCACATCTCCGATGGTCGAGATTTTCTCTTTTTCGTATAAAAAAATAAGTTAAAAAAAACAACTTAGCAATTTAATATTCAATCCTGATTCGGATAATTTTTTGATCCCGCATAATAAAAAGTCTTTTCGCAAGTAAAGAATTGTGCTATCTGCAGGAACTCCTAGTGAGGGAGAGAATGGCATCGGCGTGGAATTCCCTGAAGAATCACCATGATTATATGGGATTGGCGCTGGAGGAAGCGCATAAGGCCTATGCGCATGAGGAAGTGCCCGTGGGAGCGGTTCTGGTTGGACCTGGGGGGGAAGTTCTGGGCCGTGCGCACAATGCGCCTGTGGCTTTGCATGACCCCACGGCTCATGCCGAAATCCTCGCATTGCGGCAGGCATCGAAAGTGCTGGGGAATTACAGGCTTCCGGGGACTTTGCTCTATGTGACCCTGGAGCCCTGTTCCATGTGTCTGGGGGCCATGTTGCATGCGCGTGTTCAAGCGGTAGTCTTCGGCGCGTTCGATCCCAAATCAGGTGCTGCTGGAAGTGTTGTAGACTTGACAAAGGTCCCCTCTTTGAATCATTATATTGAAGTCGTTCATGGCATTCGGGCGGAGGAGAGTGCTGAATTGCTGCGCAGGTTCTTTCGGGAACGCCGTCGGGAAGCCAAATGTGATCGAGGCAGGGGAGAGGTACCGAAGTGGCCGTAACGGGGTCGACTCGAAATCGACTTGTCCTGTGAAGAGCAGGGCACGTGGGTTCGAATCCCACCCTCTCCGCCACAGAAAAATTTTTTGTACTGGCTGGTTGTATCAGATGCCGCTATTGGAGAGATGTCCGAGAGGCTGAAGGAGCACGACTGGAAATCGTGTGTATGCCCAAAAGGCGTACCGAGGGTTCGAATCCCTCTCTCTCCGCCAGTTCAACAAATTCCTCAGTGCTGTTTCCCACTGTAAAGGGGTGGTTCGCCGATGGTTAGGCCCGGTTCATATGATCCACCGCTGCAAATCTTTTCCCCTCAGAAGATATAATCAATGGGCTCATGTCTTATCTTGTAATCGCGCGAAAGTGGCGCCCCCAGACCTTTGAAGAGGTCATCGGGCAGCCTCATGTCACAAGAACCCTCCAAAATGCCGTCCGGTCCAATCGCATTGCACATGCCTATTTGTTTACGGGTGCCCGGGGAGTGGGTAAGACTTCGGTGGCGCGGATTCTGGCCAAGACGCTCAATTGCGAAGCGGAAAAGGCTTTAGCTCCTTGCAATGTATGTTCCAATTGTCGTGAAATCACCCAGGGGAATGCGGTAGACGTTCTTGAGATCGACGGCGCATCCAACCGGGGCATCGACAGCATTCGGGAACTGCGCGAAACCGTGCGCTATCGCCCTGCCAAGAGCCGCTACAAAATCTATATCATCGATGAAGTGCATATGCTGACTTCCGAGGCGTTCAATGCGCTGCTCAAGACATTGGAAGAGCCTCCGGAACATGTGCTGTTCATTTTTGCAACCACTGAACCCCACAAGATTCCGTCCACCATATTGAGCCGCTGTCAGCGGTTTGATTTTCGCCGGATTCCTACGCAGCTTCTCGTTTCGCACCTGAAGGATATAGCCGAGCAGGAACATGCCCGGCTTTCCGATGGGGTGCTTTATGCCGTGGCGCGTGAAGCCGATGGGAGCATGCGGGATGCGCAGAGCCTTTTAGAGCAGCTCCTGGCTTTCAGCGGTGACGGGTTGAGCGATGAAGAAATTCTGGACGTCCTGGGGGTTGTGGATCGGCGTAGTGTCCACCGGGTGGGAAAGGCGATTTTGGACGGGAATGTGAGGGATTGCCTCGATGTGGTTGGCGAACTGCATCGCAGGGGCATCGACAGCCGGCGTTTCTGCCAGCAGTTGTGCGATCATTTCAGAAATCTCCTGTTTCTGGCACTGGAAGGAGGGGAGATGCGGTCGCAACTGGATTTGCCCGGAGAAGAAAGGGAATACTTGGCGGCCGAGGTTGCCAAGACAACGCCTGAATCTCTTTATCTCTATTTCCAGATGCTTTTAAAGGGAGAGGAAGAAATTCGGCGATCCACTCTGCCCCGAATCACTCTGGAAATGCTCCTTTTACGCCTCTCTCAGTTGCCGCGCCTCGAATCCCTGGAAAAGGTATTGGAAAAAATCACGCTCCTGGAAGGGCGTTTGAGTGAAGAGGGGCGGGATACGGTGAGGTCCACACCCGGCTCTGTGAGCGTGCACTCCGCTCCTTCGCCTTCTGCGCTCCGCGAACCGGAAGAGATCTTTCCGCCTGAATTCCCCGCCGTTGCAAGGGATATTCCCGAACCGCCCATGGTTCCCGAGCCCCCTCCCGGGACGGCTCGAAGTGGAAGGGAAGTGACCGCCGAAGAAGCGGCGGGCCGCTGGCTCGATTTCCTGCAGTGGCTTCAGACAAGTGATGCGATTCTTGCCGCCAAATTGAAAGACAGTCATGCTTCGCCGGGAAACGGCGCGACGTTGGAATTGGAGGTTTTGGAAATCTTTGAAGATACGTTCAAAGACCCCAAATCCCGGGCTCGCCTGACCAGGGTGGCGCTCGATTTTTTCGGGCAGGAGTTTCAGTGGGTCATACACAGGAAGACATCCCCGGAAGGTGAAACGGGTGAGGCCTCTTCCCGGAAGTCATCCAGGCCGAATTTCAAAAGGAAAGTGATGGAACATCCCATGGTCATGCAGGCGCTGGAGATTCTGGGGGGGGAACTGGTGGATATTCGACGTCTGAAGGCGGAAAAGCCGGAAAAGTCACCGGAAGAGTCGAAAGACTGATGCATTCCAAGTGCTGTGGATTCATGGAAATGTTCCGCTTTTAAGAGCCTATCCAGAAACCACCTGTGGACTTTGCGACACCCCCCTTTAATTCCCCCCTCAAGGGGGGACTAAGGGGGGTGTCGCAAAGTCCACAGGTGGTTTCTGGATAGGTTCTAAAGCGTGCCGGGTTGTCTTTTTTATTGTTTCCAAGGAGGAAAAATCATGGCTAAAGGGTTTAACCCCATGCAACAGGTTAAGGCATTACAGGACAAGATGGCCAAAATGCAGGAAGAATTGGCTGCGAAAACGGTTGAAGCTTCGGCCGGGGGCGGCATGGTTACCGTTGTTGTCAATGGGCGTCAGGAAGTGGTGAGTTTGAAAATCGACCCTCAGGTGGTGGACCCCCAGGATGTAGAAATGCTGGAAGACCTGGTGGTGGCGGCGGTCAACGACGGTCTGCGGAAATCCCAGGAAATGGCTGCCGGTGAGATGGGCAAGCTTGCCGGAGGGCTGAATATTCCCGGCTTGAAAATCCCTGGACTCTTTTAACGGTGTCCGACCCGGCCATTGCGGGCAGCTTGCGGGGGACTTCCGTATGGGACCTGCCGCTGGAAAGTGCGCCGCATAGGGAGAGTGAAGGCAAAAGTACATGAGTCTCAATGCTTATCCGCCCGTTTTGACCCAACTCATCCGCAGGCTGAGCAAGCTTCCCGGTCTGGGGGAGAAAAGCGCCACACGGATCGCCATGTTTCTCCTGCAGTGCCCCAAAGAAGAGGCCGAAGCCATTGCCGAAGGGATTCTGCAGATGAGAAGCCAGGTGCACACATGCTCCAGGTGTTTTCACTTCACGGATGAAGAGCTCTGTTCCATCTGCAGGGACCCTGCCCGGGATACGGGAGTGATCTGCGTGGTGGAAAGCACCGCGGACCTCCTTGCCGTCGAACAGTCGGGGGCCTTCAAAGGGCGTTATCATGTTCTGCAGGGGGTTCTGGCCCCTCTGGACGCCATAGGTCCGGACGACATCCGCATCAAGGAGCTTTTGAAACGGCTGGATACGGAAAACATCAAGGAAATCATCATTGCAACAAATCCCAGCAGCGAAGGGGAAGCGACGGCGCACTATCTGGTAAAGCTCCTGAAAGACCGTCCTTTGAGGATTTCCCGCATCGCCTACGGAATACCCATGGGAGGGGACCTCAAATATACCGATCGCATCACCATGGAGCGGGCGTTGAAAGGGAGGCAGGAATTCTGATGCACCGGGTTTTCATCCCGAAGGTGCATTTTCAGAAAACCTCTGGGGGACACCGGCATGGGGTGGAACCCCTCCGCTAAGTACCTACCCGGAAGCCATCTGTGGATTTTGCGACACCCCCCCTTGGTCCCCCTCGAGGGGGGAATTAAAGGAGGGTGTCGCTGCCGAGGTAGGTTTTCGGATAGGCTCTAAATGGGCATCTAGTTTATCCTTTTTTTGTGAGAAATTGCACTTTAGGTCAAAAAAAACTGGAAAACGCCTTGACCTTTTTTGTACAGTGCTGCTATAAAACCCGCGATTGGTAGATATAGAGTCCCTACTTTTGTTCGCCGATAGTATGCTCGAGTTGAAAATGATGAAGGGCTTCTTACTGGTGAGCGCATTGACCTGGAACGTTGAGTGTGGAGAGACGAATCATGGTTGAAATTCGATTTCATGGACGCGGAGGCCAAGGGGCCGTTACTTCAGCAGAGCTAACAGCCCTAGCCGCGATTGGAGAGGGGAAGTTTGCACAAGCATTTCCGAGCTTTGGCCCAGAACGCCGTGGCGCCCCGGTTATGGCATTTGTGCGTGTGAGCGACACTCCCATTCGCACTCGGGAAAAAGTGTACGAACCGAACATCGTAATCGTTCTGGATCCTACCATCCTGAAGATTGTAAATGTTGAAGCCGGGCTCAAAGAGGGTGGTATTGTGATCCTCAATACGACCAAAACCGCAGAAGAAGTGCGCAAGGAAACGGGCATCAAGGCTCGTCTGGCCCTTGTGGATGCTTCCAAGATTGCCGTAGAGACCATGCGGGTTCCCATCACGAATACGACGATGCTGGGGGCTCTATTGAAAGCTACGGGCCTGATCTCCATGGACGGCCTGCGCGGCCCCATCGAGCATCGCTTTGGTCCCATTGCCGAAAAGAACATCAAGGCCTGTACGCGCGCCTTCGAAGAAACTGTGGTGGAGGGATAATCGGTGGCTAAAGAAACTGGTATCATGAGCTGGAAAGAGTTGGAGCTGGGTGTTGCGGTTACGAAACCCGGTAGCGCCGGTGAGTTGAGGACCGGTGACTGGCGGTCCATGCGCCCCGTTACGGATTATGACAAATGCACGAAATGTGGTCAGTGCTACATTTTCTGCCCTGATATGGTTTACAAGAAGAACGCAGAGGGCTACTACGAAGCGAATCTGTTCTACTGCAAAGGCTGCGGGATCTGCGCCAAAGAGTGCCCCGTAAGTTGTATTACAATGGTTCAGGAGGGTGATTGATTATGGGCAAGCGGATTGGGGTAGAAGTCTCAATAGCTGCTGCTGAGGCCGTAGCTCTGGCTAATGTTGATGTGATTGCAGCATATCCTATCACTCCTCAGACTCACATCGTGGAACACCTCTCTGAACTGGTTGCCGACGGACACTTGGATGCCGAATTCATCCCCGTCGAATCCGAACACAGCGCCATGAGCTGCTGTATCGGGTCCTCCGCTGCCGGAGCGCGTACCTTTACGGCTACGAGTTCTCAGGGTTATGCCCTGATGTCTGAAATTTGTTATATCGCTTCCAGCATGCGCCTGCCCATCGTGATGACGGTGGCCAACCGCGCGCTGAGTGCCCCCATCAGCATCTGGAATGACCATGCCGACCTGATGATGTCCCGCGACACCGGCTGGATCCAGACCATTGCTGAAAACGGTCAGGAAGTGATCGACCTGACCTTTCATGCCTTCAAGGTAGCTGAAGACCATCGTGTTCTGCTTCCCGTACAGGTAAACCTGGATGGGTTCACCCTGAGCCACATGATCGAACCCATGAATATGCCGGATAAGGCTGAGGTGGATGCGTACCTGCCTCCTTACAAGCCTGTCTTGCGGTTGGATCCCTCCAAGCCCGTGACCTTTGGTCCTGTGGGCATGCCCGACATTTACACCGAAGCCAAGATGGCCCAGGATCAGGCCCTGAGGAATTCCAAGGCCGTCATCATTGAAGCCTGGAAGGAATTCGGCGATAAGTTCGGCCGTTACTACAAGCCGGTTGAAACCTACAAAACCGAAGACGCCGAAACCATCATCATCAGCATGGGCAGTATTTCAGAAACGGCCATGACGGCGGTTGACCATTTGCGGTCCCAGGGCAAGAAGGTGGGTCTCGCTCGTATTCGCCTCTGGAGGCCGTTCCCCGGTCCGGAACTTTTCGATGCGGTCAAGGGAGCCAAGAACCTGGTTGTGCTGGATCGCGCCATGAACTTCTCCGGCGGAGATTCCGGCATTGTTGCGGCCGAGGTTAAATCGATTCTGTTCGATCAGAACCATCACCCCAACGTCCGGAACTTCTTCGTCGGTCTCGGCGGTCGGGATGTGACCGTGCAGAACTTCGAGGAAATGGTCGAAAAAGCCTCCACCAACGGTGGTAAACCTGTACCTTATGAAATCATCAATGTGAGGGAATAAATGGGAATCGCAGCAGAAGCTATAAAGGATTTCAAAGGGTTTAACCTCAAGAACATGCCGGAGGTGGAACCTCTTTCGCCCGGTCATCGCGCCTGTCAGGGTTGTGGGGAAATATTGGCTTTGCGTCAGGCCATGAAGGCTCTTGGAAACAACGTCATAGTATGCAGCTCGACGGGTTGCATGGAAATCGTGACCTCCCCCTTTCCCCAGACGGCATGGAATGTGCCCTGGATTCACGTGGCTTTCGAAAATACCTCCGCTGTCGTCGCCGGCGTGGAAGCAGCCTACAAGGCCATGAACCGCAAGGGTATCATCAACCAGCCCGATGTGACCTTCCTCGCTTACGGCGGTGACGGTTCCACGGCGGACATCGGTATCCAGGCTTTGAGCGGCGCCATGGAGCGCGGTCACAATTTCATCTATATCTGCCTCGATAACGAAGCCTATATGAATACCGGTATTCAGCGCTCTTCTTCCACTCCCTGGGGTGCGGCTACCACCACCTCCCCGGTAGGAAAGAAAAGCAAGGGGCAGAGCACCTGGAAGAAGGACATGCCTGGCATCGCAGTGGCTCATAACATTCCTTACGTGGCCACCGCATCTCCCGCATTTCCCGTGGACCTGATGAACAAGGTGAAGAAGGCCTCCATGATCCCCGGGCCTGCCTACCTGCACTTCTATTCACCCTGCCCCACCGGTTGGCGCTGTGGTGGAGAAGAGAGCGTGGCTGTAGCCAGAATGGCTGTTCAGTCCAAGGTCTTCCCCCTCTACGAAGTCATCGACGGGCAGTATGTTCTCTCCCGCAAAGTGGCCAAACCCAAGCCGGTTGCGGATTACCTCAAGATGCAGCGCCGTTTCCGCCATCTGACCGAAACCGATATTCAGATGATCCAGGAACGCATCGATGCCGATTACGCCGAACTCCTGAAAAAGTGCGGCGTGGAAGCGTAAGAAAAGGGTAAAAGAGCCTGGAAGGTGCTCTTGAAAAAGAATGAGCGCTTTCCGGGCGAAAAATTTCTACCTTTTTATTGACAAGCACGGATCATTTTGCTATTGATGCTCCTCGCTTGACACGATCCCCGGTAGCTCAATCGGCAGAGCGGGTGGCTGTTAACCACTAGGTTGGCGGTTCGAGTCCGTCCCGGGGAGCCAGAAATCCATCCGCTGATTTCAGCGGTTCTTGTTTAACGAGAAGACCCCGTGGGGTGATCCCCTCGGGGTCTTGTCGTTTCCGGCGTGTCCACGCTGACTTACGCCCGCCCGCACATTAACCCCGATTCTCCGTTTCGAAGCTCACCGCTCGGGGTTCGGGTGCAACCGTTGGGTTTGCGCGCGCTCACCGAAAATGTCCTCTCCGAATTCTCCCGTTCTCCGTTTTTCGAGTCGCCTTGTTTAACAGCCCGGCTGCATCCGGACACCCGTTTCGACATTTCGAACTCCCCTCCGGTAGGTATCTGCCGAAAGCCGGACCAGTGGGTCCGGCGCAAGCGGATTACCAGACAGCGGAAACAGCCGTGAGATCGGAGACCGTTGTGGGTGCCGACGACATCGCCTTCGGGTGGTGTCGGACGGGCTCCAACGGCCTTCTCGACGTCAGGCCGATCCCGCCCCAGCGGCATCCACGACGGCACCTTTACGCGGCCTCCCGCAAAAGGAGGACCGGATGCCGGACAACGAACACGTCCCCACCTCACTTGAAGAGGTGATATCGGAGATCGCCACGATCCTGGCCAGAGGCTACATGCGCCATCGAAACGGACGCCGAATCGCCCCAGATTCCGGCAGTGGGGCAGAGCATGTAGCGCAAGTTGAAGAATCTGAGGCGTTTACTTCGATTCGCCTTGATATTCCGGGCCACCGAAGCCTTCATTCATTCACGAGTTAACGCCCTGAGATTGCGGTGCGGACGGGCCGCCCGCAGGGCGAAGCCCATGAAGCAAAGGAGGTTTCGGATGGAAGCAACAACGTATCAAGAGGTCCAGGGGCTCTCCCGGATGACCGTCGGAGAACTCCGGGACAAGTACCTCGAGGTCTTCGGAGAAGAGACCCGCTCCTACCATAAGGAGTTTCTTCGCAAGCGAATCGCCTGGCGCATTCAGGCTCTGGCGGAGGGTGACCTTTCGGAGCGGGCCCGGCGCAGAGCTGAGGAACTGGCCAATGACGCCGACCTGAGAACGCGGTCTCCGCGTGATCCGGTCGCCTCGGGTTCCGCCGAGATCAAGGCGAGAACGGCGACCAGCCGCATATCCCCGTCGCACGACCCGAGGCTGCCGCTGCCCGGGACTCTGCTCGCCCGCGAGTTCCGAGGCCGCGACATTGTGGTCAAGGTACTCGACAACGGCTTCGAGTTCGACGGCCGACGGTACAAGTCCCTCTCAGCCATCGCCCAGGAGGTCACCGGGAGCAAATGGAACGGGTTCCTCTTCTTCGGTATCGCCGATGCCGCGGCCAAGGGCGGGAGCCGCAAACCCGAGAGGAGGAACGAATGAGCAGAAACAATAACCACGGCCGGGGAGAAGCCCTGGATTCGGCATCAAGAACCAACGGGACGATCCGCTGCGCCATCTACACCCGCAAGTCCACAGACGAGGGGCTGGAGCAGGAGTTCAACAGCCTCGACGCCCAGCGGGAATCCGCGGAAGCCTATATCGCGAGCCAAAGACACGAGGGATGGGTGTGCATTCCGGATCGGTTCGACGACGGCGGCTTCACCGGCGGCAACATGGAGCGGCCCGCCCTCAAGCGGCTCTTCGCCGGCATCGAGTCGGGCGGCATCGACTGCGTGGTGGTCTACAAGGTGGACCGTCTGAGCCGGTCCCTTCTGGACTTCGCCCGCATGATGGAGCTTTTCGACAAGCACTCCGTGAGCTTCGTCTCGGTCACCCAGCAGTTCAACACGACCAGTTCCATGGGGCGGCTCACGTTGAACATCCTTTTATCTTTTGCCCAGTTCGAGCGGGAGATCATCTCGGAGCGCACCCGCGACAAGATGTCCGCCGCACGGCGCAAGGGCAAGTGGGTCGGCGGGATGCCGGTTCTCGGGTATGACGTCGACCCGAAAGGCGGCAGGTTGGTCGTCAACGAGGACGAAGCCGTACAGGTCCGGGGGATGTACCAGCTCTACCTGGAGCACAAAGCCTTGATCCCTGTCGTTCAGGAAATCGAACGACGCGGCTGGAAAAACAAGCAGTGGACCACCAAGAAGGGTCAGGAGCGCGGCGGAAAGCCTTTCACCAAGAACAGCCTCTTCCGGCTTCTGACCAACGTAATTTACACCGGCAAGGTCGATTACAAGGGAAGCATATACAACGGCGAACACGACGGAATTGTCGACGTCGATCTTTGGCAGCGGGTGCAGGATGCTCTCCGGCGGAACGGCAGCACCGGCGGCAAGGAGGTGCGCAACAAGTACGGAGCCATCCTGAAGGGGATTCTCTACTGCGCTCCCTGCGGCACGGGGATGGTGCATACCTACACGGCCAAGGACAACGGCAAACGGTATCGCTACTACGTCTGCCTGAACGCGCAACAACGAGGCTGGGCGTCCTGTCCGACCAAGTCGCTCAACGCGCACGAGATCGAGACCGCGGTGGTCGAGCACATCCGAGGCATAGGCAGGAATGAGGAAATCATCGCAGCGACGGCTGCAAAGGTTCGGGAAGAGAGCGGCAAGCGCATGGTGGAACTGGAAACCGAACAACGCGGCCACGAACGTGAACTCAAACGGCTGCACACCAGAGTGCAGAAGCTGGTGAGCGAGTCCTTCACCGCCGCCTCGAACGGAGGGGCGGCCATGGACCAGCTCGCCGACCTTCAGGATCAGATTCGAACCATAGAACAGCGGATGACCACCATACGCGAAGAGGTCATCACGATCCAGAGAGAAACTGTTGATGAAGGCGACCTGGCCCGGGCGCTGGCGGTCTTCGACTCGGTTTGGGAGTCACTGTCTTCCCGAGAACAATCACGGATCGTCCGACTCCTCGTCGAGCGCGTCGGTTATGACGGGCGGGACGGTAGAGTGACCGTGACTTTCCGCTCAGCGGGAGTCAAGGCGCTGTGCAGCGAGGCCGACATCCGCAGTCGAGAGGTGTCCGCATGAAAAATACCGCATCCGAGGGAACGGGACTGAGCCGGCTGGAGATCTCCTTCAGTTTCAAACCAAAGAACCGCAGGAAAAGCGACAACCATCCGCACGAGGTAGACCGAACCATCGAGCCGGGGAATCTGCCCCGCATCTCGAAGTTGATGGCTTTGGCGATCCGCTTCGACGGATTGGTCCGGCGCGGCGAAGTGCGGGACTATGCCGATTTGGCCAGGCTCGGCTATGTGACGCGCGCACGCATCACCCAGATCATGAACCTGCTCAACCTGGCCCCGGACATCCAAGAGGCGATTCTCTTCCTGCCCCGGACGGTCAAGGGGCGTGACCGGCTTCGGGAGAAAGAGGTCCGTCCCATTGCCGCAGTTCCCCACTGGTCGCGTCAACGAAAGATGTGGGCGAAGCTGACCGCCGAGCGAATGAGCTGACGCCCCCTCTCAGGGCAACCGGACGCCTCTCTATCCACCCGTCCGATCACCGATCTCTCTTTTCATCCCCGCCGGCAATCCCCAAACCTCCTGATTCATGTACATTTTTTCTATTGACCTGATGCCTATCAGGTCGTATAATATCAGCCTGTAATGTGGCCGTAGTTTGCCCTGACCGGGCCCTGCGGCCATTGGCGTTCATAAATAAGCCATTTGGATGGTTGAGGATACACATGAGTCAAAGACCGCGAGGCAGACGCCCCGTTCAGGAAATAACCGAGCCGCAACGCCGTACATTG